>CALWIH010000012.1 GCA_944380675.1 uncultured Clostridia bacterium | reverse complement strand
TATGGGGTTCGTTGGCAACTACGCCCCTTGTGGACTTCCACCACAGACTGGCGGCATGCCCGTCATACCAAAAAACGGCAGAGGCCGGAACCGGCCCCTGCCGAGCAGCGCGCTGTTCACTTTCGGAAAATCCGGCGCATGGCCGGGCGAATTCTGGCACAGTAGAGCAGAACCACTCCGCCCGCCGCCTTGTCATAGAGGACGAAAACCAGGTTTCCCGCGAGCAGCAGCGCGGCGAGCACCCACTGCGGGGAAAGCCCGGCAAGAGCAAACGATTCCACCGGCACGCCGAGCAGAAACACTGAGACGAGAAACGCCGCGGCGGCTGCCGCGTTGAAGATGAGCAGCTTGAGCAGCCACTGCACCGGGCGGCTGCGGATCGGGTCGAGCAGCGCCTTTAAAATCGGATAATAGCCGAAAAAGAGGATGAAAACCGCGGCGGCTTCCTTGTCCGTCCCGAAGAAGAACGCGAGAAGCGACACGGCGATGTAGCAGAAGAACGCCCAGCGCTTCCCGAGCTCCAGCACCGCGGCGATGAGCAGAAGCCCCGACACGGCGGGCAGCGCGTACGTCATCGTCGGGAAAAGGCCGGCGCCCAGCACGAGCAGGGCGGACAGCGCGCAGAGGATTCCGCCGAAGGCCATTTTTTCGCCTTGTTTCAGCAGCATGGGATCAAATCACCGCCCATACATTCACAGCAGCAGTCGGCGCAGATGAGGCCGTTGCAGATGTCGCAGGTCGTGCAGCCGCCCGTCTGGCCGGCCGGATTGTAGCCGCCGTAGCCGCCGTTTCTCTGGTTCATGACCTGATTCATGGCGGAGCGGTATTCCATGTTGCCGGGCTCCATCTGGGACGCGCGGGTGAAGTGATTGTACGCTTCGTCGAGCCAGCCGCGCTTATAAAGCACGGTGCCCTTGAGGAAGAACCACTCGGCGTTTCTGCCGTCGGAGGGGACGCCGTTGAGGATCTGCTCCGCGTCGGCGATTCGGCCGTTCATGATGAGGCTGCGCACGTCCGGGAAGGAGGAGGAATTTCCGTAGCCGTAGGAGCCGTACTGGCCCTGGTACGGATTTCCGCGGGAGCCCCCGGGCTGATAGCCGCCGGACTGGTAGCCGCCCGTCTGGCCGTTCTTTCCGCGGCGGCGCTCGTTCATCACCTGATCGTACGCCTCGTTGACCTCCTTCATCTTCTCGCCCGCCAGATCCGCGAGGGGACTGTCCGCGTAATTGTCGGGATGGTATTTCTTCGCCAATTCCCGGTATGCGGTTTTCACCTCTTCATCTGTCGCAGTGGGGGGCACGCCCAGCACCTTATACGGATCCGACATGGCCATTCTCCTTTTTGTCCTGATACAAAATTTGCCGCTGCTGCTCCGGCATACCCTGAGAAACGATGTTGCGCAGAATGGGCTCAAACTGCCTGAGCTCCAGAAGAGCAAACGCGGCGTTGATCTGCGCCATCGACATATTCAGCGTCCCGTTCGCGTCATCGCGCAGCCGCAGGGCAGCCGCCTCGTCCGGCTCGCCGGACAGGGAGAACTTCCTGAGAAACGGGTTGAACGCGCCTTTTTGCAGATCGTCGCGCCAGTCGTCGGCGGCGTCCATCAGATAAATCCACCGCCCGAGATGATACCCGAGCTGGCGGAGGACGCGGGAAAGGGACCGCTCCTCCTCCCCGCCCCGGAACACGGCGAGCACGAGAGCCTCCTCGAGGAGGCGGGCCGTCGGCTCGGCGCAGGCGTCGAGTCCCGCCTCCGGGTCGCGCTCCGCAGCCTCCTGCGCCGCGACGTAGGACGCGGCAAGGGACTCCACGGCGGGAAACAGCCGCTTCGCGCGGCGGTGTCCCGGCGCGGCCAGCGGACTCAGCGCGAGGGAGCGCACCCGCTTCCCCGCGCCCGCGTCGCGGCGGTCGTCTCTGAGATGGTACCAGGCGAGGATGGCCGTCAGGGCGGCGGGTATGCCGTACGGATCGCCGTCCGCGAGGCAGTACGCGCAGCGCTTCGCGGGGTTGACCACGCAGCGCCGCTGCTCGAAGCCCGTGCAGCTCTCCCCGAGCGCCATGACCAGCATGGCGAGGAACGTTCCGTCGTAGCTCAGCGACAGCCGCGCCGCGCCGCCGAACAGCTCCCCGAGGCGGCGACACAGCCCGCAGTATACGCCGCGGTACTGTTCCCATTCCCGCACCAGGAGCTCCGGCTTGTAGGGACGGACATAGCCAAACATAGAGCGCCTCCCGCCTGATAATCTTTCACTATTCTACTATAGAACCCGTATGCGGAAATTAACGATTTGTAAATTTTTGTTTCCGAAGCCGTTTCCGGCCAATCCGCCGCGCGCAGACCCTCCGCTCATATTGACCCTCCCCAAAACGCGGTGTTATAATAGGAAAGAAAAACGCGGCCGGAAAAGGAGGTGCAGCAGCATGACAAAGGGCTTCGCAATCGTCGTGTTTATCGTGGGAATCGTGACGGTGATGTGCGGCGCGGCGGCAACCGCCATGGGCGCCGTCGGCCTCGGCAGAGGAAAATAACACAGAAGCGTGAAATTGCCTGTTTTTTGTACACCATGCCGACGTTCAGCGTGTAATGTTCGTTTTCAGCCTGTTATTTCATTGTTTCGCACAAAATATTTCCCTTTTTCTCCCCGCGCATTTCTACAGTTCGATCCTTGCTTTTCAAAATCGATCGTGCTATGATCGGGGGCAAAGGAGGGATGTTTCCGATGAAATTGTATCACTTTACCCCCGGAGAGCTTGCCTCGCTGCTTGAGCACGCAACAGGAAACGTCGCCCTCATCATGGAAGATGGCGCCGCCTTCGCGATCAACAGCACGCTCTCCCTGCTCTACGCGCTCCGGATGCTGATGAACCGGTCAACAGACGGGTATCTCTCCCCGGAGCTGCGCGTGGAAAGCCCTGAGGATCGGGAGCTGATTCTGCGCTATCTGATTCGCCGCTGCTCACGCGTCAGCGGCTGGGCCTGCTGAAAGGCACAAAAGGACGGCGTCCCCGGGCGGGCGCCGTCTTTTTTTCGCGAAAGAACGCGGCCTCTCCCCTCGTCCGACCCTTGACAGAAGGCGGGAAACAGTGTACAATATTCAAACAAACGTTCCTACACATCAGACCGGGTTCAGCCCCGCGCAGACCGATTCGCGCCGGGCGGGAAAGCAGGTGAAGCGTCTTGGCAGAGCAGAAAGAACCGGATAAATTCCTCCTCCGCTCCCCGTATCAGCCCACGGGCGATCAGCCGGAGGCCATCGCGAGGCTCGCGGAGGGCGTGCGCCGCGGGATGCGGGAGCAGACGCTGCTCGGCGTCACGGGCTCGGGCAAGACGTTCACGATGGCGAACGTCATCGCGCAGGTGCAGCGGCCCACGCTCGTCCTCGCGCACAACAAGACGCTCGCCGCGCAGCTGTGCAGCGAGTTCCGCGAGTTCTTCCCGGAGTCCGCCGTCGAATATTTCGTCTCGTATTACGATTACTATCAGCCGGAGGCGTACATCGCCACGACGGACACTTATATTGAAAAGGACTCGGCCATCAACGACGAGATCGACAAGCTCCGCCACTCGGCGACGAGCGCGCTCTCCGAACGGCGGGACGTCATCATCGTGGCGAGCGTGTCGTGCATCTACAGCCTGGGCGACCCGATCGATTACCGCACGATGGTCATCTCCCTGCGCCCCGGCATGGAAAAGAGCCGCGACGAGCTGCTGCGCAAGCTGGTGGAGATCCAGTACGAGCGCAACGACGTCAACCTCGTCCGCAACAAGTTCCGCGTGCGCGGCGACGTGGTGGAGATCTTCCCCGCGGAGAGCACCGACACCGTTCTGCGCATCGAGTTTTTCGGCGACGAGATCGACCGCATTACGGAGATCAACGCGCTGACCGGCGAGGTCAAGGCGAACCTCAGGCACGCGGCGATCTATCCCGCGTCGCACTACATCGTCCCGCGCGAGAAAATGCGCCGGGCGGTGCAGGAAATTCAGGCGGAGATGGAGGAGCGCGTCAAATTTTTTGAAGAAAAGGGCAAACTGATCGAGGCGCAGCGAATCCGCGAGCGCACGCAGTACGACACGGAGCTGCTTGAGGAAATCGGCTTCTGCAAGGGCATCGAGAACTATTCGCGCGTCCTCTCGGGCCGCGCGCCGGGCAGTATGCCGTGCACTTTGCTCGACTACTTCCCCGAGGATTTTCTCCTCTTCGTGGACGAGTCGCACGTCACGCTGCCGCAGGTGCGCTCGATGTTCGCCGGCGATCAGGCGAGAAAGAAGTCGCTCATCGATTTCGGCTTCCGCCTCCCCTCGGCATATGACAACCGCCCGCTTAACTTCGACGAGTTTTACGGCCACGTCAACCAGGCGATCTTCGTCAGCGCGACGCCGGGCGACTTCGAGCGGGAGCGCTCGGCGCAGGTCGTCGAGCAGGTGATCCGCCCGACGGGCCTGCTCGACCCGGAGATCACCGTCAAGCCGACGGACGGGCAGATCGACGATCTCATCTCGGAGATCAACCTGCGCACCGCGAAGGGGAACCGCGTCCTCGTGACGACGCTGACGAAAAAGATGGCGGAGGATCTCACCTCCTACCTCGAGGGCGTCGGCATCCGCGTGCGGTATATGCACCACGACATCGACACGGTGGAGCGCATGGAGATCATCCGCGACCTGCGCCTCGGCGAGTTCGACGTGCTTGTCGGCATCAACCTGCTGCGCGAGGGCCTCGATATCCCGGAGGTGTCGCTCGTCGCCATCCTCGACGCGGACAAGGAGGGCTTCCTGCGATCGGAGCGCTCGCTCATCCAGACGATCGGGCGCGCGGCGAGAAACGCGGAGGGGCAGGTCGTCATGTACGCCGACTCCGTGACGCCGAGCATGGAGGCGGCCATCCGCGAGACGGAGCGCCGCCGCGCCATCCAGATGAAGTACAACGAGGAGCACGGCATCACGCCGAAGACGATCGTAAAAAAGGTCTCCGACGTGCTCGAGATTTCGACCCACAAGGACGACGAGGTCGGCAGAAGCGGCAAAAAGCGCCGTCTGAGCGCCGCGGAGCGCAAGCAGATGATTGAGCAGCTCACGCGCGAGATGAAGGCCGCCGCCAAGATTCTCGAGTTCGAGCACGCCGCCTATCTGAGAGACAAAATCAAAAAGCTGCAGGATAAGGGAACGCTCTGACGGCGGAGCGCCCGCAGGAAAGGCTGGGACAGCGAAGTTGAGTTCAAAAGACATTTTCATCAAGGGCGCGAGGGAGCATAATCTGAAAAACATCGATCTGCACATCCCGCGCGACAAGCTGATTGTATTCACAGGGCTTTCCGGCTCCGGAAAGTCCTCGCTGGCGTTCGACACCATCTACGCGGAGGGCCAGCGGCGGTATGTCGAGTCGCTCTCCTCCTACGCGCGCCAGTTCCTCGGGCAGATGGAGAAGCCCGACCTCGACTACATCGAGGGCCTCTCCCCCGCCATCTCGATCGACCAGAAGACCACCTCGAAGAACCCGCGCTCGACTGTGGGCACCGTGACGGAGATCTATGACTATCTGCGCCTGCTCTACGCGCGGATCGGCATCCCGCACTGCCCTGTCTGCGGACGGGAAATCCGGCAGCAGACGATCGACCAGATCGTCGACCAGGTGATGGCGCTGCCGGAGCGCAGCAAGATTCAGATTCTCGCGCCGATTGTGCGCGGACGCAAGGGCGAGCACCTCAAGGAGCTCGAGAGCGCGCGGAAGAGCGGCTTTGTCCGCGTGCGGTGCGACGGCATCCTCTACGACCTCTCCGAGCCCATCAAGCTCGCGAAGAACAACAAGCACACGATTGAAATCGTCATCGACCGCCTCGTGATTCAGGAATCCATCCGCTCGCGTCTGGCCGACTCCATCGAGACGGCCTCCTCGCTGACGGGCGGGCTGTCCGTCGTCAGCGTCGTCGACGGCGAGGAGCTGACCTTCTCGCAGAACTACGCCTGCCCCGAGCACGGGTACAGCATCGAGGAGCTCACGCCGCGGATGTTCTCGTTCAACAATCCGTACGGCGCGTGCCCGAAGTGTACCGGCCTCGGCGTCTTCATGAAGATCGATCCCGACCGCGTGATTCCCGACTGGACGAAGTCCATCAGCGCGGGCGGCCTCAAGGGCAGCGGCTGGGCGATGGAGGGCAATACCGTCGCCGCGATGTATATGAACGCGCTCTCGAAGCGGTACAACTTTTCGCTCGACACGCCGCTCGGCGAGCTGCCGCCGGAGATTGTCGATATTCTGCTCTACGGCACGAAGGGCGAAAAGCTCAGGCTCCACCGCGAGACGGCGAGCGGCAGGGCGACGTACGAGGCGGAGTTCGAGGGCATCATCAACAACCTCGACCGCCGCTTCCGCGAGACGCAGAGCGCGTGGATCAAGGAGGAGATCGAGTCGTATATGAGCGCCATCCCGTGCGACGCCTGCCACGGGAAGCGCCTCTCCCCGCTGAGCCTCGCCGTCACCGTGGGCGGGCTGAACATCGCGGAGCTCTGCGACCTCTCCGTCGTCAAGGCGCTCGATTTTGTGGAGCAGCTTTCGCTCACGGACAAGGAGGCCATGATTGCCCGCACCATTCTCAAGGAGATCAAGAGCCGCCTCGGCTTCCTGCAGAGCGTCGGGCTCGGGTATCTCACGCTCTCGCGGGCGGCGGGAACGCTCTCCGGCGGCGAGAGCCAGCGCATCCGCCTCGCGACGCAGATCGGCTCCTCGCTGATGGGCGTGCTGTATATCCTCGACGAACCGAGCATCGGCCTGCACCAGCGCGACAACGACAAGCTCCTCGCGACGCTCAAGCATCTGCGGGATCTCGGCAACACGGTCATTGTCGTCGAGCACGACGAGGACACCATGCGCGCCGCCGACCACATCGTCGACATCGGCCCCGGCGCGGGCGTTCATGGCGGCGAGGTCGTCTACAACGGCAGCGTCGAGGGCATCCTGCAGTGCGAAAAAAGCGTCACCGGCCAGTACCTGAGCGGCAAGCGGCAGGTGCTCGTCCCGGAGAAGCGACGCCCCGGCAACGGGAAGAAGCTGCGCATCCTCGGCGCGGCGCAGAACAATCTGCGCGGCATCACCGTGGATATTCCGCTCGGGAAGTTCGTGTGCGTCACGGGCGTCTCGGGATCGGGAAAATCGTCGCTCATCAACGAAATTCTGTACAAGCATCTCGCCGCCGTACTCAACGGCGCACGGAGCCGGCCCGGCAAATTCCGCGAAATCAAGGGCGTGGAAAATCTCGACAAGGTGATCGAGATCAACCAGGCGCCAATCGGGCGCACGCCGCGGTCGAACCCCGCCACCTACACGGGCGTGTTCGGCGACATCCGCGAGCTGTACGCCTCGACGCAGGACGCGAAGCTGCGCGGCTACGGCGCGGGGCGCTTCTCGTTCAACGTCAAGGGAGGCCGCTGCGAGGCGTGCCAGGGCGACGGCATCCTCAAGATTGAGATGCACTTTCTCCCGGACGTGTACGTCCCCTGCGACGTCTGCAAGGGGCGGCGCTACAACCGCGAAACGCTTGAAATCAAATACAAGGGCAAGAGCATCTACGACGTGCTCGAGATGACGGTCGACGAGGGTCTCGAGTTCTTCAGCAGCCTGCCGCGCATCGCGCGCAAGCTCCAGACGCTGCAGGACGTCGGCCTCGGCTACATCAAGATCGGCCAGCCCGCCACGACGCTCTCCGGCGGCGAGGCGCAGCGCGTCAAGCTCGCGACGGAGCTCAGCCGCCGCTCGACCGGCAAGACGATCTACATCCTCGACGAGCCGACGACCGGCCTGCACATCGCGGACGTGCACAAGCTCATCGAGGTGCTGCAGAAGCTTGTCGACAGCGGCAACACCGTCGTCGTCATCGAGCACAATCTCGACCTCATCAAGACGGCGGACCACATCATCGACCTCGGCCCGGAGGGCGGCGACGGCGGCGGCGAGGTCATCGCCTGCGGCACGCCCGAGGAGGTCGCGAAGAATCCCGCGTCCTACACCGGGCAGTATTTGAGAAGGCTGCTTCCCTTTCTGAAGAAGGAATAAGAAAATCGGCTCCCGGCAGAAATACGCCGGGAGCCGATTTCTTTTTCCACGCAATACCCCGTCCTCTCTTCGCCCTGCCGAAAAATCAAAAGGGATCGAAACGACGCCAATCCGCCCTTTCGATCCCCTTCCGGGTTATTCCTGTCAAACGGAAGACGCGCTTCCGTGCCGGCCGCAATAACCTTGCTCCCCGCATCCACACAAAAAACCTGCGAACAAGGGGTATTATAGCACACGCAATTTTGAAAAACAACCGCTTTTTCAAAAAGAAAAGGTTTTCCAAATTTGCTGCAAATCATTTCGATTCTTATGATTTTTTGGTCAATTTATTTCGATTTTCCGTGCCGCCGCCCGGGACGGACGGCGCCTTCGGCTTTACTCGCTCCGGCCTCTGTCCGCCACAAGGCGTTTGGGAGGATGATCGAAGTAATCGCTGTCAAAAATATGCGGCAGACAGCCGATGGAGGCGAGGGAGACAAAATCGCTTCCGCCGACAATGACGTGGTCGATCAGCATCACCTCCACCTGCCGAAGCGCCTCCGAAACCTTCTCGGTGGTCTCGATGTCCTCCCGGGACGGGCAGAATTCGCCGCTCGGATGGTTGTGCGCCAGAATGGCGGAAGAGGCGTCGAATCGCGTCGCCCTCCGGACGAGGTCGCGCGTGTAGATTTCCGACATACTTGTGCTGCCCTCGTATACAATCTCGCTGAAAAGGATGCGGTTCATCGCGTCGAGGAGGACAAAGAGCACCTGCTCCCTCTTCTGTCCGCTGAGCCAGGAGAGGGCGTACTCGCCGATCTCCGGAAAGCTGCAGAGCCTCCTGACCTTTTTCGCCTTGTCAAGCTGATAGAGGTGAAACATCTCGGGATAGGAATGAAGGAACATCGCCGCCGTCACGCCGACGCCCTCCACGGAGCTGAGCTCCTCCATCGGGGCTTCGAGGACGCCGGAGAGCGTGCCGAAGCGGTTCAGCAGGCGGTGGGCGAGCTCGTTCGTGTTCTGGCGGGATATCACATGATAGAGGAGATATTCCAGAATCTCATGATCCTCAAGGGAGCTCAGCCCCTCCCGCAGAATTCTCTCCCGCATCCTGCTGCGATGCCCGGAGTGGAGGGAAACCGTATCCTTTGCCATCCCTTTCGTCTCCTTTCCCGATAGACTTGTCCGCCGCGCGTGCCGCGGCGGCAAAGGCGCGGTCCGAGGGAAAACCGGGCGGCCGCCCCCTCTCCGCCGGGGGAAATGAAAAAACAGGTGGCGGGCCGCTCCGTTCTGTGGTATGATAAGCTGTGAAACGAAGAAAATGAGGGGTCAGCATGAAAGAAATCATCATTCAACCGAACGACGCCGGACAGCGCCTCGATAAATTCCTTACGAAGGCATATCCGAATCTGCCGCAGTCGATGCTCTACAAGAGCATTCGCAAGAAGGATATCAAGCTAAACGGCAAGCGGTGCGAGATCTCGACCCGCCTGCAGGAGGGCGACCGCCTCACGATGTATCTGAAGGACGAGTTCTTCCAGACCGCCCCGAAGGAGCACGACTTTCTCAAGGCGCCGAAGCGGATCTCCGTCGTGTACGAGGACGAGAACATCATGCTGCTCGACAAGCAGCCCGGCCTCATCGTCCACCCGGACGAGACGTACCACTTCGACTCGCTCATCGCGCGCGTGCAGCACTATCTCTACGACAAGGGAGAATACGACCCCGAGCGGGAGAACTCCTTCGCGCCCGCCCTCATCAACCGCATCGACCGGAACACCGGCGGCATCGTGATGGCGGCGAAAAACGCGGAGACGCTGCGGATCATGAACCAGAAGGTACGCGACCGCGAGCTCGTCAAGCTGTATCTGTGCGTTGTGTGCGGCCATATGGAGCAGCGCGAGGCGACGCTCACCGGCTACCTCGAGAAAAACGAGAGCCAGAACCGCGTCTACATCTCCGCGAAGCCCTCCCCCGGCGCGAAAAGCATCAAGACGAGATACCGCGTCCTGCAGGAAAAACGGCGGTACAGTCTGCTCGAGGTCGAGCTCCTGACGGGGCGCACGCATCAGATTCGCGCGCATTTCGCCTCGATCGGCCATCCGCTCGCGGGCGACGGCAAGTACGGCACGAACGCGCGAAACAAGGAGACGGGCTTCCCGTATCAGGCGCTGTGCTCGTACAAGCTGAAATTCGCGTTCACCACGCCCGCCGGACTGCTCGATTACCTCAACGGAAGGGAATTCGAGACGGAGAACGTGTGGTTCCTGCCGGAATTCGAGGCCTGGGACTGACCGGGCCGGAGAAACAAGCCTGATTCAAAAATCGCCGGGGTGCGCATCCACCCTGGCGATTTTTTTCGGCAGGGCGCAGCGCGCCCCGCCGGAGAGGTTATGAGTTTTTGTCGACCTGACGGAATTGCTTGAGATTTCCCGTCTTCTCGCTGCGGTGTTCGAGCTCGGCTTCCACGTCCTCGAGGGAAATGCCCTCGTTGACCATGAGCACCATCAGGTGGTAAAGCAGATCGGAGATCTCGAGCACGGTCTCATGGTTGTCGCCGTTCTTCGCGGCGATGATGACCTCGCTGCACTCCTCCCCGCACTTTTTCAGAATCTTGTCGGTTCCCTTCTCGAACAGGTAGCAGGTATAGGAGCCCTCCTGCTTCTCCGCCTTGCGGGAGAGAACCGTCTCGTACAAATGCTTCAGTGCGTCGTTCATCGTGTTATGCGTTCCTTTCTGGCGTTACAATTTCACGGAAAAAGCAGCTGTGGCTGCCCGTGTGGCACGCGGGTCCCGTCTGCTCCACGCGCACGAGGAGGGTGTCGCAGTCGCAGTCTCCGGCGATGGACACCACCCTCTGCAGGTGGCCGGAGGTCGCCCCCTTGTTCCAGAGCTCCTGGCGGGAGCGGCTGAAAAACCAGGTGTAGCCCGTCTCGAGCGTCTTGCGGAAGGACTCCCGGTTCATATAGGCGAGCATGAGCACCTCCCCGGTGCTGTCCTCCTGGACAATCGCGGGAAGGAGCTCCGCCTTTTGAAAATAGTCTTCGATAAAGGAAAAATCCGTTGGCTTCATGCGATTACACCTTTCCCGTCCGGCACAGGGCAATCGCCTGGCTCAGGCTCAGGCTGCCAGAGTAGATGGCCTTGCCGCAGATCGCGCCGTAAAGCTGCAGATCGGCGAGCGTGACGATATCCTTGAGGCTGCTGACGCCGCCGCTCGCGATGACGTTGCAGGAGACGGCGCGGTTGAGCAGGTCAAGCTGCGTGAAGTTCGGGCCGGACAGCGTGCCGTCGCGCGAGATGTCCGTGAAGATGATATACTTGACGCCGAGGTCGTCCATGCGCTTGCCGAGCTCGAGGTAATTGACGGAGGATGTCTGCGTCCAGCCCTCGGCGGCGACCATACCCTCGTTCGCGTCGATACCGACGGCGATTTTGTCGCCGTACTTCTCGACGGCCTCCTTGACGAGCTGCGGATTGTTGATCGCGGCGGAGCCGAGAATCACGCGCGACACGCCCTTCGAGAGGTAGAAGTCGATGGTCTCCATGCGGCGGATGCCGCCGCCGATCTCGATCTGCATACCGCAGCCCTCGATGATCTTGAGAATCAGATCCGTGTTGACGGGCTCGGTCGCGATGGCGCCGTTGAGGTCCACAATGTGGAGCCATTTCGCGCCGACTCTCTCGAACTCCTTCGCGGTGTGCACCGCGTCCCTCGCGACCTTATAGGCAGTACCATAGTCGCCGCGCACCAGACGCACGCAGCAGCCGTTCATAATATCAATAGCGGGAATAACGATCAATACTCTCACCCTTGCCTTTCCACACCGGCATTTCCCCCGTCCTTTGGCCGGGGAGCGCCGCCGTCGGTATATCAATAAAGAAGCCTGCCGCCTTCCCGGCTGTCAGGCCGGAGAGGCGGTCAGCAATTCGGATTCTATCTTTATTATAATACACCTTTTGTAGAAAGCAAGCCTTTCTTTTCCGAAACGGCAAGACGAAGGGCGTGCGCGGCCGCCTTAAACAGCGCTTCCGCCTCATGATGGGCGTTTTGGCCGTACTCAAGGCGGAGATGGAGCGTGACGCCGGCGTTCATCGCGAGGGCGCGGAAGAACTCCTCGGTAAGGCAGACGTCGTATTCGCCGCAGCGCTCCTGCGAGAAATCGGCCTGAAAGCGCAGGAACGAGCGTCCGCTGACGTCCACCGCGGCGAAGGCAAGGCTCTCGTCCATCGGAATGTAGAAGCTGCCGAAGCGGGCAATCCCGGACTTGTCGCCGAGAGCTTCGCCGAGCGCCTTCCCGAGGACGATGCCGGTATCCTCGACGGTGTGGTGCCCGTCCACCTCGAGGTCGCCGCGCACCCGGACGGAGAGACCGAAGCCGCCGTGTACGGCGAAGGCGGTGAGCATATGGTCAAAAAAGCCGATGCCGGTCTCGACAGAGACGTCCCCGCCGTCGAGGCAGAGACGCACGGAGACGTCTGTCTCCTTCGTTTTTCTGGTGACGGTGGCTTCTCTCATGCCGTCTCCCCCTCTCTGAGCAGCGCGCGGAACGCGTCGAGAAACGCGGCGTTCTCCGCCTCGCTGCCGGCTGTCACGCGCAGGAAGCCGCCCATATAGCGGATGGCGATGCCGCGGTCGAGGAAGCCCTGAAAGAGCTCCTTCGCGCGATCGGTCTTCAAAAAGACGAAATTCGTGCAGCTGTCATAGAGCGAGAACGCGCCGGGGAACTCCGCGGCGAGCGCCTCGAGCGACGCCTGCAGCGCCTTTCTGGAGGCGACGATCCGCTCGCGGGCGTCCGCCTCCCACTCGCGCTCCGCGAGGACGAGCGTCCCGATGGCCTGCGAGAGGGAATTGACGTTGTACGGCGACTTGACGGCGCGCAGGACGCGCGTCAGGCGAGGCTGAGCGACGGCAAAGCCGAGGCGCAGCGCCGCGGAGCCGATCGCCTTCGAGCAGGTGCGGAGAATGACGAGATTGTCGTACTCCTCCACCTCGCCGAGCAGGCTCTGATCCCAGAAGTCCATGTACGCCTCGTCGAGGACGACGAGCGCGTCCACCGAGCGGATCAGGCGGCGCACCTCCTCCCGGGGAAGGCCGAGAGAGGTCGGGTTGCACGGATTGGAGAAGACGATCATCCTCACGTTCTCCGCCTTCGCCTTCGCGATGACCGCGTCGACGTCGATCGTCAGATCGTCCCGCTTGCCGCAGACGACGACGCGCCCCTCCGCGAGGGAGGCGTAGAACTGATACATCGAGAAATCGGGGAGAATCACCATCATCGCGTCGCCCTTCATCAGGAACGCCGTGCTGAGGATGGAAATCAGCTCGTCGGAGCCGTTGCCCGCGGTGACGAGGTCGGGGGAAATCCCGTAATACGCGGCAAAGGCGGCGGTCACGTCCGCGGAGAGCGGATCGGGGTAGCGGTTATAGGCGATATTGGCGGCAGTCTCCGCGATTTTGGCGCGCAGGCCGTCCGGCAGCGGGAGGAACGACTCGTTCGCGTCGAGGCGGATCGGGTAGGAGCCGGCGATCGGCTCATACGGGACGAGATCGCGGATTTTTTCATTCAGCTCGTACACGGCTCAGCCCTCCTCCTTCCGGACGCGGATGGAATTCGCGTGAGCGGTCAGCCCCTCCGCCTCCGCGAGACGGATAACGTCGTCCGCCTGGGGAAGGAGCGCGTCCTTCGTGTAGTAGATGAAGCTCGACTTCTTCACGAAGCTGTCGACGGAGAGCGGCGAGAAGAAGCGCGCCGTCCCGCTGGTGGGCAGGACGTGGTTCGGCCCGGCGAAGTAGTCGCCGAGCGGCTCGGGCGAGTAGTTGCCGAGGAAGACGGAGCCCGCGTTGTCGAGGCGGCCGACGTACTCCATCGGGTTCTCGACGCACGCCTCGAGGTGCTCGGGCGCGAGCTCGTTCGCGAAATCGACGGCCTCGTCCATCGAGGCGCAGACGATGATCGCGCCGAAGCTCTCGAGCGACGCGAGGATGACGTCCTTTCTCGAGAGCGTCTGCACCTGGCGCTCGAGCTCCGCCGCCGTCGCCTTCGCAAGCTCCGCGGAGGTCGTCAGCAGGATGGCGGAGGCGAGCGGGTCGTGCTCCGCCTGGCTCATGAGGTCGGCGGCGAGATAGCGCGGGTTGGCCGTCTCGTCGGCGAGGATGAGGATCTCGCTCGGCCCGGCAATCATGTCGATGTCGACCGTGCCGAAGAGCTGCTTTTTCGCCGTGGCGACGAAGATGTTGCCGGGGCCGACGATCTTGTCGACCTTCGGGACGCTCTCGGTGCCGTACGCAAGCGCGGCGACGGCGTGCGCGCCGCCGACCTGGAAGACGCGGTCGACGCCGGCCACGAGCGCGGCGGCCATGATGTCCGGGTTGGCCTTTCCGGCCTTGACGGGCGTCGTCATGACAATCTCGCCGACGCCCGCGATCTTCGCGGGGATGGCGTTCATCAGGACGGACGACGGGTAGGCCGCCGTGCCACCCGGCACATACAAGCCGACGCGGGCGAGGCCGCGGATGCGCTGGCCCATCAGGACGCCGTTCTCGCGCGTCGTCAGCCAGCTCTGCTGCTTCTGGCGCTGGTGGAAGTCGCGGATGTTCTCCGCCGCCCTTTTGAGCGATTCCACAAAGAGCGGATCGGCCTGCGCGGCGAGCGCTTCGACCTGCGCGCGCGGCAGCTCCAGCGTCTCCGGCGCGCCGCCGTCGAAGCGGTCGGCGTACATCCGCACGGCCTTGTCGCCGTCCGCGCGGACGTTTGCGAGGATCTCGGCGACGGCGGACTCGACCTTGCGGCCCGCCTCGCTGTTCCTCTCCTTCAAAAGCTTGACGTATTCTCTGGCGGACGCGCCGCCCTCCATGACCATTTTGATCACAGCGTTTCCTCCTTCCCTGTTTTCGCGGCGCTCTCCATCTTGCCGACGAGCGATTCGATCTCCTGCTTGCGGAGCTTGAGGCTTGCGATGTTGACAATCAGCCTCGCGGAAATCGGGCAGATGGTCTCGACGACCTCGAGCCCGTTCTCCTTGAGCGTCGTGCCCGTCTCCACGATGTCGACGATGGCGTCCGAGAGACCCAGCAGCGGGGCGAGCTCGACGGAGCCCTCAATCTTGATGATGCGCACGTCCATGCCGCGGCTCTCGAAGAACGCTCTGGCGGTGGCGGGGTACTTCGTCGCGATGGTGCGCGCCGAGTAGCCGCTCCAGAAATCGGCCCCCTTCGGCGCGGCGAGCGCGAAGCGGCAGCGGCCGAAGCCGAGGTCGAGCACCTCGTAGAAGCTCGAGCCGTGCTCCATGATCACGTCCTTGCCGACGACGCCCATATCGCAGACGCCGTGCTCGACGTAGGTGATGACGTCCGCGGCCTTCGCGAGGACGACCTCGAGGCTGTCCCCGACGGGAAGGATGAGGCGGCGTCCCTTGTTGCGGACGGCCTCGCAGTCGTAGCCGATCTTTTCAAAGAGGGCGACTGTGTCCTTTTCCAGTCTGCCCTTTGTCAGTGCAATGCGCAGCGGCTTCATGTCGCCTCTCCTCCCTTCTCCCCGCCCACGGCGAGCTCCCGGATGGTCTCGCCGACGAGCACGACCGTCGGGATCTGACGGCGGCGCGCGTAGGCGACGGTCTCCTCCTCCGTCTCGAAGACGGACGTCTCGCAGCTTCCGCCGCGGGCGGCAAGCCCGGAGGCGTACTGCAGCGCCTTGAGCTCACAGCCCTCCTCGCCGAAGACGAGCACGTCCGGCTTTCTGCAGTCCGGCGCGAAGCCCTGCTCGGCGAGCAGCTTGACGACGGCGTCGACGTTGACGGAGAAGCCGATGGCGGGCATCGGCATATCGAAGCGGGCGAGGAGATTGTCGTACCTGCCGCCGAGGAGGACGGCGTCGCCGCAGTCCTGGGCGTAGGCGCTGAAAACGACGCCCGTATAGTAGTCGTTGCGCTGGACGAGGCCGAGGTCGACCATCAGCCGGTCGCCGAGGCCGAGCTGCACGAGGCAGCGGTACAGTGAGTGCAGGTATTCGAGCATGGAGGCCGCCTCGTCGCTGCCGCAAAGAGGCGCGGCCTCGGCGAAGACCTCCTCCCCGCCGAACAGGCGCGGCAGGCGGCGCATCGCCGCGACGGCGGGCGTCTGCGGCAGGCCGTCGAGGAGCGTGCTGAGCGCCGCGTAGTTCTTCGACTCGATCGTCAGGCGCAGATCCTCGCGCTGCTCGTCCGCAATCGGGAGCTGCGCCGCGATGGCGCGGAAAAAGCCCGCGTGGCCGAGCTCAAGCCGAAAGTCCGGCGTGCAGGCGGAGAGCGCCTCCACCGCCGTGGCGATGGCCTCGAGGTCCGCGCGCTTGCCGGCGGCCCCGAGCAGCTCGACGCCGGACTGGAGCACCTCGTCGCTCCTGCCGGTGAGGTTCGGATTCGAGCGGTAAATGCGCTGCGTGTAGTACAGGCGCAGCGGCTTCTCCTCGTTCTGCAGCCGGGTGGCGGCGAGACGGGCAATCGGCATCGTCGAGTCGGGGCGCATCACGACCATGCGGCCGCGGCGGTCCGTCGTCTTATACATGATCTCGGGGGCAATGCCGGACGATTCCGGGTCGAACACGTCCATAAACTCCATGCCGGGCGTAACCACCTCGTGGAAGCCGCGCGACTCGAACACGGCGCTGAGCTTCTGCGTCACCACGCGGTGGATGAGGCACTCCTCGAGCAGGAGGTCCTTCGTACCCTCGGGGGTAATCTTGTTGTATTTCTTCATTGTTTCACCGTACGCTCCGCCTCCGCGGCGGGAGAGCGGCCTTTCACTTTAGTTCGCTAATATAATACCATGATGAATTGCCGCCGTCAATATCGAATTTGCCAATCTTTCCGGCGGCGCGGGCAGGAAAAATGGGAAACCGCACACCGGCGGCTTCCCATCGGCCGGGACATCGGACGGCGCAGCGTCCTCAGAACAGGGACATCTGCGAGCTCACGGGCAGGCCGCGGAGCGCGCCCGCCGCGTCGAGCGTTTCGACGACGGCTTTGGAGACCTTCGCGCGGGTCTGCATATCGTCGACGGAAATGTACTTGCCCTGCTGGCCCGCCTCGTAGAGGCTGTTCGCGGCGGCCTCGCCGACGCCGGCGAGCGACGCGAACGGGAGGCGGATCATGCCGTCCTCGACGAGGTATTTTTTCGCGTGGGAGCGGTAGAGGTCGACCGGAAGCACCTGGATGCCGCGCGCGAGCATCTCGTTGACGATCTGCAGCGTCGAGAACGCGTCCTCCTCCTTCTTGCTGGCCTCCTTGCCCTTCATCTGGATCTCGTTCATCTTCCGGCGGACCGCGTCTCGACCCTGGGCGACGAGCACGCCGTCGAAGTCCTCGCCGCGCACGGAGAAGTAGGCGGCGTAGTACTCGACGGGGCGGTGTACCTTGTACCAGCCGAGGCGCAGAGCCGAAATCATGTAGGCGGCGGCGTGCGCCTTCGGGAACATATACTTGATTTTCAGGCACGACTCGATGTACCACTCGGGGACGCCGTGGTCGCGCATGGCCTGCTTGTGCTCGTCAGTGAGGAGGGACGGCGCCTTGCCCTTACGCGTGATCTCCATGATTTTGAACGCCATCTTCGGCTCAAGCCCCTTGAGGAGCAGGTACGTCATGATGCTGTCACGCGTGCCGATCACCTCGGAAATCGTGCAGGTGCCGTTCTTGATCAGATCCTGCGCGTTGCCGAGCCAGACGTCCGTGCCGTGGGAAAGGCCGGAAATCTGCAGAAAGTCGGAGAAGGTCTGCGGCTGGGAGTCGATCAGCATCTGCCGCACAAACGGCGTGCCGAGCTCCGGCAGCGAGAAGGTGCCCGTCTGCGAATCGATGTCCGCAGGCGTGACGCCGAGCGGCTCCGTCGAGTGGAACAGCGCCATGACCTCCGGGTCGCTCATCGAGACCTTCATGACGGGAATGCCCGTGTATTCCTCAAGGTAGTGGTAGATGGTCGGCACGTCGTGGCCGAGCTCGTCAAGCTTGCAGATCGTGTCGTGGATGGAGTGGAAGTCGAAGTGCGTTGTGATGTTGTCGGAGTTCTGGTCGTTCGCCGGGTGCTGGACGGGGCAGAAATCGTAAATCTCATACCCCTTCGGCACGACGACCATGCCGCCGGGGTGCTGGCCGGTCGTCCGCTTGATGCCGGTGCAGCCGATCGAGAGGCGCTGCTCCTCGGCGCGGTGGTACGTCAGCCCCTTCTCCTCCGCGTACTTCTTCACGAAGCCGATCGCCGTCTTGTCGGCGACGGTGGCGATGGTGCCGGCCTTGAAGACGTGGTCCTTGCCGAACAGCGTTTCCGTGTACCGGTGCGCGCCGCTCTGGTACTCGCCGGAGAAGTTCAGGTCGATATCCGGCGTCTTGTCGCCGTCGAAGCCGAGGAAGGTCTCGAACGGGATGTTGTGGCCGTCGCGGTCGTAGTCGGAGCCGCACTTCGGACATTTCTTCGGGGGCAGGTCGAAGCCGGAGCCGTAGCTGCCGTCGAGGATGAACTCGCTGTTCTTGCAGTTCGGGCAGATGTAGTGCGGCTCGAGCGGATTGACCTCCGAGATGCCGGACATACTCGCGACGAACGAGGAGCCGACGGAGCCGCGCGAGCCGACGAGGTAGCCGTGCTCCTCGCTGTTGGCGACGAGCTTCTGCGCCGTCATGTACAGCACGGAGAAGCCGTGCTTGTTGATGGAGCCGAGCTCGCGCTCGAGGCGCTTGCGGACGAGCTCCGGCATCGGGTCGCCGTAGATCTCCTTCGCGCGCTTCCAGCAGATGGAGTTGAGCTGCTCCTCCGCGCCGTCGATGAACGGCGGAAAGACGCCGCTCGGGATCGGGCGGATCTCCTCGATCATGTCGGCGATAAGATTCGTGTTTTTCACGACGACCTCGTACGCCTTCTCCTCGCCGAGATAGGCGAACTCCTCGAGCATTTCCGGCGTGGTGCGGAAGTAGAGCGGCGCCTGATTGTCGGCGTCCTCAAAGCCCTGACCGGCCATCAGGATGCGGCGGAAGTCGGCGTCCTTCGGGTCCATGAAGTGGACGTCGCACGTCGCGACGACGGGCTTGTGCAGCTTCTCGCCGAGGCGAAGGATGGTGCGGTTGAACTCGCGCAGCTTTTCCTCGTCGGGAACGAGGCCCTCGCGCAGCATATAGGCGTTGTTGCCGAGCGGCTGGATTTCGAGATAATCGTAAAAGCTCGCGATCTCGCACAGCTCGCTCCACGGCGCGCCGTTGAACACGGCGCGGAACAGCTCGCCCGCCTCGCACGCGCTGCCGAGAAGCAGCCCTTCGCGGTACTGCATGAGCACGCTCTTCGGAATTCTCGGGCGCTTAAAAAAGTAATTGAGGTGCGACAGCGAGATGAGCTTGTACAGATTTTTCAGTCCGGTCTGGTTGCGGACGAGAATGATCTGGTGGTACGGCTTGAGCTTCTTCCAGTCCCCGCCCGTGAGAGAGGTGTTGATCTCCTGCACCGTGTTCGCGCCCACGTCCTCGTGCAGGCGCTGGAGCAGCGCCGCGAAGATGCGGCCGAGGACGTCGGCGTCGTCGCAGGCGCGGTGGTGCTGGAACGGGTCGAGCTTGAGGTAGGACGCCACCGTGTCGAGCTTGTGGTTTTTCAGATCCTTGAGCAGCGAGCGGCACATCGGCAGCGTGTCTATGTAGGTGTAGGGGAAATCCGCCCCGCTGCGCGACGCCGCCGCGCGCAGGAACGAGACGTCGAACTCGGCGTTGTGCGCGACAAGAATCGCCCCCTCCCCGCAGAACGCGTGGAAGGACGCGAGGGCCTCCGCCTCGGACGGCGCGCCGCGCACCATCTCGTCGTTGATGCCGGTGAGCTCCACGATCTTCGGCGGAATCGGCTTTTCCGGGTTGACGAAGGTGTCGAACGACTCGACAATCTTCCCGCCGCGCAGGCGGACCGCGCCGATCTCGGTGAGGCGCTCATGGTTCGGGCTCAGGCCGGTCGTCTCCACGTCGAAGACGATGAACTCGCCGTCGAACGGGGCGTCGGACGCGCCCTTGACGGCGGGAACCATGTCGTTGACGAAGTACGACTCGACGCCGTAAATCACCTTGATGTGACCGCCCTTGCCGTTGATCTTCGCCGCGGCGTTCATCGCGTCGGGGTAGGCCTGGGCGACGCCGTGGTCGGTGATGGCGATGGCGGAATGCCCCCACTTCGCAGCGCGGGCGACGAGCTCGCCGACGTCCGTGACGCCGTCCATGCTCGACATATTCGTGTGCAGGTGCAGCTCCACGCGCTTCTCCGGCGCGTCGTCGACGACCTTGACCTGGTCGACCGTCGCGACGGCGCGCGGACGGAGCACCGTCTCGTGGTCGTATTTGTCGTACTCCACCTCGCCGCGCACCACGACGCTGACGCCGTTTTTCAGCTCGTCGAGCGCCTTGCACTGCTTGGCGTCCTGAAGGAGCTTCAGCGTGATGGAGCCGGTGTAGTCGGTGATGTTGATGGAATAGATTTTCCGGCTCTGGTCGCGGGTCATGCGCGTCTCAACGGCGAAAATCTCGCCCCAGACGGCCACGCTCCCGAAGTCCGGCGTGACCTTCGAGATGGGAGTCAGGTGAACGCGGCCCATGCGGCCGTGGATCTCCTTCATTGTCTCCGGCACGATGGCGGGTAAAAGCGACGCGCCCCGGCGTACATTGACGACGGGCGGCAGGCGCTCGCCGGTCGTCTCGGCGGAGCCTCCCCTGCCGACGGGCTGCGGGGCGCTCCTGCGCGCGGCCTCCTTCCGCTCGTGCGGCGACTGGCGGTTCATCGTGCTCTCATACTGGGAGACGGCCTCCTCCGCGGCCTCGCGGCGCGCCTTCTCCTCGGCGTTCCGCTTGCGCTCAAGGTAAGCGCTGCTCTCCTCGTCGACGGAGGTGACGCCGTCGAAATCGACGGAGACCGTCAGGCCGAATTCCTCGGAGATGATGCGGCTCATCAGCCTGTCCGCGCGGCGCCGGCGCATGAGCTCCGCCCCGCCGTGCGCCAGCGTGACGACGATTCTGCCGTCCTCGAGGCGGGCCGTCGCGTCGGAGAACGTGCCGTTGATGCTCGCGTCGCGCCGCTTCATCTCGAGGACGAGGCTCGGCAGATACGCGGCGCTGAAGGACTCCGCCGGGAAGCGCGGATGGAGGGCCGCCCGCGTCAGCTGCAGGCCGGGCGCGAGCGCGAGGCGCTTCTCCGCGTCGTAAAGCGCGTCCCGCTCCACGAGCGACGGCAGGGCAACCGTCGCGGCGACGCAGCGGTTGACGGAATCCACCTGCAGGGATTCCACCGTGCCGTGCAGGAGCGGCTCGGGGAGCGCCTCCCCGGCGTTCAGAAAGGCTCCGAACAGTTCGCCAAACGTTTTGCTCATCCTGACAAATTCACTCTCCATCCTCGAATATGCTCAAAAACGGGGCTCCAAGCTCTCGCCCGGAGCCCTCGAAGTGTGCTAAAAGGTTTCAATTTCCTTCATGAGCTCGTCCACGAGGCGCTCCTCCGGCACCTTGCGGACAATTTCGCCCTTGCGGAAGACGAGCCCCTCCCCCTTGCCGCCGGCAATGCCGACGTCGGCCTCGCGCGCCTCGCCGGGGCCGTTCACGACGCAGCCCATGACGGCCACCTTGATGTTCTTCGTGCAGGAGGCGAGCCGCGCCTCCACCTCGTTCGCGATGGCGATGAGGTCGATGCGCGTGCGGCCGCACGTCGGGCAGGAGACGAGCTGCGGGCCCGGGCGCAGGCCGAGCGCGTGCAGAATGTCCAGCCCCGCGGCGACCTCGCGGACGGGGTCTGCCGTCAGGGACACGCGGATGGTATCGCCGATGCCGCGCTGCAGCAGCGAGCCGATGCCGATCGACGATTTGATAAGGCCCATGCGCTCCGTCCCCGCCTCGGTGACGCCGAGGTGCAGCGGATAGTCGCAGCGCGACGCGCAGAGCTCGTAGGCGCGGATGGCGGAGTCGACCGTCGACGACTTGAGCGAGAGGACGATGTCCCCGAAATCAAAGCGCTCGAGAAGCGAGGCGTGGTACAGCGCGCTCTCGACGAGCGCCTCGGGCGTCGGGGCTCCGTACTTTGCGAGAATCTCGCGCTCGACCGAGCCGGAGTTGACGCCGACGCGGATCGGGATTCCGCGGGTGCGGCAGGCGTCCGCGACGGCCTTGACGCGGCTGTCGTCTCCGATGTTGCCGGGGTTGATGCGGATCTTGTCCACGCCGGCGGCCGCCGCCTCGAGGGCGAGGCGGTAGTCGAAGTGAATGTCGGCCACAATCGGGACGGAGACGGCCTCCTTCAGGGCGGGAATCAGCCGCACGGCGTCCATATCCGGGACGGCGGCGCGGATCAGATCGCAGCCCGCGGCCTCGAGTGCTTTCGCCTGCCGGACGCTGCCCTCGATATCGGTGGAGGGAACGCTGAGCATCGACTGCACACTCACCGGCGCGCCGCCGCCGATCAGAATGTTTCCCGCCTTCACCTGTCTTGTCATAAGTGATTACGCCCCCAATCCCTGGCCTGTAATCAGGCGCAGAATGTCGCTGAAGGTCACGACGATCATGACGCCCATCAGGAAGATGAAGCCCGCCGCCGTGATCCAGCCCTCGAAGCGCCGCGGAATCGGGCGGCGCACAATCGCCTCCACAATCAGGAACAGCAGCCGCCCGCCGTCGAGCGCCGGGATGGGCAGAAGGTTCATGATGCCGAGGTTGACGGTGATGATCATGATGATATAGACGATGTTGCTCAAAGCGCCGGAGAAGCCGCTGCTCTCGAGGCCGGCCGAGGCGGCCTGCGTGATGACCGACGCGGTGCCGACAGGTCCGGCGAGGTCGTTGAGGCCGAACTGGCCCGTCAGAAGCATATAGACGCTCTGCCAGACGAGGCGGACGACGGAAACGGTGTCCTCCACGGACTTCACGAGGACGGAGCCGACCGTCTTCGGAATCGCGGCGACCTTGAAGTCGAAGACGAGGCTGCGCGAGCCGTCCTCAAGCTCGATGGTGTTGAACTCGACGTCCTGAAAGGTGATGGTCTGCCCCTCGCGGTCGACGGTGATGTCGGCGGTGACCTCCTCGCCGTCCATGCTGATGATGGCCATGGCGAACTGCAGGTCGCGGTCGGTGCGAACGCCGTAGCCGCCCATCGAGGTGATGCGGTCGCCAACCTGGATACCGGCAGCCTCGAGGGCGGAGTTCTCCTCAAAGCGCGCGACGACGTTCGAGCCGAGCAGCGGCGTCTGCGCGACGATGATCACCATGAGGATCAGGCCGAGCAGGATGTTCATCACCGCGCCCATCGCGACGACAAGGATCCGCTGCCAGACCGGCTTGCGGTGGAAGGCGCGCTCGTCGTCGCTGTCCTCGTCCTCCCCCTCCATGGCGCAGAAGCCGCCGATCGGGAGAAGGCGGAGCGAGTAGCGCGTGTCGCCGCGCCGGAAGCTCACGAGCTGCGGCCCCATGCCGACAGCGAACTCGTTGACGCGGATGCCGCAGAGCTTCGCCGTGATAAAATGGCCGAATTCATGGATTGTGATCACAAGGCTGAAAAGGAGAACCGCGATGATCACCAGCAATACCTGGGTAATGAAAACCACCTCGTTTCGAGAATCAGAGACCGGCGCGGGAGAGGACGTACTCCCGGGCGGCCTTGTCAGCGTCCAGAATGGCGGAAAGCGTCAGCGGCTCCTTCGACTGCGGCTGCGCCGCCGCGGCCTCCGCCGCGAGCTCCGCGATCCGCAGGAAGGGAAGCTTCCCTTCAAGGAACAGGCCGACGGCGGCCTCGTTCGCGCCGTTGAGCGCCGCGGGCGCCAGTCCGCCGCGCCCGAGCGCCTCGCGCGCCGCGCCGATGGCGGGGAACGCCTCCGGGTCGGGCGGACAGAAGGTGAGCGTCCCCCAGTCGGCGAGGCTCAGCCGCCGGACGGGAGATGGATACCGCTCCGGATAGGTGACGGCATACTGAATCGGGATGCGCATATCGGGTACGCCGAGCTGGGCGAGCACCGAATTGTCGACATACTCCACGAGGGAGTGAATCACGCTCTCGCGGTGGATGACGACGTCGATCCGCTCGGGCTCCATTCCGAACAGCCAGGACGCCTCAATCACCTCGAGGCCCTTGTTCATCATGGTGGCGGAGTCGATGGTGATCTTCGCGCCCATGCTCCAGTTCGGATGGCGCAGCGCCTGCTCCGGCGTGACGTTCACAAGCTCGGCGCGCTTTTTTCCGAAGAAGGGCCCGCCGGACGCCGTCAGAATCAGGCGGGAGACGGCCTTCTCCCCCGGGCTGCCCTGCAGGCACTGGAAGATGGCGGAGTGCTCGCTGTCGACGGGGTACAGGCGCACGCCGCGCTCCGCGGCGCGGGCCGTCACGAGCGCGCCGCCCGCGACGAGCGTTTCCTTGTTCGCGAGAGCGATGTCCTTCCCCGCTTCGACGGCGGCGAGCGTCGGCTCGAGGCCCACCATGCCGACGACGGAGTTGCAGACGAGCTCGGCCTCGTCCAGCGAGGCGGCCTCGCACAGGCCGTCCATGCCCTCGGCGACGGTGACATCGAGGTCGCGCACGGCGAGGCGGAGGCGCTTGGCAGCCTCCGGGTCGAAGACGGCGGCGAAGCGGGGCTTAAACTCGCGGATCTGCTCCTCGAGCAGGCGGACGTTCCCCCTCGCGGCGAGCGCGCAGACGGAAAGCCCCAGATTGCGGACGACGTCGAGCGTCTGCGTGCCGATGGAGCCGGTGGAGCCTAAAACGGAAAGCGTGTGTTTCATCATGTAACCCAAAGCCCTTCCATACGGAACCGAAGCCGTCCCTGGGGGCGGCTTCGGCACAAAGTCTGTTCATAAACGTCCCGCGGCGCATGGCTGCTCCGTTTCAAAGGATTCCCAATATGAACGCAATATATGTTTTCCGGGGGAAACGCTGCCGTTTTGAAAGTCTGCTCACGGAGGCGTGATGGGAAACTGCTGCACGAGCAGCAGCACGAACGGCGCCACGAAAATGACGCTGTCAAAGCGGTCGAGGATGCCTCCGTGCCCCGGCAGGATGTTGCTGAAATCCTTGATGTGGCAGCTGCGCTTGATAAGGGAGAAGCTCAGATCGCCCACGACGGAAAGACCCGCGGAAAACAGGCCGATGAGCGCGAGCGAGAGGTAGTTGACCGGCACCGTCCCGCCGTAGAACCGCTCAAAGACGAAGCCGAAGGCGAGCATCGCCGCGATATTGAGGACGAAGCCGCCGATGAAGCCCTCCACCGTCTTTTTCGGGCTGATGGACGGACAGAGCTTGTGCTTTCCCCAGAGCGTTCCGGCGACGAACGCGCCGACGTCGGCCGCCCAGGCCGCGAACACGGCGATGATCACATAGAACATCCCGTGGCTCCCGCCGCAGGAGCGGATGGAGAGCAGCGTCTCAAGCGCCGTGGGGATGAGCATGGTCATGCTGTAAATCACGCCCGTCTCCCGGAAGGTGACGGAGTCGTGATAGAAAATCAGGGACGAAAAGAGGACGACGGTGTAGATGTAGTACGCCGCGCTGTGCCAGTAGGTGCCCGGCAAAAACGGCGTTACGGCGGCGAACGCAAGACTCGGCAGGAGAAGAACCAGCTTTTGCGAGAGTCCCAGCGCCTTGACAATCTCAATGACGCCCAGAAAGCTGATGGCAGCCACCGCAATGTTCAGCGCCAGCGGGAAAATATCGTTGAAGACGACGACCGCCGCGATAAACAGAATCAGGATAGACGCGGAGATGACCCTCGATTTCAGCAAGCTAAACTCCTCCAAAGCGCCGGCTGCGGTTCGCGTATTCCCGCAGAGCGGCATTGAGATCGTCCGGACCAAAGTCCGGCCACAGGACATCCATGATGACATATTCCGCGTACGCGGACTGCCACAGGAGAAAATTACTGGTGCGGTGCTCCCCGCTGGGGCGGATGATGAGATCCGGGTCGGGCTGGCCCGCCGTATAGAGCGCGGAGGAGACCGTCTCCTCCGTGATGGCGTCCGGGGCAAGCTCCCCCGCCCGCACCCGCTCCGCGATGGAGCGCACGGCACGCACAAGCTCGGCGCGGCCTCCGTAGTTCATCGCGATGTTGAGCACCATCCCCGTCCGCGCGGCGGAGATCTCCTCCGTCTCGCGGATCAGCGTCTGCAGCTCCGGGGGGAACGCCGCGGTGTCGCCGAGAAAGCGCACCACGATATCGTCGTCGCGGAAATCGCGCAGCGCCTCCTCGAGGTATTTGCGGAACAGCGTCATCAGCGCGGAGACCTCCTCCGCCGGGCGCGTCCAATTCTCCGTGGAGAAGGCGTACACCGTCAGGTAGCGGATGCCGATCTTCGAGCAGTAGCGCGTGATCTTTTTGAAATTGGCAGCCCCGGCCGCGTGCCCGGCGGAGCGCGGAAGTCCGCGCCGCTTCGCCCACCGGCCGTTGCCGTCCATGATGATGCCGAGATGCGCAGGAAGAAGCTGCGGCAGTTCGTCTTTCATGGCCGCCTTAGATCTCCATGATCTCTTTCTTCTTCTTGGCCTCGACCGACTCGATCTCCTTGCAGTACTTATCGGTGAGATCCTGGGCCTTCTTCTCGGCCTGCTTGAGGTCGTCCTCGGTCAGCTCGCCGGCCTTCTTCTTGACCTTGAGCTTATCCATGGCCTCGCGGCGGATGTTGCGCACGGCAACCTTCGAGTCCTCGGCCATCTTGGAGATCTCCTTCGCGAGCTCCTTTCTGCGATCCTCGGTGAGCTGCGGGAAGGTAATGCGGATGATCTTGCCGTCGCTCTGCGGGTTGATGCCGATATCGGAGGTCTGGATGGCCTTCTCAATCGCGCGGCAGACGGAGGCGTCCCACGGCTGGATCGTCAGCACGCGCGCCTCGGCGACGGACACGGCCGCGAGCTGGTTGATGGCCGTCGGCGTGCCGTAATAGTCGACGCGAAGCTTGTCAAGGACGGCGGGGTTCGCGCGTCCGGCGCGGATGGCCGCGTAATCTCCCTGCAAAACGGAGATGGTTTTTTTCATATGGTCTTCAGCTTTTTTCAGAATTTCCTGCATGGTTCATGCCTCCTTCACAATGGTTCCGACGGGCTCGCCGCAGATAGCCTTCAAAATGTTGTCGGGGTGGTCGATGTTGAATACCAGAATGGAGATGCCGTTGTCGCGGCAGAGCGTCGCGGCAGTGCCGTCCATCACCTGAAGGTTCTTGCTCAGAACCTCCTGGAAGCTGAGGGAATCGTATTTGACCGCGTCGGGATTCTTCTTCGGATCGCTGTCGTACACACCGTCGACCATCGTGGCCTTCATGATGACGTCCGCGTCAATCTCCGCGGCGCGCAGGGCAGCCGCCGTGTCGGTGGAGAAGAACGGATTGCCGGTGCCGCAGCCGAAGACGACGACGCGCCCTTTCTCGAGGTGGCGGACGGCGCGGTTGCGGATATAGGGCTCCGCGATCTCCTGCATGGAGATCGCCGTCTGCACGCGCACCGGAACGTCGAGCTGCTCAAGCGCGTCGGCGACGCCGAGCGCGTTGATGGTGGTGGCCAACATTCCCATATGATCCGCGCGGGTTCTGTCCATCTTCCCGCTGCTGCGGCCGCGCCAGAAATTCCCGCCGCCCACGACGACGGCAATCTGTACGCCCATGTCCACGCATTTCTTGATCGGCTCACAGATGGAAAGCACCGTGTCAAAGTCGATGCCGTGCTTCTGGCTGCCGGCAAGCGATTCTCCGCTGAGCTTCAAAAGGACGCGATGATACTTTGGCTCCAAGATTAACACCCCTACCTTCCCCCGCGGGAAACGCGCGGCCCGCACGGCCCGCGCCCCATTCTCCGCCGGAGATTATTTTTCTTCCGTTATATTTTACAATATGCGACCGCCAAAGTAAAGGAAAATCCAACTAAGGGAGGCAAGTTTTATACTTTAGTCATATTCCGGCGGCCGGTTTTTCATGCGCCCGGGAACGAATTTCCCTCAAGCGAGAAGGAGAACGGCTCCGATCAGGTGCACCAGCAGGGCGGCAAACCACGCGACAACGCACTGCCCCACCGCGACGCCGAGCGCCCATTTTCCCCCGAGCTCGCGGCGCACCGAGGCGATCGCGGCGACGCACGGCGTGTAGAGCAGGCAGAAGACGAGCAGCGACGCGGCGCCGAGCGGCGTCAGGACGGAGGTGATGGCTCCCGCGCCGGGAATCAGGACGGACAGCGTCGCCACGACGCTCTCCTTCGCCATAAAGCCGGTGATCAGCGCCGTCGAGACGCGCCAGTCACCGAAGCCGAGAGGCGTGAAGATCGGCGCAATCAGGCCGGCGACGGAGGCGAGAATGCTCTGCTGGGAGTCCGTGACGAGGTTGAACTGCAGATCGAACGTCTGCAGGAACCAGATGACGATGGTCGCGGCGAAAATCACGGTGAAGGCCCGCTGGAGGAAGTCCTTCGCCTTATCCCAGAGCAGGAGGGCGACGTTCTTCGCGCCGGGCATTCTGTAGTTCGGCAGCTCCATGACGAACGGAACCGGCTCGCCCTTAAAGAGGCTGCCCTTCATCACAAGCGCGGCGAGCACGCCCATCAGGATGCCGAGCACATACAGGCCAATCATCACGAGGCCGGCGTAATCCGGGAAAAAGGCGGCGGCGAAGAAGCCGTAGATCGGCAGCTTCGCCGAGCAGCTCATGAACGGCGTAAGGAGGATGGTCATCTTGCGGTCGCGCTCCGAGGAGAGCGTGCGGCTCGCCATGACGCCCGGAACGGTGCAGCCGAAGCCGACGAGCATCGGCACGATGCTGCGCCCGGAGAGGCCGATCTTGCGCAGAAGCTTATCCATCACGAACGCGACGCGCGCCATGTAGCCGCTGTCCTCGAGCATGGAGAGGAAGAAGAACAGCGTCACGATGATCGGCAGGAAGCTCAGCACGCTGCCGACGCCGATGAAGATGCCGTCTATCACGAGCGAGTGGAGCACGGGGTTGACGCCCGCCGCCGTTATGCCTTCGTCGACGACGCCCGTCAGCCAGTCGATGCCCATCTCGAGCAGACCGGAGAGCCCTTCGCCGATGACGTTGAAGGTCAGCCAGAAGACCAGCCCCATGATGAGGAGAAAGGCGGGAATCGCCGTGTATTTTCCGGTGAGCACCTTGTCCATCCGGCGGCTGCGGGCGTGCTCGCGGCTCTCCTTCGGCTTGATGACGGCGGCGCCGCAGACGCGCCGTATAAAGCGGAAGCGCATATCGGCGATGGCGGCGGCGCAGTCGAGGCCGCGCTCCTTCTCCATCTGTACGATGATGTGGCGCAGCAGCTCCTGCTCGTTGTCGTCGAGGTGAAGCTGCGAGAGGATGAGCTCGTCTCCCTCGGCGAGCTTGGAGGCCGCAAAGCGCACCGGAATCCCGGCGTCCTTCGCGTGATCTTCAATCAGGTGCATGATGGCGTGAATACAGCGGTGCACGGCGCTGCCGACATCGTCGGCGCTGCAGAAGTCGACGCGGCCGGGCTTTTCCTGGTACTTCGCGACGTGGATCGCGTGGCTGACGACCTCGTCGACGCCCTCGTTCTTCGCGGCGGAGATCGGGATGACCGGGATGCCGAGGAGGCGCTCCATCTCGTTGATGAGCACGGAGCCGCCGTTCTCGCGCACCTCGTCCATCATATTGAGGGCAAGCACCATGGGAACATCCAGCTCCATAAGCTGGAGCGTGAGATACAGGTTGCGCTCGATGTTGGAGGCGTCGACCACGTTGATGATCCCCTTCGGCTTTTCGCGGAGGATGAACTCGCGCGTGACGATCTCCTCGCTGCTGTAGGGAGACATCGAGTAAATGCCCGGAAGGTCGGTGACGAGTGTACCCGGGTGATCGCGGATGACGCCGTCCTTCCGGTCGACGGTGACGCCGGGGAAATTGCCGACGTGCTGGTTTGAGCCGGTGAGGCGGTTAAAGACCGTCGTCTTGCCGCAGTTCTGGTTGCCCGCGAGGGCGAAGGTGAGCACGACGCTGTCCGGCAGGGGATTCTCCCCCGTCTTGACGTGGTACTTGCCTCCCTCGCCGAGGCCCGGGTGCGGCGTCCCGCGCACGGGCTTCCTCTCCTCCTCCTGCGTCGCCGCGTCGAGGAGGGAAATCTCGATCTTCTCCGCGTCCGCGAGGCGGAGCGTCAGCTCATAGCCGTGAATCTTGAGCTCCATCGGGTCGCCCATCGGCGCGAGCTTGACCATCGTGACCTCCGCGCCGGGGATGAGCCCCATATCGAGGAAGTGCTGGCGAAGCGCCCCCTCCCCGCCGACCGTGAGAATGCTGGCGGTCCTGCCCGCCTTGAGTTCCTTGAGCGTCATGGTGCGAATTCCTCTTCCCTTTCAGATTGAGCGGCCGCGCGGGCGGCCTCCCCTCTCAGCAAAATACCTGAATCAATATCATGTAGAAAATTGTTCCGCCCGCAATCGAGAGCAGCATCCGACGCTTCCACAGGTGCAGCAGCGCCGTGACCGCAATGGCCGCGGCCTCCGGGATGCCGTGACTTCCCGCGAAAACGTTCACGCCCCGCAGACAGTAAACGACAAGGAGCGCAAACACCGCGCCGGGCAGGGCCTTGCCGAGGTACTGCACATATTGGGGCGTTCGGCGCTTCTCCGAAAACGCGAGGAACGGGAGAAAGCGCGTCGCCATCGTCCCAAGCGCACACAGGGCGATGGTGACGGCCTGTTCGAGCATCGTCACAGCAGACCGCACCTCCTCTCGATCGGGCGGCGCAGCGCGGTGAGCAGTACGAGCACGCACGCCATCGACGGGATGATGAACGCGTCCGCCCCGAACACCAGCAGGCACAGCGCCGAAGCGCCGAGCCCGAGGAGGGCCGAGTCGTGCCGCTTCTCCTTCTTCCACTGCTCGAGGAAGATGACGACGAACATCGCCGTCATCACGAACTCGATCCCCTCCGTGTCAAACGTGAGGAGCGAGCCGACGAGACCGCCGATCGTCGAGCCGGAAACCCAGTATAGGTGGTTGAGGAGGGTGACGAAAAAGTAAAACCACCCTCTGTCGACGTCCTCCGGGATCTCCGCGGTGCAGTTGATTGAGAAGGTCTCGTCGCACAGGCCGAAGATGAGGTAAGGCTTTTTCCAGCCGAGCCCGCGGTATTTTTCAAGCATCGCCACGCCGTAAAACAGGTGGCGCGCCTGCAGAATCAGCGCCATCGCGAGCGTCTGCAGCGGCGCGAAGGCTCCGAGAAGCATTGTCACCGCCACAAATTCGAGCGACCCGCCGAAAATGACGAGGCTCATCAGCAGCGGATACCAGAAGCCGAAACCTGATACATTCATGAAGATGCCGTACGCCAGCCCCAGAAACCAGAACCCCGCGAAAATGGGAACGGTGTGGGGAAAGGCGGCTTTGAGCGCCCTGAGGCGCATTCCCTTTTGCTGCATGGTTCTCCCTTTCCTTCCGGTATCTCATTGTAGCATCGATTTGCCCGTCAGGCAACAGGAGATTGCGGAAAACGGCGGGAAAACGCGCAAAAAGGGCGGCGCAGCCGCAGCCGCGCCGCCCCTCCGGGCAGATTGCTCTGTCAAAACGCCGCTCCATCCGATTCGTTCCACAGACCCCTGAACGGCACGAAAAACTCGGGACGATGAAAATCCGGCGTTTCCGTCCGTACGGGCGCATAGCAGAGATAGTGCCGCGGGTTCTCCCCGCACTTGTAGAAATTTCCGCACATGGCGTCCGGATCGGGCTCCGCCCCGACGCCGAACGCCGCCCGGAGAAAGGCGAAGGGAACCCTGAGCCGGACGCCCCAGCCTCCGGGTTCCCGGAACGCGCAGACAGAAGGCCAGCAGCCGGGAAATTCCTCCGGCGTCAGGAACCGCCTCTCCTGACGCAACGGGCCGAGCTGCAAAAGCAGCGCGCCGTTCGCGTTCATCTCAAAATTGAGGTACTCCGGACGTTCGGGCCAGGGGCGGAGGAACGCCTCGAGGCAGCTGTCGAGATAAACGGGGCTGTTGAGCTCCCGGTACCGGGCGGGAGGCTCGGCCTCCTCCGCGGAGAGCGTGAAGACGAGCGCCTCCGGCTCACGGGTAAGGGCGGCGAAGGCCGCGGGACGGTATGCGCCTCCCCAGGGGGCGGCGGCGATCGGAACGCGCTTCATCCCGTCACCCCTTGACGCTGCCGACAACAATGCCCTTGATGTAGTATTTCTGCAGGAAGGGATAGACGCACATGATGGGCAGCGCCGCGAGGAAAATCTGCGCGGCCTCGATCGTCTTCTCGCTGACGAGCTCCATGCGCGCGAGCTGCTCGGGCGTCATGAGCGTCTCGACGTTGTTCTTCGACTCCATGAGCTTCGTCGCGAGGTACGTCTGCAGGGGGTACTTGTCGGGCGTGTTCATGTAGATGTAGCCGTCCATCCAGACGTTCCAGTTCGCAACGGTCGCGAAAAGGATGATGGTCGCGAGAGACGGCAGAGACATCGGCAGGTACACGCGGAACAGCACTTTGATCTGGCTCGCGCCGTCGATGATGGCGGCGTCCTCCACCTCGGACGGAATGCCGCGGAAGAAGTTGAGCATCAGAATCATGTAGGAGACGTTCATCGCGCCGGGCAGCGTCAGCGCCCAGATGGAGTTGATCATGCCGAGCTTGCTGATGACCATATAAAGCGGAATCTGACCGCCGCTGAACAGCATGGTGAAGACAAAAAACCAGGAAAACACAGTGCGTGCGTGGAAGCGGCTGTTGCTCTTTGAGAGCGGATAGGCCGTCATCACAACAAGAAAGATGTTCACGGGAACGCCGATAACAACGCGCAGGAGCGTCACGCCGAGGGACGTCCAGAACTGCGAGTCCTCCATCACATAGCGGTACGCCTCGAGGTTGAACCCGACGGGAATCAGGCCGACATGGCCGGCGACCGCTTCGATCTTCTGCGAGAAGGAGAGCGCGATGACATGGAGAATCGGGATGATGCAGATGACAATCAGGAGAGTCAGGAGAAAATAATTGACCAAATGAAAAACCGAAAACTTTTTGCGCGTCATTACGTTTCTCCTCCTCTCAGAAAACCTGATAGTCGAAATGCTTTGTCGCAATCCGGTAGGAAATCACCACAAGCAGGAACGAAATCACTGATTTCATCATGCCGACTGCAGCCGAGAGCGACCATTGATGGTTCACCAGGCCAAGACGGTAGACAAGCGTGTCAATGATATCGGAGCTCTCGTACACCATCGGATTGTACAGAAGCATGATCTGCTCCTGGCCGGCGCTCAGAACGCTTCCGAGGGAAAGCACGAGCAGCATCACGACGATAGGACGGATGGTGGGAAGCGTGATGTGCCAGATCTGCTGCCAGCGGCTCGCGCCGTCGAGGGCGGCGGACTCGTTGAGCGCCGGATCGACGTTCGTGATGGCCGCGAGGAAGATGATCATGTTGTAGCCCATGTCCTTCCAGACGTCTGAGACGATAATAATGATGGGAAACCAGGTGTTGCTGCCGAGGAACATGACGGGCTCCAGCCCGAACGACTGCAAAAAGGCGTTGACCGTGCCGTCGTACTCAAACAGCTCCCGCAGCACGCCGCCCATGACGGCCCAGGATAGAAAATAGGGCAGGAAGAAGACCGTCTGCGCCGTGCGCTTGAAGGCGTTGTTGAGCACCTCGTTGAGCAGCAGCGCGAGGATGAGCGGGACAAGGAGCCGGAGGAGAATTTTGACGACAGAGATGAAAAGCGTGTTGCGCACGACCGTCCAGAATGTCGGCAGGGCGAGCATATCCTGAAAATTCCGAAGCCCAATCCACTCCGAGCCTGTGAAGGATCGCAGCGGGGAAAAATCCTGAAACGCCATGACGAGACCGAACATCGGCAGGTAATTGAAGACGAGGGCGAACACCACACCGGGAATCAGCATGACATACAGGGGCAGCTCCCGCTTGAAAATTGTGAGCCGGCGCGGGGAACCGGCTGCGTTTGCGCGAATCTTTTGCATAGATTGCCTCTCTTTCTCCCGCAGCGCGAAGGGCGCCGGTGAAAGTGCCGGCGCCCTTCTGCTGAAAGCCTATGTCTGACGTGATATGAAAACAGGGATTTCAGACCCCTGGCTCTCTTGAGAAGAAACGCCCCGCTTTCTGCCGATTACTGCGGATTGACGATGCTGTTGTACTGCTCGTTGACTTCGTTCGTCCAGTCGGTGCCGCCGAGGTCATACCAGCTCTGGCGGAAGCTCTCCCAGTCGGCGTCCGTTTTCTGACCCATGATGTATTCGACAATAAAGGAGACGGCCAGGTCGTTGAGCGTGGACGAGACGCGCTGCTCGGTCGAGGTGGCAGGGCCGTAATAATAGGCGGGCTCATAGTTGCCGCTGTTCTTGGTGGCAAGTCCGATGGCGATGCCCATGTCCTCGCTCAGCCGGCTCTTGTACATTCCCCAGGCAGTGCCGAGATTCTCGCAGTCGTTGCCGTCGGTGAGATAATCGTTCATATACCCGTACCATTCCTGCTCCACAGCCGTCTGCAGGCCGGAAGGATCCTGCGCCTCATAGGCGGCCCAGATATTCTCGCGGTACTGCTCCCACGGAGTCGGGAAGTACATATAGACGGGCAGGAAGAAGATGGACGCGCCGTTCTCGGGAAGGTCGAGACCGTTGTAGATGGTCTTGTCATCGGTGGAGTTGGAGTTCGCCGAAAGGGACAGCGAAAGCAGCTTCATCAAAGCGGCCTCGGCATACTCCGGAGCATCCTTCGTGACGACGTTGAAGTGGTTGATGCTGACCTGATTCATCGCGGCCTTGGAATTGCCGCCGAGGGTGGAAAGATCGATCTCCGCCCACTCAGCCTCATGATTGGCGTCCTTGTTCAGATTCAGCGGATAGGCTGCGATGTAGTAGGTGCCGAAGGTGGCGGCAACCTGATCGCTCGTCACGCGCTGCTCGAACTGATCGGAATTCCAGGTGGCGAAATCGGGAGCGAGGCCGCCGTTGTCATAGAGATACTTGAGACCCTTGAGGGCGTCGAGCGTCTCGTCGAGCATGAAGCCGTTGACGAGCTGGCCGTCGCGCATGACCCACTTGTTGGGGTACGAGCCGTAGCACTGGAAGTACGCGGCGAGCGCGAAGTTCGTATTCAGCACGCTGGAGGTGCTGCCGAGGCCCGCGGTCGACTGTCCGCCGTTGACGGTGGGGCCATACTTCGCGAGGGCAATCAGCATCTCGTTGACGCCGTCAATGTCGGTGGGAACCTCCATGTCGAGAGCCTCGAGCCAGTCGGAGCGGTAGTACAGGCCGGCGACGCTCTCGGAGGTGTCGAGCAGGGCGGGAACGCCGTAGAGCTTGCCGTCGCGGGATGAGTACGTCTTCGGCGCGTCGCCGAAATAGTCGATCGTGCTCTTGAGCTGATCGGAAGCGTACTCGTCATACGCGCTCGTGAGGTCGCGCAGGTAGCCGCTGTCGAGGAACTCGTAGAAGTAGGCGCTGTCGAGCATCAAAATATCCGGAATCTCGCCGGAGCTCAGCTGCATGGCGAGCTTGTCGTCATACTGGTCGTTCGGCACCATCCAGAGGAAATTCAGCTCAATATTGAACAGGTCCTTCGCGACGGTGCGCAGCGCGTTCGTCTCCGGCGTTGTGCCTTCCTTGATGGAGGGGTCGGAGTCCCAGCCGATGACGACGTCGAGCTTGACGGTCTCCTCAAACGGCTGCTGCCAGACGGGAAGATCGGAATCGCC
>CALWIH010000011.1 GCA_944380675.1 uncultured Clostridia bacterium | reverse complement strand
GGCCTTGCCGATAACACGCACATCGTCTTTTTCAGCGACCACGGCGAGATGATGGGCTCGCACGGCCAGTTCCGCAAGATGAGCCCGTATGAGGAGTCGATCCGCATTCCGGTGATTTTCTCCGGCGGGCGGCGCACGGCGCTGAAGCCCGGCCTCAAGGGCGGCTACCGCGAGAAGGTCTGCTTCAACCACGTCGATTTCGCCCCGACAAGCCTCGGCCTGTGCGGCCTTCCCGTCCCGGAGTGGATGGAGGGCACGGACTATTCCTGGGTGCGCACCGCCGGAGCCGAACGCCCCGACAGGGAGCTCACCAGCGCTTTCCTGCAGTCCGTGATCCCGACGCGCCACTTTGACAGCGTCGACAAGCCCTTCCGCGGCGTTGTCACGGAGGACGGATGGAAGTACGTCTGCCTGGAACACTGCGAGTGGATGCTGTTCCATTTGAAAGAGGACCCGTACGAGCTTGTCAACTACGCGCACGAGCAGCTCTACGTCGGCAAGCGGCGCGAGCTTTACGATCTGCTCTGCCGTTGGATTGAAAAAACAGGCGACAGCTTTCCGATGCCGCCGCGCCCATAGGAGTGACCCTTTTGTCCACGAAAAACATCGTTCTGATTACAACCGACCAACAGCGCTATGACAGCCTCGGCTGCTGCGGGAGCAGCTGGATGCGTACGCCGTCCCTCGACGCGCTGGCTGCCTCCGGCGCGCGCTTTTCCCGCGCCTACTGCACAAACCCGGTCTGCACGCCGTCGCGCGTTTCCATCATGACGGGCAAGCTGCCGGGGCGGCACGGCTCGTACAACATCGGGACGCGCGTGCGCACGACGGAGGACTTTCTGAGCGCCCGCCTCACCGCGGCGGGTTGGCGCACACACCACATCGGCAAGGCGCATTTCTATCCGTGGGACGTGCCCTCCGAGGAGAACCGGGCGTCGTACCCGGAGGAGCCGCTGCGCGATTTTGCCGGTTTTGAAACGGCGGAGCTGACCGTCGGCCACACCGACTGGGGCGTCACCGGCCACTATGAGCACTGGCTCCGCCGCCACGGCGTCGTGAAGGGGCGGCATATGCCCGAGCTGCAGGTCAGACGGCTGATTCCGGGAGATGCATACGGGACAGCCGATTGGGGGCTCCCGGCGCGCCTTCACAGCGGCTGGTGGATTGTCGAGCGGGCGGAGGCGTTTCTGCGCTCGCTCGAGCCGGGGCGTCCGTTCTTTCTGAACCTCGGCTTTCAGGATCCGCACCATCCGCTCGCCGTGCCGTCCGATTTCCCAAAGCTTCCCATGGACGCGATTCCGCCCGCGCGGGGCGGCTATGATCCGCGCCTGCTTCACCTCGACGCCCTCGCGAACGGGACGATTGAGACGAGCCGCTTCGGCGGGCGGTTCGGCATCGCGGGCAACCAGAACACCCGCTGGCTCGATTACCCCGAGGAGCACAAGCGCCTCGTCCGCCAGTATTACTATACGATGATTGAGCTCTACGACCGGCAGATCGGCGCGCTGCTCGAGGCGTTCCGCCGCTGCGGGCAGCTCGAAAACACCCTCTTCCTCGTCACAACAGACCACGGCGATCTCCTCTTCGATCACGGGATCGGGGAGAAGGGGCCGGCGTCGTATGAAGGGGTGCTGCACGTCCCGCTGATCGCCGCCGCGCCCGGCCTTATCGCGCCGCAGACGGTGGACGAGCCCGTTTCCCTCGCCGACCTGCTGCCGACCGTCCTCGACTACGCCGGACTGCCGCCCGCCGGCTGCGACGGGCTGTCGCTCCGTCCGCTGCTCGAGGGCGCCGCGTGGAGCCGCGAGGCCGTCTGCGCCGAGTTTATGGAGGAGCCGGACGCCGTGCGGTACCGCTGCGCCGTCACAAAGCGCTGGAAGCTGACCGTCTATGACGGCGAAGCGTTCGGCGAGCTGTACGACCTCGCGGCGGACCCCGAAGAGGAACGCAACCTCTTTTTTGATCCGGCGTACGCTTCCGTTATCAGAGAGCTTCAAGCGCAGCTGCCGCCAAAGCCGCGGCTGCCGCTCGCGGAAAGGCCGTGCCGATGCTGAAGGGAATGATTTTCGACGTCGCCCGCGCCGCCATGGACGACGGTCCCGGCGTGCGCACGACGATTTTCCTGAAGGGCTGCCCGCTGCGCTGCCCGTGGTGCCACAATCCGGAGTCGCAGCGTTTTTCCCGCGAATCGGCGCGCGACAAGTACGGAAAACCTGTTGTGTACGGTCAGGAGCTGACGCCGCAGGAGATTCTTGCCATTGCGGAGCGCGACCGCTCGTTTTATCGCCTGTCTGGCGGCGGCGTGACCTTCTCCGGCGGCGAACCGCTCGCTCAGGCGGCGTTTCTCGCGGAATCATGCCGCCTCTGCCATGAGGCGGGGCTGCACGTCTGCGTCGACACGTCCGGCTTCGCCTCGGAGGAGGCGGTGCACGCCGTGATGCCGTATGTGGATCTGTTTCTCCTCGACTACAAGCAGACGGGCGAGGAGCGCCACGAGCGGGATGTCGGCGTGCCGCTCTCGCCGGTGCTCGATACGCTCGCGCTGCTCCGGCGGGAGGGCAAGCGGGTCTGGCTGCGCTGCCCCATTGTCCCCGGCTATCAGGACAGGCCGGAGCATTTTCGCGCCATCGCCGCGCTCGAGCGCGAATATCCCTGTATTGAGCGTGTGGAGCTGATGTTTTTCCACACGCTGGGCCGCCATAAATACGCGCAGCTGCGCCGCCGCGACCCCACCGCCGACCTCACCCCGTTTACGGAGGAGGAAAAGGAAGCCTTTTGGAGGAGGCTGAACGATGATGAAGCGCAGATGGGAATTGACATTTCAGAAAGAATATGAGGCGTGGGAGGGCAAGTCGGCCGCCCTGCGCGAGCTTGCCTGTCTCCGGGTGCAGTTTCCCGCGATTCTGCAGTCCGTCCGGGACGGCGACCTCCTCGCCGGCATCGCCTCGTACCGCGCAGTCGGCTTTTCGCCGAAGGACGACGAGGAGTTCGGCTGGTATCTGCGCCCCGGCATGATGGAAAAAGAGATCGCAGAAGCCGAGGGCGAGGAGCGCGCCGAGCTCGAAGTGGTGCGCGATTATTTCCTCTCGCGCCGCGGCAAGGCCGTCACGAGGGCGTGCATGGACGAGGAGACGAACCGCGTCCTCCCGTCGGACGACCTCGAGGACGACTACCCGGCCTACCCGCTCTACCGCATGACGGGCTGCATCGTGGACTATCACCGATTGCTCGACGGGGGCATCCCCGGCCTGCGGGAGGAGGTGCGCGCCGCGGCGCGGAAAAATCCCGGCCATGAGGACTTTTATGAAGCCCTGCTCGGCGCGCTCGATCTTCTCGCCGATTGCTGCCGCTTTTACGCCCGCCAGTGTGCGGAGCTGGCCTGTCAGGCCGGGGACGCGCGGCAATGGGAGCTGCGGACGATGGCGGCGAACCTCGAGGCCGTCGCGAAGCGCGCGCCGCAGACCTTCTGGGAGGCGGCGCAGCTGAGCTGGCTCTACTCCATCGTCGCCCACACGCTCGACTACGGCAGAATGGACGACTACCTCGGGACGTACCTCGCCCGCGACCTCAAATCCGGCGCCGTCACGCCGGAGCTCGCGCAGCGCATCGTCGACAGCATGTGGCTTCTCATCGCCGACAAGCGCACCACGGTGCACGGCCGCGTGATGGTCGGCGGCATGGGACGCCGCGACCCGGAGAGCGCCGATCTCTTTATCCGCTATGCTTTTGAGGCGACGCGCCATGTCCGGCGCAACGAGCCGCAGCTCTCCATGCGCTGGTACGAGGGCATGGATCCGGAGCTTCTGCACCTCGCCATGCGGCTGCTCGGCGAGGGGACGACCTTCCCGATTCTGTACAACGACGACGCGAACGTCCCCAACGTCGGGAAGGCGTTCGGCGTTTCGCGGGAGGACGCCGAGCAGTATTACCCCTTCGGCTGCGGCGAGTACGTCATCGGCGGCAGGAGCTTCGGCTCGCCGAACGGCGTGCTGAACGTCGCCCGCGTCCTCGAGCTGACGCTCCACGGCGGCAAGAGCCCCGACACGGGCCGGCAGATCGCCCCGCCGTGCGGGGAAAGCTTTTCGACCTTTGAAGAGCTCTACGCGGCCTACCTCGCGTCGGCGGAGCATTTCATCCGCTTCCTCGCGAAGCAGGAGGCCGCCGAGTATGAGGCGGCGGGGAAGATGGCCCCGTTCCTGCTCCTGAGCCTCTGCTATGACGACTGCGTCGCGCGCGGGGAGGGAATGTTCTCCGGCGGCCTGCGGTATCTCGGCGGGACGCTTGAGTCCTACGGGAACATCACGGCGTCAGACAGCCTCCTCGCCATCCGGAAGCTTGTCTATGACGAGCGCCGCGTCCCCCTCCGCGAGCTGGTGCGCGCCCTCGATGGGGATTTCCCCGACGAGGCTCTGCGGCAGCTCTGCCTCGACGCGCCGAAGTACGGCAACGCGAACCGCGAGGCGGACGAGATGGCCTCCCGGATGCACGACGACCTCTGCCGCCTCGTCGCCGCCCAGGCGGAGGCGAACGGCCTTTCCACCTATCTGCCGGTACTCATCAACAACGACCACAACGTCAAGTTCGGCAAGCACACCGGCGCGACGGCGGACGGCCGCAAAAAGGGCGCGCCGCTCACAAACGGCAACAGCCCCTCCGGCGGCATGGATCGCAGCGGGCTGACGTCGCTTCTCACCTCGATGGCGTCGCTCTCCGGCGAGCAGAACGCCGGAATGGTGCAGAACCTCCGCCTCGGCAAGGATCAGCTGATCCGCTGCCGTGACAAGACGGAAGCGCTCATCCGCGCCTACTTCTCGCTCGGCGGCACCCAGCTGATGGTAACCGCCGTCTCGACGCGCGAGCTGCGCGACGCGATGGCGCGCCCCGAGCTGTACCAGAACCTGTTCGTGCGCGTCGGCGGCTACAGCGGGCGCTTTATCAGCCTGCCGCGCCCCGTGCAGCTTGATATCATCAGCCGCACCGCGTACGGCGAAGCATAAAGAAAGGGGGAGATCCGCGCGGATCTCCCCCTTTTGCTCCTGTATGGTTTATTGCTCCGCGAGCGTCAGCGGCGCGGCGTCGATTTCGTCGAGCGCCAACAGCCGCAGGCAGCCCGGCGCGCAGTCTGCCCGCACCGCGTTTCCGCCGCCGTAGACGCAGTGCGTGACGAACTCGAGCCCGTTGAGGCAAAGCTCGAGGCAGCACACGTCGGCGACCGCCTCGACTTGCAGCCTTCCCGTCTCCCGGTCGGGAATCGGGAAGCTCTGCCGCCGTTCCGGATGCGTCACGGTGTGGTTCTCGACCCGGATTTCCCCATTATCCCAGTCGACCGTGAGCGTCAGCCCCTCCCGCTCTTTGCAGAAGAAGGAGAGCGAGGCCGTCCCCGTCTGCTCGAGAAGCTCGAGGGAAAGATGGTACGAGGGCGTTTCGATGGAGGCGAGCGCTTCGGCCGGATCGTCCGGCAGCCCAGTGACAGGGCGGCACAGCCCTTCCGGCAGGAGGAAGCGCGCGCGCATCCGCCCCGCGCTGTCGCGGCGCAGGCGGCGCGGCAGCGTCATGATGCCCGCCCACCCCTCGCGGGCGGTGGGGAGCTGGTTGCCCCATTTGCTCATCCACCCGAGGCTCAGAAGCTCCCCGTCCGGTGAGCGGAAGAACTGCCCTGCGTAGTAATCTCCGCCGCGATCGGCGTCCTGCCGTGACGCGAAGGAAAAGGAGCCGTCTGCCTGCCGCTCTCCGAAAACGTACACCGACTTCTGCCGCACGCCGTCGAGACCCTCCGGGGAGGCGAGGAGGAACGATTCGCCGTCCTCCTCCGCGAGGCACGGGCATTCCCAGATCCAGCCGGTTCCCTCGGGCGGCGTCAGAAAATCGGAGCCGTTTCCCCAGGAGAGCGGATCGGCTGCGGTGTATCGCCGCAGCAGAGCGCGCCGGTTTTTGCGCGTCCCGACGAGCATCGAGAGCGTCCCGTCCGACTCGCGCCAGACAAACGGATCGCGGAAGTCCATCCTGCCGTCCGGCGCGTCCGGCACGACGACGGGCTTCTCCGCCTTCGTGAAATGCACGCCGTCGTCCGACCAGGCCGCGCAGATGAGCTCGCGCGGGTGCCGGTAATAGTGGCGTCCCGTGTAAAAGAGCCACAGCCTGCCGCCGAGGACGAGCGCGGAGCCGGACGCGCAGCCGTCGCGGTCAAGCTCCGTGTCCGGCGCGATGGCCGCGGGCAGCAGCCGCCACGAGCAGAAGTCCCGCGTCGCGAGATGGCCCCAGCACTTCGGGCGCACCGCCTCCGCCTGCTGCGGAAAATACTGAAAAAAGATGTGGTATTCCCCCCGGAACCAGACGGGGTTGTGCGGGTCGTTCAGAAAGCCGCAGGGGCTCGAAAAGTGAAACCGGGGACGCCATTTTTCGTCCCTGTTTCCCAAAACGGCCTCCCGCGTCAGACGGTCTGCAAACGAGAGCATGGAGGTTCCTCCCTTCCTTTTCTTCAGTATACCGCGTCCGTTCGCAAATGCAAGGAAAAAGTCAAAATTAGCTCAAAAAAGTTCATGAATTATCCGTTTTTCCCTTGTTTCTTTGAAAAATAGATGATAATATATGGGCAAGAATTGAAAAGGGGGAGCGGAAATTGAAGGACTTTTTCAAAAACTACAAGGCACAGCTGCACGCGGCGCTCGACGCCCTTTCGGAGGATGGGCTTGAGGCGCTTTTTGAGCGGATGGACACGGTGCGCCGTGCGGGAGGCGTCGTCTATGTGCTCGGCAACGGCGGAAGCGCCGCCGCGGCGGGACACTGGGTCTGCGACTTCGCGAAGGGCGCGAGCGTGCCCGGCCAGCCGCGCATGAAGATTGTCAGCCCGGTTGACAACGTCTCGATTCTCACCGCGCTCGGGAACGACGTCTCCTACGACGAGGTGTTTTCCTCTCAGCTCGAGAATTTCCTCACGGCGAAGGACATGGTGATCTCCCTGAGCGTCTCCGGCAGCTCGCCCGATCTGGTGAGGGCGCACGAGCTCGCCGGGCGCGTGGGCGCGTTCCGCGCCGCCGTGATCGGCGCGTATCACGGGAAGCTCGAGACGTGCTCCGAGCTTGTCGTGGAGATTCCCTCGCAGAATTACGGCGTGGTGGAGGATCTGCACGTCGCCGTCGACCATATGCTGTCCCAGTATCTGCGCCTCGTCAACGAGCGCGCCGCCGCCGGGCAGGCTTCGGAGGCGTGATGATAGGTTCGATTGACATTGGCGGGACGAAAACGCTCGTCGGCCTCGTGGATCGCGGCAGAATCGTTATCCATGAGCGCTTTGCCACCGTGACGGAGAGCTGGCAGGAGCATTTTGAACAGGCGAGCCTGCGCCTCGAAAAGCTGTGTGAACGCGCCGGCTGGCAGACGGATTCCCTCGACGGGATCGGCGTGAGCCTCCCCGGCATGGTGAACGAGAGCCGGGGCGTCCTTCTCCTCGCCCCGTACGCCGGCTGGAAGAACGTCCCCGCGCGGGACTTTTTCCGCAGAAGGCTGAAAAACACGAACGTCTTCGTCGAGAACGACGTCAACGCCTGCGCCGTCGGCGAGTGGACGCTCGGCCACGCCAAGGGGATGCAGGACTTTCTCTGGGTCACGGTGAGCACCGGCGTCGGCGGGGCCGTGATGGCGAACGGCAGGCTCGTGCACGGCGCGGCCCAGGTCGCGGGGGAGATCGGCCACGTCAAGGTGGAATTCGCCGCGCCCCGTCCCTGCACCTGCGGGCAGGAGGGCTGCCTCGAGGCGCACGCCTCCGGCACGGCCATCTCCCGCGAATTTACCCAATATATTGAGAAGACGCCGGAGGCGGCGCAGCGCTGCGCGGCGCTGCAGCTTCCCATCGACGCGAGAGGCTGCCGGATGCTCGCCGACGACGGCGACGCGGGAGCCGCGCGCATCCTCGGGGACGCCGCCCGCTGGCTCGGCCGCGGCCTCTCCGCCGCGCTGAACCTGCTCAACCCCGAGGCCGTCTTCATCGGCGGCGGCGTCGGCCAGTCGCTCGACGTGCTTCTCCCCGGCATCCGGGAAGTGATCGCGCAGGAGGTCGTAACGCCCGCCCGCTCCGTACCGATTCTATACACAAAGCTTGGCTACAACGCCGCCTTTTTGGGAGCGGCGTGTCTTCCGGAATACGAAAGGAGGAAGCAGCATGATTTTTAAGAATGGAACCGTCTTTTTTGAGGGAAAGCTCAGGAAGCTTGAGGTGCAGGTCGTGAACGACCGCATCGCCCGCGTCGCGCCTTCGATTTCCGCCCCCGGCGAGGAGGCCGTCGACCTCGAGGGCCGCTGGCTGCTGCCCGGCTTTTTTGACGTCCACACGCACGGCAGAGCGGGCGCGGACTTCTCCGACGCTCCGCCGCAGGAGCTTGTGCGCATCCGCGATTCCTACGCCCGCTGCGGCGTGACGTCCCTCCTCGCCACGACGATGACGATGGAGAAGGACTACAGCCGCGCGATGATGCGCCGCATCCGCGAGGCGATCGAGACGCCCGCTCCCGGCGCGCGTATCTGGGGCGTCAACATGGAGGGCCCCTTCCTCGGCCGCGACAAAAAGGGCTGCCACGACCCGCAGTACCTCCTCGACGCCGACGAAGCGTTCTTCCGCGAGCTCGACGGCTGCGCGGGCGGGTACATCCGTCTGGTGGACGTCGATCCGCGCATCGAGGGCGGCATGGAGCTGATCCGCAGCCTCAGCCGCGACAAGCGCGTCTCCATCGCTCACACCTCGTCCGACTATGAGACGGCCTGCCGCGCCGTCGAAGCGGGCGCGGATCACATCACCCACCTGTACAATGCGATGAACAGCCTCCACCACCGCGACCCCGGCGTCATCGGCGTCGCGAGCGACAAGAACGTCTGGGCGGAGCTCATCTGCGACGGCGTGCACATCCATCCCGCCGTTGTGCGGCTGACGTACCGCGCCCTCGGCGAGCGGATCTGCATCGTTTCCGACTCGCTCAGCGCCGCCGGTCTCGGCGACGGTGTTTACAGCCTCGGCGGCCTCGACGTTCATGTGCAGGGAAACCGCGCTGCCCTCGCGGACGGGACGCTCGCCTGCTCGGTGAGCAACGTCTTCGAGGAGTGCCGCAACGTCATTTCCTTCGGCGTCGCGCCGGAGACGGCCATCGCGAGCGCCAGCTCGAACCCCGCCCTCGCCATGGGACTCGAGGACGAGGTCGGCTTCATCCGCAGAGGCAATCTGGCCGATCTGCTCGTCGTCACGCCCGAGATGGAGCTCGAGCAGGTCTACGTCGGCGGCAAGCGCTTCGCGTAACGGGAAAAGGGGGAGAAGTACCGCATGGCGCAGTTTCGTAAGCTCAGCGAAGAGCTCTTTGTGCTCGAGGATTCCTGCCGCGTGTACGCCGTCAAGCGCGGCGAGACGTGCATCCTCATCGATTTCGGCACGGGCGCGGCTTTGGATGCGCTCGCGTCCATCGGCGTGAAAACCGTCGAGGCCGTCCTCATGACGCATCACCACCGCGATCAGGGGGAAGGGCTGCCGCGCGCCGCGGCGGCGGGAATTCCCGTTTACGTCCCGGAGACGGAAGCGGATCTTTTCGCCCGCGCGTCCGAGCTTTGGCACCGGCGCGAGATTCGCAACAACTATAACAACCGGCAGGACCGTTTCTCGCTGCTCGAGTCCGTTCCGGCCAATGCTCTGCCGGAGTACGGCACGCTGACGCTCGGCGGCCTGGACTTTTTTGTGCTGCCGACGCCCGGCCACACCGTCGGCTCCGTGTCGCTGCTCTGCGAGCTTGACGGCGTTCTCACGGCCTTCACCGGCGACCTGATTTTCGCGCCGGGGAAGGTCTGGTCGCTCGCCGCGACGCAGTGGAGCTACAACGGCGGGGAGGGCATCCCCTATACCATCCTCTCGCTGCTCGAGCTTGAGCGGCGCGGCGTGCGGCGCTTTCTGCCCTCGCACGGCGAGCCGATGGACGCCGAAGCGGCCGTTGCTCCCACGGTGGAGCAGCTTGCCGCGCTGCGGACGCTCCGCGAACAGAACCCGCGGCTGTTCCTCCTGCGCGATACGCCGTACGAGGCCGTCACGCCGCACGTCCTGTTCAACCGCACGAGCATGGCGAACAGCTACGTCGTCCTCTCGGAGAGCGGCAAGGCGCTGTTCATCGATTTCGGCTACGATTTCATGGCCGGCCCCGCCGCGGGCAGCGACCGCAGCTCGCGCCGCCCGTGGCTCTATACGATTCCCGCCCTTCTGCGCGATTTCGGCGTGACAAAGATTGACGCCGTGATTCCGACGCACTACCATGACGACCATGTCGCGGGCTTCAACCTTCTGCGCCGCGCGTACGGCGCGCGGGTGCTCTGCGTGCAGTCCTTCGCCGACCTGCTCGAGAAGCCGGAAGCGTACGATCTGCCGTGCTTGTGGTACGACCCGATCCCGGTCGACGAGCGCCTTCCCGAGAACGAGTGGATCGAGTGGGAGGAGCACCGCATCCGCCTGCACCCGATGCCCGGCCACACGCGCTTCGCGGTCGCCGTGGAGCTTGAGGCCGACGGGCAGACGATAGTCTTCACCGGCGATCAGTATGCGGAGGAGCAGCTCAACTACGTTTACAAGAACCTCTGGGAGCCGGAGGACTTTATCGCGAGCGCGAAGCTTCTGCGCGCGCTTCACCCCGACTGGATTCTCTCCGGCCACTGGGCGAAGCAGAAGCCCGACGAGGACTTCTTCCGCCGCCTGGAGGAGAAGGGGGAGGAGGCAAGCCGCCTCCATCACGCGCTGCTGCCGGAGGACGGCCGCCCGCTCAACGATTTCCTCGCCCGCTTCACGCCCTATGAGAAGACGGTCGCGCCGGGGGAGGAATTCACCGTCGAGGCGGAGCTTCTGTGGAAAAACGGGGAAGGGCTGGCCGCCGGGGCCGTCGTCCCGGAGGGCTTTGCGCTGCTGTCCGCCGCGCAGAGCGGGGCATGGGTCTCCTTCACGCTCCGCGCGCCGGAGACGCCCGTCCTGCGCGCCCGCCTCGGCTGCCGCGTCTTTTGCGGAGAGGATTGCCTCGGCACGCAGGCGGAAATGCTGATCACCGTCACGGAATGAACCTTGTGGGGAGGATATGTCATGCTTCAAATCACCTCGGCCGGCGAGGCCGCACGCTATACCGATTCTGTGAAGGAGCTTCTGCGGGAGGCGGGAGAGGCCGATCTGCGCCTCTTTGTCTCGCTCGGCGGCGGGGGCCTTTCCGTCTCCCGCACGGGAGACGAGGCGGTGCTCCGTGCCGGGACGCCCGGCGCCCTGTTCCGCGGCGCCGGTCATCTTCTGGGCTGGCTGCGCGAGGGGAAGACAAGCGCCTCCGCGGAGGAGCAGCGGTCGTTTGACCATCTGACCTATATGGTCGACTGCTCGCGCAACGCCGTGTGCAGCCCGGATTACGTCAAGAGCCTCATCCGCCGTCTCTCCCTCATGGGCTACGACCGCCTGATGCTCTACACCGAGGACACCTACGAGATCCCGGAGTACCCGTTCTTCGGCTATCTGCGCGGCCGGTATTCGCAGGAGGAGCTGCGCTCCCTCGACGCGTACGCCGCCTCGTTCGGCGTGGAGCTCGTGCCCTGCATCCAGACGCTCGCCCACCTCAACGGGATCTTCCACTGGCGTTCGTTCGGCAATGTCCGCGATACGGGGGACATCCTCTGCTGCGATCTCGACGAGACGTACGACCTCATCGAGGCCATGGTGCGCTCCTGCGCCGAGACGTTCCGCAGCCGCGTCATCAACATCGGCATGGACGAGGCCGAGATGATCGGGCGCGGCGCGCATCTGAAAAAATACGGCTACGAGCACCGCTTCGACGTCATGGAGCGGCACCTGCGCCGTGTGCTTGCCATCTGCGAGAAATACGGCTTCACCGCCATGATGTGGAGCGATATGTTCTTCAAGATGGTCAACGGCGATTCCTATCACGGGGATGGCCCGGAAATCACGCCCGAAATCCGCGCCCGCATCCCGCAAGACGTGGAGCTTGTCTACTGGGATTACTACACGAGAGATCGCGCGAAATACGACTCCATGATCCGCCGCCATCACCGGATGACCGATAAGGTCGCCTTCGCGGGCGGCGCGTGGAAGTGGAACGGCTTCGCGCCGCTGCTGCGCCACAGCATGGCGGCCTCTCGCCTCGCGCTCGAGAGCTGCGCCGCGAACGGCGTGCAGAACGTGATTGTCACCGGCTGGGGCGACAACGGCGGCGAGGCTGCGCAGTCGTGCGTCCTGCCCGTGCTGTCCCTGTACGCGGAAGCGTGCTGGGCCGGGCGGACGGACGACGAGTGGGTCGCGCCGCGTCTCTTCGCGTGCACGGGCGCCGTCCTCGCGGATTTCCTCGAGCTCGATTCACTGAACCTCACGCCGGACAACCCCGCGCCCGGCCGCGTGAGCGTCGGCCCTGCGAAGTACCTGCTCTATCAGGACGCGCTGCTCGGCATCTTCGACCGCCACGTCGATCCGGAGACCTACCCGCCGCATTTCGCGGCCTGCCGTGAACGGCTCGCGGCCATCGCCGATAAGGGCGGGGAATACGCTTATCTGTTCGCGGCGCTCGCCGCGCTCGCCGATGTGCTCTCCGTCAAGTGCGATCTCGGCATCCGCCTCAAGCAGGCGTACGACAGCCGCGACAGGGAAGCGCTCGCCGCGCTCTCCGGCCGCTGCCGTCTCGCGGCGGAAAAGACGGAGCGCTTCCACACCCTCGTTCGGGCGCAGTGGAAGCGGGAGAACAAGGCGTTTGGCCTTGAGGTGCTCGATCTGCGCCTTGCGGGCGTATCGGATCGTCTGCGCCGCGCGGCGGAGACCGTGGACGGCTTCCTCTCCGGCGAAGCGCCGGTCATCGAGGAGCTTGAGCCGGAGCGCCTCCTGCTCGACAACCGCAAGAACCCCGGCTTTTCCACCATCCCGCTTTGGGACAACGAGTGGAGCAAAATCGCGACCGCCAATACGCTGTGAGGAGGGCGAGCTGTGGAACAGAAAAAAGTAACGCTCTATATGACGGGCAATTCCCACATCGACCCGGTCTGGTTCTGGGACTGGGAGGAGGGAATGCAGGAGGTCAAGGCGACGTTCGGCTCCGCTCTTGACCGCATGGACGAGGACCCGGAGATGACCTTCACCGCGACGTCCTCCGCGTTCTTCGAGTGGCTCGAGCGCACAAGCCCCGAGCTGTTCTCCCGCATCCGCCGCCGCGTGGAGGAGGGGCGCTTTCGCCTTGCGGGCGGCTGGTTCATTGAGCCGGACTGCATTCTGCCGTGCGGCGAGGCGTTCGTCCGCCAGGGACTGTACGGCCAGCGGTACTTCCTCAAAACCTTCGGAAAGCTGTGCCGCACGGGATCAAACGTGGACAGCTTCGGCCATGCCGTCTCCCTGCCGCAGATTCTCAAAAAGTCCGGTATGGACGAGTATGTCTTCATGCGGCCGCGCCTCGACACGCCCGCTTTCCTCTGGGAAGGCCCCGACGGCAGCCGTGTGGCGGCGGTCAGCCTTCCGAGTGAGTACACGACCTGGTTTTATGAGTCGACGCGCGAGGCCGTGGAGCTCGCCTCCGCCGCCGCGGAGCGCGCCGGCCTCCACGCGATGATCTGCTGCTTCGGCGTCGGCAACCACGGCGGCGGGCCGACGAAGAAGAATCTCGAGAGCGTCCGCCGCCTGCGCGGGGAGCTGCCGGAAACGGGGCTTCCCTTCGGCGGGTACGACGAGTTTTTCGACGGCCTGACCGAGGAGGAACGGGCCGCGTTTCCGGTGCTGCGCGACTTTTTCAACGGCGTCAACACCGGCTGCTATTCGATGGACGGCCAGCTCAAGTGGAAGAACCGCCGCGCGGAGCGTGATCTGCTGACCACCGAGGCGATGCTCGTGCTCGAGCGCGCCTTTACCGGCAGCGCGCACGCCGGCAGCGCGGAGCTGCGCGAGCTGTGGAAAACGCTGCTGTTCAACCAGTTCCACGATACCCTCGGCGGCACCGCGACGTCCCCCGCGCGAGACGAGGCCGTCCGCCAGCTCGACGAGGTTTCGTCGCGCGCCCGGAAGCTGCGGGTGCTGTCGGTGCAGAATATTGTCAACGCCGCCGATACGCAGGGTGAGGGCTTCCCGCTCTTTCTGTTCAACCCGTCCGGCGAGCCGTATGATGGGGAGGTCGAGGTCGAGCTCAACTGGTTCTGCAAGGACGGGCTCGTCCTTCTCGACGCGTCGGGGAAGGAGATCCCCTACCAGCGCTCCTACACGGACGCCAAGGTGCGCAATTATAATCTCGGAGGCCGCCGCCGCATCGTGTTCCACGCCGTGCTTCCCGCGTACGGCTTCGCCATGTACCGCACCGCTGTCGGCGAGCCGGCGCTCGCGTGCGACATCCGCCGCGCGCCGGAGTTCCCGCTTGCCGTGAACAACGGCTTTACCCCGGACGATGATCCCCATGTGATGGAAAACGACCGCCTGCTCGTCCGCTTTACGGAGGACGGCGCGCTGTGCTCCCTCGTCGACAAGCGCACCGGCTACGACGCTCTCTCCGCGCCCGTGCGATACGCCGTCTGGACGGACGAGCGCGACGCCTGGGGCCATTGTCAGGACCGCCGGTACGAGGATTCCGGCGAAAGCCTGACCCCGGAGCTCCTCGAGACGATCGAGTCCGGCTGCGTCCGCAAGGTCGTGCGCGCCGTGTACCGTCTCGGCGGAAGCCGCCTCGAGCAGCGCTTTGTCCTGAGCGCCGGTTCGGACGCCCTCGAGATCAGAAGCCGTCTGCTCTGGGACGGCGAGTGGCAGATGCTTCGCGCCTCCCTGCCGCTGCGCGGGGCGAAGACCGTCGCCGCGGAATGCGCTTACGGGACGTTCTTCCATGAGCCGGAGAACGGCGTCGAATACAGTATGCACCGCTTTGCCGACGCGTCCGACGAAAGCGGGCGCGGTCTGCTGACTGTCAACGACGGCAAATATGCCTACGTCCTGCAGGACGGCGCGCTCGAGCTGCCGCTTGCCCGCAGCGCCATCTTCGCACAGGGCAACGGCGTGGGCTGGTACAATCCGGTCGAGGGCTACGAGTACGCCGATCAGGGCGTGCACAGCTTTACCCTCCGGCTGCGTCCGCACGGGGAGCCGCTTTCCCAGGAGGAGCGCTTCCGCGAGGCCGCGCAGGCCGACCGCCGCCCGTTCGCGCTCGCCGACTGCCGCCACGGCGGAAGAAAGGGCGCGGTTTCCTCGTTCAGCGCCGCGTCGGTGGAGGGAGGCCATTTTGCTCTCGCCGCCGTCAAGCCCGGCGAGGAGGGCGGCGTCGTGTACCGCGTGCAGGAGATCGCGGGCCGTGCCGGCTCCGGCGTCCTGCGCACGCCGGAGGGCGAGCTTTCCTTCGCCGCCGGGGCGTGGGAGCTGCTCACGTTCCGCCGGACGGAAACCGGCTGGCAGAAGACGAACCTGCTTGAATTCCCGGAGGAATCCGGCAAGGCGTAACGCCGTGGGAGGAAAAGGATCATGGAAAAGAAGAAGATTCACATGATTGGAAACACGCACATCGATCCCGTGTGGCTCTGGGAGCGCGAGGAGGGAATGCAGGAGGTCAAGTCCTCCTTCCTCTCCGCCCTCGACCGCATGGACGAGTTCCCGGATTTTATTTTTACGCATTCGAGCATTTCCTACCTCGAGTGGATGAAGGAAAACTGCCCCGAGGCATTTGAACGCATCCGGCAGAGAGTCGCCGAGGGCCGCTGGGAGATTGTCGGCGGTATGTGGGTCGAGCCCGACTGCAACATCCCGTCCGGCGAGAGTCTCATTCGCCATTTTCTCTACGGCAAGGAGTTTGTGGAGCGGGAGTTCGGCAAGGAGGTTGTCGCCGCCTACAACGTCGACAGCTTCGGCCACGGCGCGAACCTGCCCGCCGTGTGCGCGGGCTGCGGCATCCGCTATTACCTGATGTCCCGCCCGGGCAAGTCGAATCTCGACGTTCCGCCCGTCTTTGTCTGGCAGTCGCCATCCGGCGCGAGCGTCCTCGCGGAGCGTACCGGCGGCGAGTACATGGCCTGGACGCGCCCCGCCCTCGAGCGCAACCTCGCCGAGAGCCTTGAGGCGATGGAGCGGTACGACGGCGACCGCATGGCCGTCTTTTACGGCGTCGGCAACCACGGCGGCGGGCCGACCATCGAGAACATCCGCGTGATTTATGAAATGCGGCAGGAGCGGCAGGATCTCGACCTTGACTTCTCGACGCTCGAGGGCTTCTTCTCGAAGCTCGAGCCGGAGAAGCTTCCCGTACGCGCGCACGAGATGGGCCGCGTCTTCTACGGCTGCTACAGCTCCGACTCGACGATCAAGAAGAACAACCGCCGGGCCGAGTGGACGCTCCAGAAGGCGGAGACGATGGCCGCGATGGCCGGGGAGCTTGGCCGGGAGACGTACGCGCCTCCGCTCGGCGAGCTTGCCGAGGCGTGGAAGGAGACGCTGTTCAACCAGTTCCACGACGTTCTCGCGGGCACCAGCATCGAATCCGCGCGGAACCACGCGTGTGAGGAAGTGCTCGGCGCGACGGCAAAGGGCCGCAAGGTGATCCGCAATGCCGCGCAGGCGATCGCGAACGAGCTCGACACGCGCGGCGAGGGCTTCCCGCTCATCCTGTTCAACCCGTCCGGCGTTCCGTACCACGGCGTGTTCTCCGCGTGCGTGTACGTCCCGCGCGCCCAGAAGAAGCCGCTGCGCCTCAAGGGCACGATGGCGCAGGAGCTTCCCTGCTGTGAAACGCTGTACGGCAACAGCGCCCCGGAGAGCCGCAAAGGCCTCGTCTTTGAGGCGGACGTTCCGGCATACGGCTATGCCGTCTACCGCATTGTCTCCGAGGGGCCGGAGGCCCCGCCGCAGCTGCCGCCGGTGGAGGCGGGGGAGACCTTCCTCGACAACGGCCTCGTGCGCGTCACGCTCGACCGCGAGACGGGCTGCCCGTCCTCGATCGTGATGGACGGCGCGGAGCTGCTCGGCGGCCCCTGCTGCGTCTCCGTCTCCTACGACGACCGCGGCGCGTGGGGCGAGACTGTTTTTCATGGGGAACGGCGCGGCGCGTTCCGCGCGGAGAGCCTGCGCGTCATCGAGTCGAACTGTATGCGGGCGATCGTCCGCGCGAACCTCGCGTGGGAGAAGTCCGAGATGGCGATCGACTACATTCTCGAGCGGGAGAACCCCGTGCTGAAGCTGCGCGTCCGCTTCCGCTGCACTGAGAAGCACCGTCAGGTGACGTTCGACGTTCCGTCGGCCTGTGACGCGCCCTGCGTCCTCGATGAGACGGCCTTCCTCGCGGAGCGAAAGGTTAACCTTGACGATGAGAACCACGAATACTACCAGCACCGCTTCGCCGATCTCTCCGATGAGAACGGACGCGGCCTCGCCGTCTTGAACGACGGTCTGTACGGCTTCCGTCAGGAGGGGAACCGCTATCAGCTGATCCTCGCCCGCAGCGCTGTCTACGCGAGAGGCGGGGAAGGGCCGCTGCCGGAGACGATCGACGGCCGCTTCATGAATCAGGAGCAGCTGTTCTGGGAGCTGCGGCTTCTGCCGCACACGGCCGCGATTCCTGCCCGCCGCCTGTTTGAGGAGGCGGACCGCCTCCACCTGCCGCTCGAATACCTCGGCGACAGCAACCACACCGGCAAGCGCTTTTTACGCACGGGTTCTCTCGTGCAGATGAACACGGAGAACGCGTACGTTTCCGCCGTCAAGCCCGCGCACGACGGCAGCGGCGATCTCGTCTTCCGTCTCTTTGAGACGGAGGGCAAGGGCGGCTGGGCGGAGCTTTCCGCCCGCGGCTTCTCCGTCCGCCGCGAGCTTTCCCCGTGGGAGCTTGCGGCGCTTCGCCTGACGCAGGACGGCTTCGTGCCGTGCGATCTGCTGGAAAGACCTTTGGAGGAGTGAGAAGATGGAACGATTTCTGCTCAGCGGAACCGATTGGACGATGAAGGAATTTCTGGGCGAGGACTGGGTCTGGCGCAACGCGCACCGGCGTGAGACGCGCGACGTGCGCTGGTGGAAGCCCGGCTCCGTGCCCTCGAGCGTGACGGGCGATCTGCTGCGCTGCGGCGCGATCCCCGACCCGTTCTTTGAGGCGAACAGCCTGCAGCTCGAATGGATTTCCCAGCGGACTTGGGTCTACCGCAAGACCTTCCGCCTGCCCGAGTCCATGCGCGGGCAGCGGCTGCGTCTCGTCTTCGGCGGCGTCGATTACGCCTGCCTCGTCTACGTCAACGACGTCCTCGCGGCGGAGCACGAGGGGATGTTCCCCTCCTTCTCCTGCGACGTGACCGACCTGATCGACCCCGAAGGGGAGAATCTTGTGGCCGTCGTCATCCAGCGCGCGCCGGACGAGGAGCCGCAGGTGAGCAAGACGCGGTATGTTAAGACGCACAAGAGCCGCATGACGTACTGGTGGGACTTCTGCCCGCGCATGGTGCATCTCGGCATCTGGAAGGACATGTGGCTCGAGGCGGTGAGCGAGGGCGATCTGCGCGGCCTGCAGCTGCGCAGCACAGTCTCGGCGTCGCTCGATAAGGGAGAGCTTGAGGTTCTCGCCGAGACAAAGCTGTACGCGGACGAGCCTCTCGAGCTGCGCGCCGAGGCCTGGTTGGGCGATACGCTCGCCGCCTCCCATGCGGAGCCCGCGAAGGCCGGTAAGGTCTCCGTTGTGCTTCCGATCGACAAGCCGGAACTGTGGTGGCCGTCGGAGTACGGAGACCAGCCGCTCTACCTCGTGAAGCTCAGCCTCTGGAAGGGGGAGGAGTGCGTCTGCTCCCGCGAGGCGCGCACCGGCCTGCGCCGCCTCGAATGGATCGCGAACGAGGGCGCGTCCGCCGACGCCCGCCCGTACACCGTGCGCGTCAACAACAGGACGATCTATCTCAAGGGCTGGAACTGGGTGCCGTACGACGTCCTCTACGGCGATCTCAACCGCGATCGCCTGACGTACCTGTTGACCCTCGTGAAAAAGGCGCACTGCAACTGCCTGCGCGTCTGGGGCGGCGGCCTGATCGAGCGCGAGGAATTTTATGACCTTTGCGACGAGCTCGGCATTTTCGTGTGGCAGGAGTTTATCCAGTCGAGCTCCGGCATTGAGAACAAGCCCTCCGAGGAGCCTGCCTTCCTCGAACTGATGGACAGGGAGGCGCGGCAGATCATCCCGGAGAAGACGCGTCACCCGTCCCTCGCGGTCTGGGGCGGCGGAAACGAGCTGCAGAGCGAGGGCGGATCGATGATCTCCCCCGACGAGCCGGTTATCCGCGTCCTGCGCAGGGCGGTCGAGGAGCTTGACCCGGGCCGGTATTTCCTCGAGTCCTCCCCGACGGGCCGGGTCTTCAACAACACCCTGCGCGACATCGCCGAGCACCCCGACGGGATGCACGACGTCCACGGCCCGTGGGAGCATCAGGGTCTGACGGAGCAGTACACGCTCTACAACAGCGGCGCGTCCCTGTTCTCGAGCGAGTTCGGCGTCGAGGGCATGACAAACCTCGCCACCCTTCTGCGCGGTATGGACAAGAGCCATCTGTGGCCGCCGAGCCGCGACAATTTCCTCTACTTCCACCGCGGTTCGTGGTGGAACAACTTCCCGCTTATGCAGGAAATGTTTGAGGATCGCCTGACCTGCGTGGAGGAGGCCGTCCCGGCCAGCCAGCTCATGCAGTACGAGGGCCTCAAATACGCCGTGGAGGCGAACCGCCGCCGCGCGCTGCACGCCAGCGGGACGTTCCCGTGGCAGTTCAACGAGCCCTATCCGAACAACACCTGCACCTGCAGCGTTGACTACTACGGCCTGCCGAAGCCCGCTTACTACGGCGTCGCGAGGGCGTACGGCTTCTCGACGGCGACGGCCTCCTTCGACAGCCAGACGATCGCCGGGAAGGACGCCTTCGCTGCGAAGATCTGGTTCCAGACCAGCGCCCCGGCGGCGCAGGCGCGCATCACCGCCCGTCTGGCGGACGCGCGCGGCGCGGTGCTCGCCGAGGCTTCGTTCGAGGCCGCCGCGGGCGGGGAGAAGGCCGCTCTCGCGGGTGAATTCTCGTGCAGCGCCGAAAAAATCGGCACGCCGCTGTTCTTCCTGATTCTCTCCGGCGAGGCGGACGGCGCGCCGCTCCCGGAGAACCGCTACCTGTTCACGAAGACGACGCTCGCCCCGCTGCTCGACCTTGAAAAGCCCCGTCTTTCCCTCTCCGTGGAGAGCGGCGCGCGCCCCGGCGCGTGGACGGCTGTCCTCAAAAACGAGGGAGCGTCCGTCGCCGCGGGCGTCAAGCTCGAGGACGCCCGCGAGCCGGACAACAGGAGCTTCCTGATCTTCGACGAGAACTATTTCTATCTGCTGCCGGGCGAGGAGAAGCGCGTGACCGTGACGGCGTTCGGCGACGCCGCGCCCGCGCTGCGCCTGACCGGTTTCGGCCTTTGAGAAAGGGGAGAAATTTGCAATGAAGCGTTCGGAAATCAACCGCTGCATCCGCGAGATGGAGGAACTGATTCGGAAAAACGGCTTCCACCTGCCGCCGTTCTGCCATTGGACGCCGGAGGAGTGGAAGGAAAAGGGTCATGAGTACGACGAGATCCGCGACGCCATGCTCGGCTGGGACATCACCGATTTCGGCATGGGCAACTGGGAGAAGATCGGCTTCGCCCTCGTGACGCTCCGCAACGGCGTCGCGGGCGACGAGCGCTATCCGAAGCCGTACGCCGAAAAGCTCCTGATGCTGCGCGAGGGCCAGCACGCGCCGATGCACTTCCACTGGTACAAGTGGGAGGACATCATCAACCGCTGCGGCGGCACGCTCATCATCCACGTCCGCAACGACGATGAGAAGGAGGAGCCCGCGGATACCGACGTGCTTGTCTATTCCGACGGACGCCGGTACACCGTCCCCGCCGGGACAGGCATTGTCCTGCGTCCGGGTGAGAGTCTCACCCTGCCGACGCATCAGTTCCACGATTTCGACGTGGAGCCCGGCACGGGCAGCGTCCTCATCGGCGAGGTCTCGATGTGCAACGACGATGTCTCCGACAACCACTTTGTCCCGGCTGTGGGTCGCTTCCCGACCATCGAGGAGGACGAGCCGCCCTACCGCCTCCTCTGCAACGAGTACCCCAAGGCTCCGTGACGCCGCCCCGCTTCCCGATGCGTTTCTCAGAAAACCGACCCGCGGGTGATTGCCTTCCCCGCCGCGGCGCGGTAACACCGTCGGGGCCGGAAATCAAGGGTGAAATGAACGGCTTCGCCGCCCTTGACATCCAACCCCTCCGGCGTTATGATGCCAGCAAGGCGGCAGCCGGACAAGCCTGCTGCCGCCTCGAATAAACTTTGCTCTATTCGCACCCTAAATGGAGTTTACACAGAATTTGGGATTGACCCTGTGCTGGGCGTTCTGGTGTTCAGCCGCCCGGAGCTTGTCCTGACCGGTATGGCGTACGCCTACGGGATCGCCGCCATTGTGATGGGCGTTGCGGACATTATCCTCTATATTCGTTTGGAGCGGTATACGGGCTTTGGCCCGATCGTCTCCCTCGTTTCGGGCATTCTGAGCGTGATGTCCGGCATCATGCTGATTGCCTATCCCGGGACGGGCGCCCTCATCATGACGATTCTGCTCCCGATCTGGTTCATCGCGCACTGCATTTCCCGCCTCGCAAACCTCAACCGCGTCCGCTTTGTCGCGGGCAGGGGAATGTACTGCTTTTCGCTTATCGTCAACATTCTCGGCCTGATTCTCGGCTTTATGATGCTGCTCAGCCCGCTGTTCGCCCTGTCCACGATCCGCGCCTTTGCCGGCGTCTACCTGATCTTGCTCGGCGTCGACGCGATTGTGTTCGCCGTCAGCCGGATGGGCACGCGGTACTGAGAGAAAGGAGGAGCTTCCCCCTTGGAACCGATCGCTCTGCTCACTACGCTGGATGAGCGCTACCTTCCCCAGCTGCAGGTTCTGCTGACCTCGCTGTCCGTCAGCAATCCGGGGGAGCGGTTTTCCCTGTACCTGCTTCACAGCGGCATTCCGTCGGACGCGCTGGCTTCCGTAACATGGCAGTGTCTGACGCGCGGATACGGCTTTGAGGCGATCCGCGTGGAGGATGCGCTGTTTCAGGACGCGCCCGTCACCCGCCAGTACCCGAAGGAGATGTACTACCGCCTCCTCGCGGCGCGCTTTCTCCCGGAGTCGGTGAAGCGCATCCTCTATCTCGACCCGGATATCCTCGTCATCAACCCCATCCGCCCGCTCTGGGAGACCGGCCTCGGCGGAAATCTGTTTGCCGCCGCGGCCCACACGGGGAAGACGGAGCTGGCCAACAGCGTCAACCAGCTGCGCCTCGGCACGGAGCACGACTACTACAATTCCGGCGTCCTGCTCATGGATCTCGAGCGGGCGCGGCGGGAGATCGAGCCCGCGGCGCTTTTCCGCTATGTGGAGCAGCACCGCCTGGAGCTGATTCTGCCTGATCAGGATGTCCTCAACGCCCTGTACGGCGACCGGATTCTCCCGCTGGAGGATGTGCTCTGGAACTACGACGCCCGCAACTACAGCAATTATCTCATCCGCAGCGGCGGCGTGTGCGACCTGCGCTGGGTGATGGAGCACACGGCCATCCTGCACTTCTGCGGCAAGGAAAAGCCGTGGAAGCCGAAATATATCCACCGGTTCGGTATCCTGTACCAGCACTATATGCAGCTTTCCCGCAGGGAGACGGCGGAAACATAAAAAGGAGGCTCACCGCGCTTTTTTGGCGTGGTGAGCCTCCTTTATTCGTCGGTTTTCCGCCGAGAGCAACTCAGGTGAGATCCTCCGTCCTGCAGCCGAGGATCCGCGCGATACGCCCGAGCAGCGCGGTGCCCGGCTCCTCCTCGTACGTCTCCCAGCGGTATACCTCGAGCTGCGAGGTGCCGAGAGCGACGGCGAGATCGCCGCGCGTCAGGCCGGCCTTCTCTCGGAAGCGTTCAATCTTTCTGTCGCGGGCGAGCAGGAAGGCGCGTTTTTTCTTCTCATCGACGAGGACGGGCAGCCCGTTGTGGCTGTGCAGGATGCACGAGGACTCCTCGCCGCGGATGTACGGCGTGCCCTCCTCCGAATCGACGAGATAGCCGGCGGGCAGGACGTAGTCGCGGCCTCCGTCGTCGTCCCCGTTTTCCTCGGGGAAAAACGAGAAGACGGGCTCCTCCTCGTCCTCGCCCCAGCGATAGATTCTGATGATGACAGCTTCGCTCATCGCGCGTCTCTCCTTCCCATGCACTTATTCGTCGCCGAACAGCGGCGTGCTGAAATACCGCTCTGCCGTGTCGGGGAGAATGGTCAGCACCGTCTTGCCGCGGCCGAGCCGCCTGGCCAGCTTGAGTGCCGCGGCCACGTTCGTACCGCTCGAGATGCCGCACATCAGGCCCTCGCGCCGGGCAAGCTCCTTCGCGGTGCGGATTGCCTCCTCGTCGGTGACGATGCAGATCTCATCGTAGATTTCCTGATTCAGATTGTCCGGGATGACGCCGTCGCCGATGCCCATCTGCAGATGCGTCCCGACGCTTCCGCCCGAGAGAATCGCCGCGTTCTCCGGCTCCACCGCCCAGATGGCCATGCCAGGATTCTGCGAGCGCAGCACCTCGCCGATGCCGCTGATCGTGCCGCCCGTGCCGACGCCGGAGCAGAAGCCGTGGATCGGCCCCGCGACCTGCTCGAGGATCTCTACCGCCGTGTGGTAGTGATGCGCCTCGAGATTGCCCGGATTGGAAAACTGCTGCGGGACGAATACGTTCGGATCCTCCCGCTGCATTCTGAGCGCCGTCTCCAGACATTCCTCGATGCACGCGCCGATGTTTCCGGCGTCATGCACCAGAATGACCTCGGCTCCGTAGTGGCGCACGAGCTTGCGGCGCTCCTCGCTCACCGAGTCGGGCATGATGATGATCGTGCGGTATCCCTTGACCGCGCCGATGAGCGCGAGCCCGATGCCCTGATTGCCGCTCGTCGGCTCGACGATCACGGTGTCCGGGCCGATTTTCCCGTCCCGCTCCGCGTTTTCGATCATCTGCAGCGCCGTGCGCGTCTTGATCGAACCGCCGACGTTCAGCCCCTCAAATTTGACAAGCACCTGCGCGCCCTGCGGATCCGGCAGATGCTGCAGGCGAATGATCGGCGTGTGGCCGATGGCGTCCAGAATCGTTTGATGTATCATGTCTGTAGTCTCCCCCATGCAATCTCTTTCTCTATTATAGTATGAAACCATGTGTTTGGAAACTCTTATTTTTGATTTGTTCCATAAATTTCCTTGTTAACGCAAAAGTTATCGTATGATTTTGAGCAAGTTGGACAATCTCCGAAGAAAATGGAAAAATACGCTTGACAATAGTGGTTAGTTACAGTAAACCAACCTTGTTCCGATGGTTAGTTTATTCTAACCGACATTCAAAACCGAGAGAGGAGAGGGATCTGCTGATGCTTCCGCTGTCGGCGGCACGGCCCGGCGAGGCCGTGATCATCCGCAAAATTACCGGAAAGGACGAGGTGCGCCAGCATCTCGCCGAGCTCGGCTTCGTGGTCGGGGAGCGCGTGACCGTCGTGAGCGGGATCGGCGGAAATCTGATCCTGCAGGTGAAGGAGAGCCGCGTGGCTCTCGACCGCACGCTCGCAAACCGGGTACTGTATTGAAGGAGGACTGCACATGAGAACGCTGAAGGACGCGAAGGTCGGAGACGTCGTCCTGGTGAAAAAGCTGCACGGGGAAGGGCCCGTCAAGCGCCGTATCATGGACATGGGCATCACGAAGGGGACGGAGCTCAAGGTGCGCAAGGTCGCCCCGCTCGGCGACCCGATGGAGCTCAGCGTGCGCGGCTACGAGCTCAGCGTCCGCAAAGCGGACGCCGCGATGATCGAGCTCGAGTGATGCTTTTTGCCCAAAAGTTAGCTATTCCTAACTAATTTGCGTACCATGAGAAGGAGTGAACAAAGGTGAGTATTACCATCGCGCTTGCGGGAAACCCGAACAGCGGCAAGACGACCATGTTCAACGCCCTGACGGGCAGCAACCAGTATGTCGGCAACTGGCCGGGCGTCACGGTCGAGAAGAAGGAAGGGCGGCTCCGGGGACACAGGGACGTCACGATTCAGGATCTGCCCGGCATCTATTCGCTGAGCCCCTACACGCTCGAGGAGGTCGTCGCCCGCAGCTATCTCGTCGGGGAGCGGCCCGACGTTATCCTGAACATCGTCGACGGCACCAACATCGAGCGCAATCTGTATCTGACGACGCAGCTCATCGAGCTCGGCATTCCCGTCGTCGTGGCGGTCAACATGATGGACGTCGTGCGGAAAAACGGCGATCGGATCGACCTCGAAAAGCTCGGCAAGGAGCTCGGCTGCGCGGTGATCGCGACGAGCGCCCTCAAAGGCGAGGGCGGCATGGCGGCGGCGGAAAAGGCCGTCGAGCTTGCGAACACGAAGCGGCAGGGGGAGCACCCCCACGTTTTCACCGGCAGCGTCGAGCACGCCATCGCCCACATTGAGGAGTCTGTCTCCGCGAAGGTGGAGCCGGGCGTTCTGCGCTGGTACGCGATCAAGCTCTTTGAGCGCGACGAGAAGGCGGCCGGGGAGCTTGGGCTGGATAAGAGCCTGCTCGACCACATCGAGCTGCACATTCAGGACTGCGAGAAGGAGCTCGACGACGACGCCGAGAGCATCATCACGAACCAGCGCTACGCATACATCAGCAAGGTGACGGACAAATGCCTGAAAAAGGCGCGCGCCGCCCACAGCCTTTCCGCCTCGGACAAAATCGACCGCGTCGTCACGAACCGCATCCTCGCGCTTCCGATTTTCGCCCTCGTGATGTTCGCCGTCTACTATATCTCGATCGGGACGGTCGGCGATTTCCTGACGAACTGGACGAACGACACGCTGTTCAGCGAGCTGATCTGCGGCAATCTCCGCGCCTGGATGGAGGGGATGGAGGTCGCGCCGTGGCTCGTCGGCCTGACGGTCGACGGCATTGTCGGCGGCGTCGGCGCGGTGCTCGGCTTCGTCCCGCAGATGCTCGTCCTCTTCCTGCTGCTCTCCCTCCTCGAGGACATCGGCTATATGGCGCGCATCGCGTTCATCATGGACCGTATTTTCCGCAAATTCGGCCTTTCCGGCAAGAGCTTCATTCCGATGCTCGTTGGTTCCGGCTGCGGTGTGCCGGGCGTCATGGCTTCGCGCACGATTGAGAACGACCGCGACCGCAAAATGACCGTCATGACGACGTGCTTCATCCCGTGCGGCGCGAAGATGCCGATCATCGGCCTGTTCGCGGGCGCGCTGTTCGGCGGCAGCGGCCTCGTCGCGACGAGCGCGTATTTCATCGGCGTCGCCGCCGTCATTCTCAGCGGCATTCTGCTCAAGAAGATGAAAGCCTTCGCCGGGGAGCCCGCTCCGTTCGTCATGGAGCTTCCGGCCTATCATCTGCCCCGCCCGGTCAACATCCTGCGCGCTGCCTGGGAACGCGGCTGGAGCTTTATCAAGCGCGCCGGCACCGTGATTCTCGCCTCCTCCATCGTGCTGTGGTTCCTGCAGGGCTTCGGCTTCACCGACGGCGCGTTCGGCATGGTGGAGGACAACAACACGAGCCTTCTCGCCTCGATCGGCCAGGCGGTCGCGCCGATCTTCGCGCCGCTCGGCTTCGGCAGCTGGAAGCCCGCCGTCGCGAGCTTCACCGGCCTCATCGCGAAGGAGAACGTCGTCGGCACCTTCGGCGTCCTGTACGGCTTCGCGGAGGTTTCCGAGGAGGGCGAGGAGATCTGGGCGAACATCGCCGCGGACTTCACGCAGCTCACCGCCTACAGCTTCATGATCTTCAACCTTCTCTGCGCGCCGTGCTTTGCCGCGATGGGCGCCATCAAGCGCGAGATGAACAACGCGAAGTGGACGGCGGCCGCCATCGGCTATATGTGCGTCTTCGCCTACGCGATCTCCCTCATCGTGTACCAGCTCGGCAGCCTCGTGATGGGCGGCGCGTTCGGCGTCGGCACGGCCGCGGCTCTGATTCTGCTCGCCGTCCTGCTCTTCCTTGTCTTCCGTCCAAACCGCTATCATGCGGATTATTCGAGAAACGCTTCCGTTTCCGTCGGGCTGCGCCGCAGAGCGGACAGCTGACGGGAATCGCCGAAAGGAGAATGCCTGATGCCCTTTTTGCTGCTCTCCGCTGTGAATCTTCCCACCATTCTGATCGCCCTCCTGATTCTGGCCGCCTTTTTCGCCGTGATTGTGCGCGGCGTGCGGAAGCGGAGGCAGGGCGGCGGGTGCGGCTGCGGCTGCTCCGGCTGCTGCGGCGCGTGCGCCTGCAAGCCGAACAAACCGGAAAACTGAGAGCGTCGCGGGCTTGTTGCAAAATAAGCCGAAAAACGAGCGGGGTTTGGAGCCGAAAGGGGTTCCGAACCTCGCTCGCTGCTTTTTCCTTCGTTTGTGAAGACAAAGAAGAAGCAAAACCGGTTTACCGTATTTGATCGGAACGGTCAGCCGGTGTCACACTGAATTCAGAAATCATGATTTGGCGCCGGGATTGCCACGGAATCCGTTGATTTACGCCCTTTTTGCGGATAACTCCGCGGTTTTCTCCGCTTTCCCGAGCTCAGACCGGCACTGAAATGAAAAAGAGCGCCGCAGTTCTCATTCTGCAGTGCTTCTATGGCTGTTTTGTCTCAATCAATGCGATAATGTTGCGCAAATTCCCGGGCGGCGGTATAATGTTTGATAACAGGAAATGTGAAAAGGAGGGCTCGGAAATGTATTCGCCCCTTGTGCCGCAAAGGCCGCTGACCGTCACGGCGCTCTATACCGTCCACTACTTTGAATACTCGGGCAGCTACGTCTTTCCGGGCGAGTCGCACGATTTCTGGGAATTCCTCTATGTGGACAAGGGCATCCTGCGCGTCCTCGCGGGGGATCACAGCTGCGATCTTTCGCGCGGGCAGATTGTCTTCCATGAGCCCGGGGAGTTTCACGCGCTGTCCGCCGTGGGCGTGCCGCCCGATCTTGTCGTCGTCAGCTTTGCCTGCCGGGACGCGAGCATGGACGCGTTCCGCGGACTTGTCACCACTGTCGGCGTGGAGGAGCGCGCGCTGCTCGCGCGCATCGTCGAGGAGAGCGCCGCCGCGTTCTCGACGCCGCTGAACCTGCCGCAGACCACCGCGCTCGAGCGGCGGGAGGACGCGCCCCTCGGCGCGGAGCAGCTCATCTGCGCGGCGCTCGAGGAATTTCTCCTGCGGCTGCTCCGGCGGCGGGAGCGGCACGATCCGTCGCGGATGTCCGCCGGCTTCCGCGACGAGACGGCTGCGCGCGTCTCCGCCTATCTCGAGCAGCACATCGACAGTCCGCTCACGCTCGAGGACGTCTGCCGCGGCGTGCTTGTCGGCAGAAGCCGGCTGCAGAAGATCTTTCACGCCGAGACGGGCGGCGGCGTGATGGAATATTTCAGCAGTCTGAAAATCCGGGCGGCCCGCCGCATGATCCGCGAGGGGAGGCTGAACTTTACGCAGATCGCGGCGCGCCTCGGTTACCAGTCCGTCCACTATTTTTCGCGCCGCTTTCACCTCGCCACCGGGATGACGCCGAGCGAGTACGCGCGCAGCGTCAAGATGCTCGCGGAGCTGCCCGGCGCGCCGTCGGACACGGCGGCGGACGATAATACACACAATGGATAAGATCATCTATTTCTTTTTTCGGGAATCCGCAGTATAATAGGAACACAGACAGAAAACAGGCGCTCAAAGCGCCGAGGCAACGCGAGACGATACAGGGGAGGATGGTTTTCATGAACAAACCGGTACTTGTCGTGATGGCAGCGGGAATGGGAAGCCGCTACGGCGGGCTCAAGCAGGTCGATCCCGTCGGAAATCACAATCAGCTCATCATTGATTACTCGATCTACGACGCGCGGCGCGCGGGCTTTGAGACGGTCGTGTTCGTCATCAAGCACGAGATCGAGGAGACCTTCAAGTCCGCCATCGGCGATCGCCTCTCGAAGATCATCCATGTCGAATACGCCTATCAGGAGCTCGGAGATTTGCCCGCGGGCTACGCCGTCCCGGAGGGCCGCGTGAAGCCCTGGGGCACGGCGCACGCTATTTTGGCCGCCCGCAAGGTGGTCGGCGGCCCGTTCGCCGTCATCAACTCCGACGACTACTACGGCCCCGAGGCCTTCCGCGCGATTTACCAGTACCTCGAGGAGCATCCCGATCAGCCGGACTGCTATGAGTTCGCGATGGTCGGCTACCGCCTCGGCAACACCGTCACCGAGCACGGCCACGTCTCGCGCGGCGTCTGCGAGGAGGACGAGAACGGCTGCCTCGTGCGCGTCACGGAGCGCACCCGCATCGAGAAGGACGGCGAGGACGCCCGCTGCACCGAGGACGACGGCAAGACTTGGACGAAGCTTCCCGGCGGCACGATCGTCTCGATGAACCTGTGGGGCTTCACCCGCAGCTTCATCGACGAGGCCGAGCGCCGCTTCCCCGCGTTCCTCGACAAGGCGATCGCCGAAAACCCGCTCAAAGGCGAGTATTTCCTGCCAAGCGTCGTGACCGAGCTGCTCGAGGAGAACAAGGCGCGCGTCAAGGTGCTGCGCAGCGCGGATAAGTGGTACGGCGTCACCTACCGCGAAGATAAGCCGGTTGTCGTCAATGCCATCGCCGCCATGACGGCGAGCGGGCTTTATCCCGACAGGCTGTGGGAGGACTGAATCCATGGAGCGCGCGGAAAACCAATTGCGGGAGGCGCTGGCGGCGTTTGACTTCGGCGGCGAGGTCGTCGGGGCCGTCCGCTACGGCGAGGGCCATATCAACGACACCTTCTGCGTTCACACGCAGCCCGGCGGCGATCCCTGCCGCCGCTTCATCCTGCAGCGGATCAGCGCTGCGGCGTTTCAGCATCCCGATCAGCTCATGGAGAACATCGTGGGCGTCACCTCGTATCTGAGCAGAGAGATTGCGGCGGCGGGCGGCGATCCGGAGCGCGAGACCATGCGCGTCCTGTTCACGAGAGACGGGAAAAGCTTTTATTCGGACACGGCGGGCGGCTCGTGGCGCGTCTATCCGTTCATCGAAAACACCGTCTGCCTGCAGAAGGCCGAGACGCCGGCGCTCTTTGAGGCGTCCGCGCGCGCCTTCGGCAAATTCCAGCGGATGCTCAAGGACTATCCGGCGGAAACACTGTACGAGACGATCCCTTGTTTCCACGACACGGAGGATCGGCTCAGAAAGCTCAGAGCCGCCGTCGCCGCCGACCCGCTGGGCCGCGTTAAGGACGTGCAGGCCGAGCTTGATTTCGCCGCGGCGCGCGCGGCGGACTGCTCCGCAGCGCTGGACGCGCTGCGCCGGGGCAGGCTCCCGCTTCGCGTCACGCACAACGACACGAAGCTCAACAACGTCCTCATCGACCGGGAGAGCGGCGAGGGCGTCTGCGTCATCGATCTCGATACCGTCATGCCCGGGCTTTCGATCAACGATTTCGGCGATTCGATCCGCTTCGGCGCGAACCACAGCGCGGAGGATGAGCCCGATCTCTCGAAGGTCAGCTTCGATATTGCGCTTTTTGACGTCTACACCAGAGGCTTCCTCGAGGGCGCGGCCGGCGCGCTGACGGACGCGGAGCTCGACTATCTGCCCTGGGGCGCGAAGCTCATGACGCTCGAGTGCGGCATCCGCTTTCTGACAGACTACCTCGAGGGCGACCGCTATTTCCGCATCCGCCGCGAGGGCCAGAACCTCGACCGCTGCCGCACGCAGTTCAAGCTCGTCTCCGACTATGAAAAGCAGTGGGACGATATGCGCGCGGTTGTCGAAACATACAGAGCGTAAACGGCGCGGAGCGGACGCTCCCGCGCGGCATGAAAAAGCTCCCGGCACAGGGTTTTCGGGCCCTGCGCCGGGAGCTTTTTCATGCCGCCTTTCAGACGCGGAAGACCTCGATCTCCCCGGGCGCGACGGGGAGGCGCACCCAGCCGCCCGACTCCCCGGCCTGCGCGGCCGCCGTTTCCCCGGTGAGAATGTTGACGAACCGGCTTCCCGGCAGAGCGGAGGCGCAGGAGCGCAGCGTCACCGCGGGGGAGTCCGACCCGTTCTCCGCCACGATAAGGCAGCCAGCCTCCGCCTCAAGGAGGCTGCACAGCGCGCCCTCCTCGTCCGCGCGCAGCGCCGGGCGCAGCGTGGATGTCTTCTCAATCAGGCAGCGGAGGGTTTTGGCGTTTTCGCGGCAGCCGCCCTCATACGCGCACGCCGCTAAGGTGCCGAGCCACACGGCCCGCCCCCTGCCGAAGGCGCGGCCCGCCGCCGCGACGCCGCCGTCGGGCAGGAAAGCGAGCGCCTCGCCGCCGAGGAGCTCCATCGTCTCGCAGAAGCGCACGCCCGCGAGCGTCTCCCCGCCAAAATCAAGCCGCGCGAGGGCTTTCCCGCCGGCCCCGGCCCACTGCTCGCCGTACGCGTCGGCCAGCGCGGCGGTCGTCTCCATCCTAAGTTCCCGCGCGCCGAAGACCTCGTCGAAGCCGAAACCGGGCTGCGCGAGGGTGTGCGGGCCGTCGCTGCCGCTGTAGCCGCCGAAGCACGCCTCCGCGATCAGGACGCCGCCCGCCTCCACCCAGCCGCGCAGCAGCCGGGCGTCCTGTTCCTCCATATAATAAGGAAACGGCGCGTAGATGACCTGATAGCGTTCGAGAAATTCCGCGTCGATCTGCCGGTCGCCGATGACGTCGGCCAGATACCCGGCGGCGCGCAGCATCTCAAACGTGCCCCTGACGGAGCGCGAATACAGCGCGGCCTGCGGGTCCGCGCAGAAATCGAAGAGCTGGCCGCGCTGGCTGTTCCAGACGGCCGCCCTCGTCTGCGGCCGCTTCGCGCGGAGGATGACGTCCGCGTGGCGCTGCAGGGCGCGGCTGATGCGCGCGGCGTCCGCGAGCCACGGCGTCGGTTCGCCGTGCAGATCCGTCAGCCCCCAGGCGGGAGCCTCCAGCCCGAGGCGCTCCGGGCGGTACTGCCAGAACAGAAAGCCCTGGATGCCGAGGGAGAGCGGGAGGAAGAAATGGCGCTTCATGTCCCGCAGAGAGCAGCGCCGCGGCCGCGCGTAGGTGCTGCCCGCGATCGCGTGGATCTCCGCGTTGATGACGGGCTTGTCCGGGGCGGCGGACAGCGTAATCGCCGCCGAGACAGGCTCGCTTCCGACGCTGTTGCCGAACAGATCGCACGGCTCGGCAAGCGCGTACTCGTCAGAGCCGCACGTCGCGAGCGGGAAGAAGGGCAGGGTGACGGCGTGCACCATGACGGGGTGCGCGCCGTCGAGCTCCTTTGCTGTCCGTACGCGCAGCGCGCATTCCCGCGAGACGGTTTCCGTCATGAACAGCCGCCAGTCGATCATGTCCTGAAACGTCTGCGCGAGGCGGGGCAGCTCAGCCTGCCCGAAGTGCTCGTAATTGCGTCCCCAGACGCGGTTGAGCTCGCCGATGGTTTTGTATTTTTCCCGCAGCCAGGCGCGGAACGCGGCGACGGACGCTTCACAGCAGCACGTCAGATTTTCCAGGCGCGGCTCGCGGCGGATGGCGCAGGTGAGCTCCGGCTCGTTCCAGAGATCCCAGAAGAGCAGAGCCGGGTGGCTGCGGTAGCGCCCGACGCACGCGCGCAGAAAGCGCAGCCGCGCGCGGATCCCCTCCTCGTGGTGCAGGCAGAGCCCCGGCGCGCCGCCCATTTGGCGGCAGGCTGTCGCCGTGGGGAACACGAGCCTGCCGTCGTTCGCGATCATCACGCTCTCCGGGTATTTCTCAAAAAACCAGGCAGGCGCGGTGTCGAAGATCACGTTCAGGATGACGGAAAGGCCGTTTTCGTGCGCGAGATCCATCAGACGGTCGATGTCGGAAAAGTCGTATTCGTTTTCCCGCGGCTCGTTGGAGCGCCAGCAGACCCAATATTTGACGGTGTTGAAGCCGTTCGCCGCCATGCTGCGGAGATCCTTCTCCCATTCGGACGGCGGCGGCGTTGGGGCGCGGTAGTATTGCGCCCCGCAGGGCAGAAACGGCAGGCGGAAATCCTTCATCGGCTTTCTCTCCTCTCTTGACAAGCCTCCCGCGCGGCGGTACAGTGAAGACAGGGCGTCAGTCCTCATAGAACGCGTTTTCGTAGGCGGCGTCGAGCATCGCGGCGATGTTCTCCGGCGGGACGTCCCCCATGATGTTGTGCACCTGGTTGAAGACGAAGCGTCCGCCGGGCTTGAAGACGCGCATGAGCTCCGCGACGTTCCGGCGTACCTCGTCGGGCGTGCCGCGGCAGAGGATGTGCTGCGTCTCGCAGCCGCCGCCCCAGAAGGTGATTTTCCCGCCAAATTCTCGCTTGAGCTTTTCCGGCTCCATGCCGCGCGCGGAGATCTGCACGGGATTGATGATGTCCACGCCGCAGTCCACGATCATCGGCAGCGCGCGGGAGATAGCGCCGCAGCTGTGCATGAAGATCTTGATGTCGCTCGTCTCGTGGACGTGGCGGCAGAAGCCGCGCAGGAAGGGCGCGCAGATCTCGAGGAAGTCGTCGGGGCGGCAGAGCAGGTCGTTCTGCGAGCCGAGGTCGGCGTTCACCTCGATGCAGTCGACGTCGCGGCCCATCGCGCGGTTCATCCGGTCAAAGTCGGCGATCTGGCGCTCGAGCCGCCGGCGGTTCAGCTCCATGCAGTCCTCCGGATCGGTGATCATGTCGCACGCGAAGTCGAGGCCGTCAAAGAACGCGCTGTAGCCCATGTACATGGTAAAGAGATCGGCCTCCTCGCGCAGCCGGCGCGCGCGCCGGGCAAAGAGGGAGAGCCGCTCCTCGGGCGGCAGGCCGTAGAAGTTCGCCCAGCCTCCCTCGAAGAAGAAGCCGCCCGGCAGGAGCGTCATGCGCGGGCCGTCCCCGTCGATTGTCCACTTTCCGTCCGGATGAAGGACGGGCTCGATCGTGTCGGGAATGTCAAACACATACTCCCCGCGCGGATTCCACCGCTGCGGGGACTGCCACGGCGGATTGAGCAGGACGGTGTCGACGTGGAAGCGCCGGCAGACGTCCGCGTCCACGCGCGCGAGCAGCTGCGTCATGTCGATCATCTCAATGTGATCCGTGTTAAGGCCGAGGTATTTGCGCAGATTGTGATAGGCAAAGCCGGAGATGCCCGTCGAGAAGTGGCAGCCCAGATCGATGGGGACGCGGTCGACCGGCTTGCCCTCGAGCGTGCGGAGAATGCGCTGTCGTCCCGTCATGGTTTCCTTCATCCTGTATTCCCTCTTTCCGCGCGGTGCGTCCCGCGCCGTATTCCGTTTTACTGTCACTATAGCATATAAGGCTCCTCCTGTGGATGGCTGAGCCTGCAAACGAATTGTTCCATTCTGCAAAAAGGAGGCGCTCCGGATGGAGAATCCCCGCCGCATCGAAAACGAGCTGAACGCCGAAAGCCTCGTGCTGGAGACGGGCGGCTGCCGGATTTTCGCCCAGCAGCCGCGCTGGGTGGTGTTCGACGAGAAGGCCCCGTCCAACGGCTGGCACGTCCATTCCGTGTACGAGGCTTGTCTCTGCCTGCGGGGACGCGGCAGCTTCCTGTGCGGAAGCGAGACGGCCGCGTTCGGGCCGGGCGATATTTTTCTCGGGAGCCCCGGCCTGCCGCATCAAATCACGAAGGAGGGCGCGGAGGAGACGGAGCTGTTCTTCTTCGTCTTCCGCCCGGAGCGGGAGGGGAGAGGCGACGGCAGCGCCGAGGGCGAGCTGCTGCGCCGCTTTCTGGAGGAGGGCTGCCCCATTCTGGCGAAGGGCGGGCCGGGCGCCCTCTTTTTCTCCGACTGGTTCCGCGCAGCCCGCGGGGGGACGCACGCGCCCGCCTTCCGCGCCATGGAGACGGCGCTGCTGCTCGAGTGCCTCGGCGCGCTCGTCGGCTCCGCCGGAGAGCGGACGCAGGAGCGGCTTGCGATCGACTACATTGCCGCGCATCTGCGGGAGCATATCGCCGTGCCGGAGCTGGCGCGGCTGCTCTCCCTCTCGGAGCGGGGCGTCTACGACTTTTTCCGGAGCCGCTTCGGCGTGCCGCCCGCGAAATACATCGCGCAGATGCGGATCGCGGAGGCGAAGGGCTATCTGCGCATGGGCTTTGACGTCGCCGAGGCGGCGGAGCGCGCCGGATTTGCGGACGCCTCGTCGTTCTGCCACGCCTTCCGCCGCGAGACGGGCCTCACCCCCGCCCGATACCGCGGCAGCGGCTGACTGCTTCCGGAGGAGCGAAAGCTGCCGCCCACGCTGTTCCCATGACCAGTTCCGTGCTATACTATAAGAAAAAGCTTGTCTGAAAGGAGTGCTGCATGATGCCTATGCTCGGCGCTGTCCTGACCCCGCATCCCCCCGTGCTGCTGCCGGAGGTGGGAAAGGGCGAGGAGAAGAAGATTTCCGCTACGGAGCGCGCCATGTGCGAGGCTGCCCGCGCGGTGGCCGCCTGGAAGCCCGACGTGCTCATCGTCGCGTCGCCGCACACGATTTTGTACGGCGACTATTTCCACATCTCCCCCGGAAACAGGGCCGCGGGCGATATGGCTGCCTTCGGTGCGCCGGAGGTCCGCGTGGAGGCGCGATACGACGTCCAGCTCCGCGACGAGATTATCCGCCGCGCAGCGGAGGCAGGGCTCGACGCGGGCACGCTCGGCGAGCGCGATCCGGCGCTCGACCACGGCGTCCTGATACCGCTGCGCTATCTGCGCAGCGCTGGTGTGGACTGCCCTATCGTGCGCATGGGCCTCTCCGGCTTCCCGCCGCTCGCCCATTACCGGCTCGGCCGGTGCGTCAAGGAGGCCGTCGAGACGCTCGGGCGGCGCGCCGTGTTCGTCGCGAGCGGCGATCTCTCGCACAAGCTCAGGAAGGACGGGCCGTACGGCTTCGCGCCGGAGGGGCCTGTGTTCGACGAGGCCGTGACGGAGGCGATGCGCACGGGCGACTTCCTGCGCTTCCTCACGATGGAGCAGTCCCTGTGCGACAGGGCGGCGGAGTGCGGCATGGGCTCGTTCCGCATCATGGCCGGCGCGCTCGACGGACTGACCGTCGAGCCGAGCCTCCTGAGCCATGAGGGCACCTTCGGCGTCGGGTACGCCGTCGCGCTGTTCGCCGTTACCGGTCGGGACGAGAAGCGCCGCTATGCCGCCGCCTGCGAGGAGATCTTCCGCGAGCGCCTCGCGAAGCGCCGGGAGCACGAGGACGCCTGGGTGCGCCTCGCGCGCCTCTCCCTCGAGACGTTCGTGCTCGCCGGCAGGCATCTCGACCCGCTTCCCGAGGGGCTTCCCGCCCCGCTGACGGGAAAACCGTCCGGCACGTTCGTCTCGCTGCACCTCGGCGGTCAGCTGCGCGGCTGCAT
>CALWIH010000010.1 GCA_944380675.1 uncultured Clostridia bacterium | reverse complement strand
CTCAGCCGGCAGCACGGTGCGGACGGTGAGCTCGCCGTTTTCCTCGTCGACGACGATGTGCGTTCTCGGCAGCGGGTCGTCGCGGATGATGAGCTTCGCGATCAGCGTCTCGACGTGGCTCTGCAGGTAGCGCTTGAGCGGGCGCGCGCCGTAGACCGGGTCGAAGCCCTGCTCGACGATGAGATCCTTCGCCTTTTCCGTCAGCTCGACGGTGAGCTGCTTCTCCTCGAGGCGGCGCTGCAGGTCGCGAACCATCAGATCCACAATCGAGAAGATCTCCTCGCGGCGCAGCGGCTTGTAGAAGACAATCTCGTCAAGGCGGTTCAGGAACTCGGGCCGGAACTGCTGCTTGAGCAGCGCCTGTACATGGCCGCGGGCCTCCTCGCTGATCTCGCCGTTGTCCCCGATGCCCTCGAGGATGGCCTGCGAGCCGAGGTTCGACGTGAGGATGATGATCGTGTTCTTGAAGTCGACCGTGCGGCCCTGGCTGTCGGTGATGCGGCCGTCGTCGAGCACCTGCAGAAGGACGTTGAACACGTCCGGATGCGCCTTCTCGACCTCGTCGAACAGCACGACGCAGTACGGGTGGCGGCGTACGGCCTCGGTGAGCTGGCCGCCCTCCTCATAGCCGACGTATCCGGGAGGCGCTCCGATCAGGCGGGACACGGAGTATTTCTCCATGTACTCCGTCATGTCGATGCGCACCATGTTCTTTTCGTCGTCAAACAGCGCCTGCGCCAGCGCCTTCGCGAGCTCCGTCTTGCCGACGCCCGTCGGGCCGAGGAACAGGAACGAGCCGATCGGGCGATCGGGGTCCTGAATGCCCGCGCGGGAACGGAGAATGGCGTCGGACACGCGGTCGACCGCCTCGTCCTGCCCAATCACGCGCTCGTGCAGGATGTCCGGCAGGCGGAGCAGCTTCTCGCGCTCGCCCTCCATCAGGCGGCTGACCGGAATGCCCGTCCAGCGTCCGATGATGCGCGCGATCTCCTCCTCCGTCACGCGGTCGCGCAGCAGGGAGCCGGACTTCTGGCCCTCCTCCGCGATGCGCTCCTCCTCCTGCAGTTCCTTCGTCAGAGCGGGCAGCTTGCCGTATTTGAGCTCGGCGGCCTTGTTCAGGTCGTAGGTGCGTTCCGCCTTCTCGATCTCGGCGTTTGTCGTCTCAATCTCGCTGCGCAGCTTCTGCACCTTGCCGATGGCGTCCTTCTCGTTTTCCCATTTCGCCTTCATCTCGTTGAACTGGGAACGCAGCTCGGCCATCTCCTTCTGGATTTCGGCCAGATGCTCCTGAGAGAGATGATCGGTCTCCTTCTTGAGGGCGGCCTCCTCGATCTCATACTGCATGATCTTGCGGGAAATCTCGTCGAGCTCGGCCGGCATCGAATCGATCTCGGTGCGCACCATCGCGCACGCCTCGTCGACGAGGTCGATCGCCTTGTCGGGGAGGAAGCGGTCGGTGATGTAGCGGTTCGAGAGCGTCGCCGCCGCGATCAGCGCCTGATCCTGAATCTTGACGCCGTGGAAGACCTCATACCGCTCCTTGAGGCCGCGCAGGATGGAGATCGTGTCCGCGACGGTCGGCTCGTCCACCATGACGGGCTGGAAGCGGCGCTCGAGGGCGGCGTCCTTCTCGATATACTTGTGATACTCGTCGAGCGTCGTCGCGCCGATGCAGTGCAGCTCGCCGCGGGCCAGCATCGGCTTGAGCAGGTTGCCCGCGTCCATGCTGCCCTCCGTTTTGCCCGCGCCGACGATGGTGTGCAGCTCGTCGATGAACAGAATGATCTGTCCCTCGGACTTCTTGACCTCGTTGAGGACGGCCTTGAGGCGCTCCTCAAACTCGCCGCGGAACTTCGCGCCCGCAATCAGAGCGCCCATGTCGAGCGAGAACAGCTTGCGATCCTTGAGGTTGTTCGGCACGTCGCCGCGCACGATGCGCAGCGCCAGCCCTTCCGCGATGGCCGTCTTGCCGACGCCCGGCTCGCCGATGAGGACAGGGTTGTTCTTCGTCTTGCGCGAGAGAATGCGGATCACGTTGCGGATCTCCGAGTCGCGCCCGATGACCGGGTCGAGCTTCTGGTTGCGCGCCAGCTGCACGAGATCCTGCGCGTACTTGCCGAGCGCGTCGTACGTCTCCTCCGGCGTGTCGCTCGTCACGCGGGTGTTGCCGCGCACGGCGGAAAGGGCGGTGAGAAAATTGTTCTTGTCGATTGTGAACTGGCGGAACAGCTCGCGCAGCCCCTGATTCGGATGCTCGAGCAGCGCGAGGAAGATGTGCTCGACGCTCACATATTCGTCCTTCATGCGGTCGGCTTCGCTCTCCGCCTCGGACAGCGCGCGGTCGACGTCGCCGGAGACGTAGATCTTGCCCGGCTCGCGCCCCGGCCCCGAGACGCCGGGCATCCGGTCGATGCGGTTTTCCAGCTCGCGGCGGAGCGCGTCCGCGTCGACGCCCATTTTCTTCATCAGCTCGGGAATGAGCCCGTTCTCCTGCTCCAAAAGGGCTTCGAGCAGGTGCTCCTGCTCAATCTGCATACTGCTGCGGCGCAGGGCGAGGTTCTGCGCCTCCTGGATGGCCTCCAGGGATTTTTGGGTAAACTTTTGAGCGTTCATCGAACCACTCCTTTTTCATAAAAGTCGATAAAATCAGGCTTTTTGACTTCTTTTTAGCACTCATAATCCTCAAGTGCTAAATCCAGAATAGAGGATAATTGTGTCGTAACTATGAACGCAAAGTGAATCGTGTGAAAATATTGCGCAAAAATGCCCCGCGCGGCGCGCGGGGCAGGACAGGTTATTCTCTCGATTTCAAATATCCCGTCTCCGGGTCGACGAGGTTGACGGGCAGCTCCCCCGCGGCGAAGCGGCGGACGTTCTCGAGGCAAATGCCGAAAATCCGGTCCCCCGTCCCGGCGAAATGGCGTCCGCCCGAGATGTGCGGCGTGATGATGCAGTTCGGCTCGCGCCACAGCGGATGGTCGGGCGGCAGAGGCTCGGGATCCGTCACGTCGAGCGCCGCGCCGCCGAGATGTCCGGAGCGCAGGGCGGCGAGCAGGTCGTCCGTCACCACGGCGGAGCCGCGCCCCACGTTCAGCAGAACGGCGCCCGGCTTCATCAGCGAGAGGCGGCGCGCGTCCATCAGGCCGATGGTCTGCGGCGTCTCGGGCAGGGAGAGCGCCACGGCGTCCGCGAGCGGAAGCAGCTCGTCGAGCCGATCGAACGTGCAGAGCTCCCGCACAAAGTCCGGCTTTTGCCGCGCCGTGCGGCATACGCCGATGACCTCGCCGCCGAGCGCGTGGAAGCGGCGGGCGTACTCGCCGCCGATATCGCCCATCCCGACGGAGAGCGCGACGGATCCGGCAATGCCGCGCACCGGCCCCTCGTCGCGCCAGAGTCCTTTTTTCTGGTTGTCGCGGTAGGCCGGCAGGCGCAGGAACAGCGCCATGGTGTAGCCCATCAGATATTCCGCGATGCCGGGGCCGTAGCTGCCGGTCGCGCAGGCAAGAAGCGCGCCCTCCGGCAAAACGCCCGCCGCCGCGTACTGGTTCGCGCCGGAGCTCTCCAGCTGGAGAAGGCGGAGCTTCCCTGCGCCGCGCAGAAGAGCGGGGGAGGGGTTGCCGACGATCATGTCCGCCTCCCCAATCCGATCCGCGAGCTCCCGCGCCGAAAGAAACTCGACGCGGCACCGCGGCGCGGCCTCCATGAGGCGGCGGTTCTGCTCCTGTGAAAACAGCGCTGTGACAAAAATCTGTTTCAATAGAATTCCTCCGGTTATTCGCGGAAGCCCTTGCCGATGATCTCGCTCGTGTTGGTGATCAGGATGAACGCGCCCGGCTCGTTCTCATGGATGAACCGCCGCAGCGAGACCGCCTGATACGGCTTGAGCACCGTCAGGACAACGTAATTATGATTGTGGCTGTAAGCGCCCTGCGCTTCAATGACGGTGGCGCTTCGGTGCAGCTCTCCCGTGATGAAGCCGCAGATCTTTTCCGGATCGCTGCACACCACATTGAAGGATTTGCACAGGTTGATGCTCTCGATGACGTTGTCGACAATCAGCGACTTCGCCACGAGGCCGAGGATGGAGAACAGGGCGGTCTTCATGTCGAAGGCGAGGAAGGCCGTCAGCGTGATCAGAAGATCGCTCAGAAGCAGCGCGCGCCCGATATTGACGCTCGTGAACTTCCGCAGTATCATCGCGATGATGTCGGTTCCGCCGCTCGACGCGCCGATGTTGAACAGGACGGCGGAGCCGAAGCCCGGCAGCAGCACCGCGAAGACAAGCTCAAGCAGGGGCTCGTCCGTCAGCGGCGCGGAGAGCGGGGCGAGCTCGTCAAGCACCGAGAGGGACACCGAGAGCAGCGTGCTCGAGTACACCGTCTTCACGCCGAAGCCTCTGCCGAGGAAGAGAAAGCCGAGCACGAGAAGAAAGGCGTTGATGATGAAGTTGATGGCCGAGGGCGAGAGGGGGACGAGCGAGGTCAGCACGACGGAAAGGCCGCTGACGCCGCCGAACGTGAAATTGTTCGGGAATTTGAAGTAGTAGATGCCGACGCTCATACAAAGCGTGCTGGCGGTGATCAGAAGGTACTCGAAGACGGTTCTCTTGATGTTGACAGGTTTTTTCATAGCCGCACTCTCCCTGTTCCGATTCTTTTTCTATTTTACACAAAAAACAGGAGGATGGCAAGAGAAACCATGTGGGGATTATATTCCTGCTTCACGCGGGATGCGGAAATACAAAAGCCCGGATCATTTTTTCATCCGGACTTTTTCTGATGTTTTAATATGAACTATTCCTTCAACAGAGAGTTGAGCGCTCCCTTTTTTCCCGGATCCTCGGAGAGCGTATTGACCATCCTGTTGTATTTGCGGTAAAAGGCCGCCATCTGGCGCAGGGAGGCCACCTGTTCCTCGCTGAGACCGGACACATCCATCGTCTGCTCCGTCTTTTTCGCTCTCCCGAGGAGCTCGTCGGTGGAGATGCCCAGAATATTGGAAATCTTAATCAGAACGTCGAAGGACGGGCTTCTCACGCCGTTTTCATACGCGGAGACGGACGCCCCGGTGACGCCAAGCCGCTGAGCAAACTCCGCCTGCGTCATGTTGATAGACGTCCTGTACATCCGAATTTTCTCGCCGAGCTTGTCGTTTGGGTTTTCCATCCGTCTCACTTCCCCGCTTTTCTTATGCAATTTATCTTACACAATTATAGAAAACTATAGGTTGATTTATTACAACTAATAGTTGAATTTGTTTTTCAATCTGGTATAATGGATAAGGTTGGAGCAAAAAGGGAAGGCGTCACTTCCCGTCATTCCGCTCGCTCCTGCGGCAGAGAGCAATACGAACAGGTGATCCCGGCGTTGTGATCAACGCAAAGGCTAGGAGAAAAATATAAGAAGGGGGGACAGGAGCATGAGACGCCGTCTTATATGGAGCAGCGCCGCGGCAATCGCGGTCTTTGTCGTTGCTCCGGAGTTTCGTGCGAAGGAAGCGAAAGAAAACATAACGGCCTGCGTGGAGGAGGGCGATTACGAGAAAGCGATCGGACTGGTGGACACGCTCGAGCCGTCTGATTACGAGAAAATTTCGTCCGGCCTTGGGATGCTTGTCTGCGAGGAGACAAACACGTTTCTGCGCGGCATTACGCCGGATAACTGCTTGGAGAGCAGCAATTTCGAGAAAGCGGAAGCCCTCAAAGCGCTGACGGAAAAGCTTGGTTTTGCAAGCGCCTCAGACGCTCAAAGCAGTTTGGAGCTTTATTTGAAATTGGAAGAATTCGCGCAGTACGAACCGTTTATCGAAGCGATTTGCTCTCAGGAGATGGAAGACTATCTCGACGCGGTGGGGATAGCGGCGAGTTCGCTTGAATCCTACGCGAAAACGGGTGTGACGGGATCGCTTTCCCGTGTCGTTGAGAAGATGGACGATCTCTCCTTCGAGCGCTTCGGACTGGATAATTACGGAATATCTGCTTTGGAGGAGCACCGGGCAGCTCTCACGGCTATCTTGCATGAGATTGCGGACGCTTGCGCCGCGAATCAGAGGGAGCGGCTCACCACGCTTCTGGTTGATCTGAATCAGGAAATGGAAAACGGGCTTGGTTTGGCAGAGGAAGCGGATGAGCGGATGAAAGAAAAATCTCAGATGTTTGACGAATTTCAAAACAGTTTGTACTGAAGGAACATAACGCGGCCGGGTGCTCTTTCTTTGATTTCTGCCGCAATCCGGCTGCCTTCCACTGGACGCCTGAGACGGACGACTACGATTTTACCGCCGGCCTCACCGATTCGCTGGACGATATTGCCGCTCCCGTCCTGCAGGAGCGCGGCGCGGTAGCGTGCGACACCACGCTCCCGTTCACCGTGGCGAAGGGAAAAACGTATCAGTTCAGGCTGACGGCGGACAGCCTCCCGACGTTTGTCGCCGGCTCCCCCTGCTTTACCGTCAGCTTCGCCGGCCATTGGGGACGCGATTATTTCTTTCAGGTGAAGGCAGTCGGCGCTCCTGGCGAAAGCTCCGGCTTCTACATCAACGGCGCGCCGTCCCCTGTGACGGTGGCAACCGTCGCGTGACCTCAGACGCCTATGAAAAAAGGACGGAAAATCCGTCCTTTTTTTCATAGGAGCAGTCCTCCCGGCAGACTTCCCCGCAAAAATATGCTATACTGAATCCATCCCGCCCCGCCGGGCGGAAAAAGCTTCTTGAGGAGGCGCTGCCATGGAATCCCATCCGAACATAGAAAAGCTTCTCTCCCTCTGGGGAATGGAGGGAGAAGCGATCGCGCCGGCGTCGGATCCCGCGGGGATCGCCCGGAAGACGAACGTCTGGTTCGTCGGGGAGCGGTATGTGCTCAAGCGGTCGGAGGACGCGGAGCGTCTGCGCCGCTCGTTTGCGCTCGCGCGTTTGCTGGACGCGCAGGGGCTCGAGGCCGCGACGGCCATCCCGTCCCTCGACGGCAGCGAGCTGGTCGAGGACGGCGGCTCGTTCGTCTGCCTGATGAAGCGGATTTCCGGCGTCCATCTCCGCTCGCGGGAGCTGTACGAGCCCGGCGGGGAGGAGAAGGCGCGGCGCCTCGGCGAGGCCATCGGCAAGCTGTCGATCGCGCTGCGCGGCCTTGACGCGCCCGCCGCGGACTCGGACTTCGGCCGGACGGTCTTCGGCTGGGCGTTCCCGCGCGCGACGGAGCTCGTCTCCCTGCCGGACGGCTTTTGCCGAACGTTTGCGGAGCGCCTCGGGCAGCTTCTGCCGCTTCTTCCGCGCCAGCTCATCCACCGCGACCCGAACCTCGGCAACCTCCTCTTTTCCGGCGGCCGCTTCGCCTTTCTCGACTTCGACCTCGCCGAGTGCAATGCGCGCGTCTTCGATCCCGTCTACGCGGCGGGGAGCGTCCTGAGCGAAACCTTCGACGAGGAGAAGCTCCACGGTCTTGCGCGCTGGCTGCCCGTCTGGCGCGGCATCCTCCAAGGGTACGACAGCGCCGCCGCCCTGACGCCGGAGGAGCGCGAGGCCGCGCCGTACATCCTCGCCGGAAGCGAGTGCATCTTCGTCGCCTGGTGCGCCGATCAGCCCTCCATGCGCGGCCTCTTCGACGCGAGCGCCGCCATGCTGCGGACGTTCTGCGAGCGCTTTTCCGACCTTCGCCTCTGAACAGAAAACCGACCCGCTGCAAAAAAAGCAGAGCGCCGTCCCCTCGCGGGAACAGCGCTCTGCATTTTTATTTTAGGAAAACCGTTTCGCTGCGGCGTTTTCTCAGCCGAAGTATCTCTCCAGCAGACCCTTGAACGCCTTGCCGTGACGGGCCTCGTCGCGGGCCATCTCATGGACGGTATCGTGAATGGCGTCGAGGTTCGCGGCCTTCGCGCGCTTGGCCAGGTCAAACTTGCCGGCGGTCGCGCCGTTCTCGGCCTCAACGCGCATCTCGAGGTTCTTCTTGGTGGAGTCGGTCACGACCTCGCCGAGAAGCTCGGCGAACTTCGCGGCGTGCTCAGCCTCCTCATAGGCGGCCTTCTCCCAGTACAGGCCGATCTCCGGATAGCCCTCGCGATGCGCGACGCGGGCCATGGCCAGATACATACCGACCTCGGTGCACTCGCCGTTGAAGTTGGCGCGCAGATCGTTCATGATGTCCTCGGAAGAGCCCTGCGCCACGCCGACAACGTGCTCAGCGGCCCAGCTCATCTCGCCGGCCTGCTCCACGAACTTCTCCTTCGGAGCCTTGCACTGGGGGCAGAACTCGGGGGCCTCATCGCCGGTGAACACATAACCGCAGACAGAGCAAACAAACTTTTTCATGATAGCATTTCCTCCATATTCATAATAAAAATAAGATTACCGGTTTTCGTTTTTATTACCGGTTTTCGTTTTCATTTTTGCAGGAAGCGCAAATCCCCCGGTAGATGACGTCGCACCTCTCCGCGAGAACGCCGTAGCGCTGGGAAATCCGGGAACAGGCTTCGCTGCTGAAGGTGCTTTCGACGTCGAGTACGCGCCCGCATCGCTCGCAGACAAAGTGGGAATGGGGATGCGTCGCGCCGTCAAACCGTTCCTGGCCGTTGACCGTGCCGAGGCTGATGATGACGCCGTCGTTTTTGAACTGAGAGAGGTTCCGGTATACCGTCCCCAGACTCAGATCGGGGTAAGCGGCCTTGAGCTGATGGTAAACCCACTCGGCGGAGGGATGCTCCGTCGTGCCCCGGACCGTCTGCAGAATCGCTTCCCGTTTTCGGCTGAAGTTTTGTCGCCGTTCCATCGCTCACCTCAACTTAATAATGAGAATCGTTCTTAACTTGGCTTTATCATATCACAGACTTTTCCGCTCGTCAAGAGAAAAATAAAAATAATTCTTAATTTTCTTTTCTGCGCGCACGGAGCGGGAGGAAGGCTTTCCATTTCGCGCGCGCTATGCTATAATAGCAAAAAGAAGCGCGCCGCGGACGGCGCGGCGGGAGGGAGACGAAATGGGAGAAGCGGCGTTTGAATTCGCGATCATCGGCGCGGGCGCGTCGGGACTCGCGGCTGCGGGGGAGACGGTGCAGGCCGGCTCCACCGTCGTGCTTGAGGCGAAGCAGCGCCCCGGAAAAAAGCTGCTCGCGACGGGAAACGGGCGCTGCAATCTGGGGAACCGGAACGTTTCGCCCGAGCATTACCATGGCGACGTCCAGCGGGCGTCGCGCATCCTCGAGCGGTTCTCCCCGGAAAAGCTCGAGCAGTTCTGGCGGAAAAACGGCCTGCTCTGCCGCGAGCTTGACGAGGGGAGGCTTTACCCGTACGGCCTGCAGGCGGCGAGCGTCCTCGAGTGCCTGCTGCGCCGCGTCGAGCGGCGGGGCGGGGAGGTGCGCTGCGGCTTCCCGGTGGAGGAGATCCGCCGCGAGCAGGGCTTTCTGACGCTCTCCGGCCCCTCGGGAAGGGTGCGGGCGCGCCGCGTGATTCTGGCGTGCGGCGGGATGGCCTCGCCGCCCCTCGGCGGGACGGACGCCGGCTGCCGGCTGGCGCAGAGCCTCGGCCACCATGTGACGGAGCTCTTTCCCACGCTCGTCGCGCTGACGGTCCCCCCGGAGCGCGCGAAGCCGCTCAAGGGCGCGCGCAGCCTCGCGGAGATCTCGCTCTGGACGAAGGCGCGCGGCGTCGCCTCCTCGCGCGGCGAGGTGCAGTTCACGGGCGAGGGGCTTTCCGGCATCTGCGTGTTTGAGATTTCCCGCGCCTACGGGGAGCTTTCCGCCGCCGAAAAGCGGGAGGCGGAATTTTCCGTCTGCCTGATGCCGGAGGTTGGCCCCGGCGACGTCTTCGCGCTCCTTCGGTCGGCGGCGTCCTCGCCGATCCTGCCCGCCCAGGAGCTGCTCGACGGGATGCTCAACCGCCTCGTCGCGCGGGAGGTGCTGCGCGCCGCCGTGGGCAGGCTTCCGGAGCTCGCGAGGGAGCTGCGCCCGCCGCAGCTCTCCGCCATCGCGGCAAAAATCCGCGATTTCCGCTTCCCTGTGACGGGGACGGCGGGCTGGGGCGCGGCGCAGGCCATGGCGGGCGGCGTCCCGCTCTCCGAGGTGGACGTCTCGACGCTCGAGTCGCGCCGATGCCCCGGCGTCTATCTGACGGGCGAGCTGCTCAACGTCGACGGCGACTGCGGCGGCTACAACCTGCACTGGGCGTGGGCGACCGGCCTGCTCGCCGGGCGCAGCGCCGGTATGGCGGCGGATCCGTCGGTTCGCTGGGATCACCGCATATAAATGGGGAGGGAACGGGAATTCTATGACGAGATATAAAATTGCGGAAATTCCGCTTCCGCTCGGCGCGCCGCCGGGGCTGCTGCGCAGTCTCGCCGCGAAGCGCCTGCGCGTTTCGCCGGAGCGCATCGCCTCGCTCGAGCTGACGCGGCGGTCGGTTGACGCGCGGAAAAAGAACGACGTCCATCTGATCTGCACCGTCGAGTGCGAGGTCGACGGCCCGCCGCTGTCCTCGCTCGGGCCGAAGGTGTCCGAGGCGGAGCCGTTTCGGTACGAGCTGCCGCCGTCGAGGCCGATGGCGCAGCGCCCCGTCGTCGTCGGCCTCGGCCCGGCCGGGCTGTTTGCGGCGCTGATCCTTGCGCGCGCCGGGGCAAGGCCGATCGTTTTGGAGCGCGGCGCTCCCGTCGCGGAGCGCGCCGCGGCGGTCGAGCGGTTCTGGAGCGGCGGCGCGCTCGACCCGGAGTCGAACGTCCAGTTCGGCGAGGGAGGCGCAGGAACGTTTTCCGACGGCAAGCTCAACACCGGCACGAAGGACCCGCGCGCCCGCTTCATCCTCGAGACGTTCGCCGCGGCCGGCGCGCCGCGCGAAATCCTCTGGGAGGCGAAGCCCCACGTCGGCACCGACCATCTGCCCGGCGTTGTGCAGGCCATCCGGGAGGAGATCCGCTCCCTCGGCGGAGAGGTGCGCTTTCATGCGAGAGTCGACACGCTCCTCGCGAAGGACGGAATGCTGACGGGCGCGGTTCTCTCGTCGGGAGAGACGATCGAGTGCTCTCAGCTGATTCTCGCCGTCGGCCACAGCGCCCGCGACACCTTCCGGATGCTCGACGGCCTCGGCGTTTTCCTCGAGCCGAAGCCCTTCTCGCTCGGCGCGCGCATCGAGCATCTGCAGAGCGCGATTGACCGCTCGCAGTACGGCAAGTTTGCGGGTCATCCCGATCTCGGCGCGGCGGACTACCGCCTCGCCGTCCATCTTCCGGGCGGGCGCGGCGTGTACACCTTCTGTATGTGCCCCGGCGGCGAGGTTGTCGCGGCGGCGAGCCAGGAGGGCCGCCTCGTGACGAACGGCATGAGCCGCCGCGCGCGCGACGGCGGGAACGCGAACGCCGCCCTGCTCGTCGGCGTCGGACCCGAGGATTTCGGCGGCAGCCACCCGCTTTCGGGAATGCTGCTGCAGGAGCGGCTCGAGACGCTCGCCTTCGAGGCGGGCGGGGGCGGCTACCGCGCCCCGGCGCAGCGCGTCGGCGATTTCCTGCACGGGATGCCGACCGTCTCCTTCGGGAGCGTCGTGCCGTCGTACCGGCCCGGCGTCACGCCCGGCACGCTCGACGGCGTCCTGCCGAAGGCCGTCCTCGACGCCATGCGCGGCGCTCTGCCGCTGCTCGACGCCCGGCTGCGCGGCTTCGCCCATCCGGACGCCGTCCTGACCGGCGTCGAGACGAGAAGCTCCTCGCCCGTGCGCATTACGCGCGGGGAGGATCTGCAGAGCGTCTCGCTCGCGGGCCTTTATCCGTGCGGCGAGGGAGCCGGGTACGCGGGCGGCATCGTCTCCGCCGCCGTCGACGGCGTCCGCTGCGCCGAGCGCGTTTTGCTCTGCGGGCCGAGAGCCTGCGTTTGAGTCGTTTTTTCCCATCACTATCCGCCGCGCAGGCGCGGCGGTCTCAGGAGGAACCGTATGGAAATCGTATCAATTGTATTTGGCGTTGTGATTGTTCTGCTCGGCCTGTATTTTCTGCTGACGCCGTATGAAAAGCTGACGGCGAAGCTCATGAAGCCGAAGTCGAAGCGCAACATCCGCGTGCGGGGCTGGCTGATTCTCATCTGCGGCGTGCTGCTCATCGCGCTGCAGATCGTGCTGCTCGTTCTGGGGCAGCAGTAAGCGGAGCGCCGGTCCGCTTCCTTTGCCGGTATCTGGGAGGTGAACGGGTATGAAACAATCTGCGGGCTTTGGGAAGGCGTTTCTCGTCTCCTCCAACCTGGATCGCGGCCGCTACTGGCGCAAAAGGCCGCTGCGGGAAAGCCGGTACGACGAGATGCGCCAGCTCGTCGTCTACCCCGACTGCGCGGAGCAGACGTTCCGCGGCTTCGGCGGCGCGTTCACCGAGGCGGCGGGCTGGGCCTGGCTGACTCTGAGCGAGAATCGCCAGGAGGAGCTGCTCGAGGCGTACTTCGGTGAGAGCGGCCTGCGGTACACGCTCGGCCGCGTCCATCTCAACAGCTGCGACTTCTCCCTGTCGAACTACGCGTGCGTCGAGTCGCGGGAGGAGTATGAAGACGGGCGTTTCTCCATTGAGAGGGACAGCGTCTACCTCCTGCCCTTCATCCGGGCGGCGGGGCGCACGGCGGGCAGGCCGATTGAGCTTCTGCTCAGCCCGTGGAGCCCGCCGGCCTTCATGAAGGACAACGGCGACATGAACCGCGGCGGGAAGCTTTTGCCGGAATACCGCGCGCTCTGGGCGGAATGCCTCGCCCGCTATGCGCTCGAGTACCGCCGCGCCGGCTGCTGCGTGCGGATGCTCTCCGTCCAGAACGAGCCGGCCGCCTCCCAGAAATGGGACTCCTGCCTCTACACCGGGGAGGAGGAGGGGCGGTTTGCCGCGGAGTATCTCCGCCCCGCCCTCGACAGGGCCGGCCTCTCCGACGTCGGCCTCCTGCTCTGGGATCACAACAAGGAGCGGCTCTTCTTCCGCGCGCGGGAGAGCATGGCCGCGGCGGGGGACGGCTCGGCGGCGGCGGGCTTCGCCTTCCACTGGTACGCCGGGGATCACTTCTCCGCCCTGCCGCTCGTGCGCCGCGCCTGGCCGGAGAAGGAGCTGTGGTTCACGGAGGGCTGCGTTGAGTACAGCCGCCGCCGGCGCGAGAGCGGCGCGGACAGGGCGCGCCGCTACGCGCACGACATCATCGGCAACCTCGCGAACGGCGCGAACGCGAGCATCGACTGGAATCTGCTGCTCGACGAGAAGGGCGGCCCGAACCACGCGAGCAATTACTGCGAGGCTCCCGTCATGCTCGACGGCGGCTCCCTTCGCCGCAATCCCTCGTACTACGCCATCGGTCATTTCAGCCGCTATATCCGCCCCGGCGCTGTGCGCCTGTGCCATTCCGTCTACGACAGCCGGCTCGAGTGCGTCGCCTTCCGCAATCCCGACGGGAGCCGGGCGGCCGTCGTGCTCAACCGCTCCGGCGGGAGAAAGGCGGTCTGGCTCACGGAGGACGGGGAGCGCGGGGCGGGCTTTCTCATCCCGGACGGCGCGCTCGTCACGCTCTGCTGGGGGCTGCCGGAAGCGGAAACCACATAACGTAAGGAGGATGTACCCATGACCCAGGAGGAAATCCGCAAGCTTGTGAGCCAAATGACGCTCGAGGAAAAGGCCGCGCTCTGCTCCGGAAAGGATTTCTGGCACACGGAGAGCGTGGAGCGCCTCGGGATCCCGTCCATCATGGTGTCGGACGGCCCCCACGGCCTGCGCAAGCAGGACGACAAGGCCGACAACCTCGGCGTCAACGACTCGATTGAGGCCGTCTGCTTCCCGACGGGCAGCGCCCTCGCGTGCAGCTTCGACAAGGCGCTCGCCGAAAGCGTGGGAGTCTGCCTCGGAGAGGAGTGCCGCGCCGAGAACGTCGCCGTCCTGCTCGGGCCCGCGATCAACATGAAGCGCAGCCCGCTGTGCGGCCGCAACTTCGAGTACTATTCCGAGGATCCGTACCTCGCCGGCAAGACGGCGGCGGCCTTCATCCGCGGCGTCCAGAGCTGGGACGTCGGCGTTTCCGTCAAGCATTTCGCCGCGAACAACCAGGAGTTCCGCCGGATGACGGGCTCGTCGAACATGGACGAGCGGACGCTGCGCGAGATCTACCTCGCCGCGTTCGAGACGGCGGTCAGGGAGGCAAAGCCCTGGACGATCATGTGCTCGTACAACCGCCTCAACGGCGTCTTCGCAAGCGAGAACAGGAAGCTTCTCACCGGCATTCTGCGGGACGAGTGGGGCTTCGACGGCTTCGTGATGAGCGACTGGGGAGCCGTCAACGTCCGCACCGACGGCCTCGCCGCCGGCCTTGAGCTGCAGATGCCCGGTCCCTGCCCGGACGACGACGCCTCCATCGCGGAGGCCGTGCGCTCCGGCGCGCTCGACGAGGCCGTCCTCGACGAGGCGGTTGCCCGCATCCTCTCCATCGTCTTCCGGTACAGCGAGGCCAGGCCGCCGCGCGCCGTCTTCGACCGCGAGGCAGACCATCGGAAGGCGGTTCTCACGGAGCAGGAGTGCGCCGTCCTCCTCAAAAACGACGGCCTGCTTCCGCTCTCCCGCGGCGCGAAGCTCGCGTATCTCGGCGGCTTTGCCGCGAAGCCGCGCTATCAGGGCGGCGGCTCGTCGCACATCCATTCCTCCCGCGTGAGCAGTGCGCTCGAGTGCGCGCCCGAGGGCGTCGTCTACGAGGAGGCGTTCCCCGCCGATCGCGACGAGATCGACGAGGCCGCGTTTGACCGCGCCGTCCGCGCCGCCGCGGAAGCCGAGACCGCCGTCATCTTCGCCGGACTGCCGGATTCCTTCGAGTCCGAGGGATACGACCGCAGCCATATGCGCCTCCCGGCGTGCCAGAACGAGCTGATCCGCCGCGTGCTCGCGGTGCAGAAGCGCGTCGTCGTCGTGCTGCACTGCGGCAGCCCCGTCGAGACGCCGTGGGCGGACGACGTGCCCGCCGTGCTGTGCCTCTACCTCGGCGGCGAGGGCGTCGGCGAGGCGGCGGACGCGCTGCTCTACGGCGATGCGAACCCCAGCGGCCGCCTCGCGGAGACGTGGCCGCGCAAGCTCGAGGACAATCCGAGCTTCCTCAATTTCCCGGGAGACGAGGAGGGCGTCACCTACGCGGAGGGCGTCTTCGTCGGCTACCGCTACTACGACAAGAAGCGGATGGACGTCCGCTGGCCGTTCGGCCACGGCGAGAGCTACACGTCCTTCGCCTACTCCAACGCCCGCCTCGAGGAGGCGGACGGCGTCGTCCGCGTCTCGGTCGACGTGACGAACACCGGCTCCCGCGCCGGCAAGGAGGCTGTGCAGCTCTACGTCGCCGACGATACCGGCGCGGCCAACCGCCCGCCGCAGGAGCTCAAGGGCTATGAGAAGCTTACCCTCGCCCCCGGCGAGACGAAGACGGCGCAGTTCACGCTCGACGAGCGCAGCTTCTCCTGGTACAGCGAATCGCTCGGAGACTGGTATGCCGCGTCCGGCCCGTACCGGATTCTGCTCGCCCACTCGAGCCGCGACGTCCGCGCACAGCTCGACTACACCCTTACGGCGAAAAAGCGCCTGCCGCTTCGCGTCCACAGCAACACGACGGTCGGCGCGCTGCTCGCCGACGATCGCACCGCTCCGATCGTGCGCGAGGCGATCCGCCGTCTCGAGGCCGCGAGGGCGAACGAGGAGAAGCCCGGCGAGGCCGCCGCGGAGGCCATCACCGCGGAGATGGTTGAGCAGATGCTGATCAATTCCCCGCTGCGCTCGGCGCAGTCCTTCCTCGGCATGAGCCGCGCCGAGGCGGACGCGCTGCTCGAAAAGCTGCAGCAGGCGGCGCAGTCGTAACAGCCGCATACAAGAACAAGGGAGCCCCGAAGCATTCGCTTCGGGGCTCCCTTTGCATCACTGCGCTATGCGTCGTCCGCGCTGCGGCAGACCGATTCAAACACGCCGAGCAGGAACGAGGTTTTCTTCCGGTTCATATACGCCCAGAGCGAGGGGAGAAAGAGGAGGCCGCCGAGCACACAGACGATCATGTCGACCATCGAGTCGGTGACGCCCGTCGAGGCCACGCGCTGCGGGTCGGTGCCGAACACGAGGCTGACGAGAAACTCCCAGATCTCCCAGATGCCCGCGACGCCCGCCACGGTGAAGAACACGAAGCACGCGGCCAGCGGGAACCGGGCGCGCCCCATGTCCTTCTCGGGCGAGATCAGCTGGAACAGCAGAATCGCGAACAGCGCGATCACGACTCCCGAGAGCGTGTGGGCAAATTTGTCGTACCAGCGGGTGATGGTGTACAGCCGCAGCACGATCCCGAGCGTGTAGAGCAGGAAGACATAGAGATAGACGAGCAGGTCGAGCTGATAGGAGCGCCGGCGGCGGATGATGCGGTAAAACAGCGAGAGCACCGGCGTCAGCACCAGCGCGCAGACGGCGAGGACGGCGTAATACCACTGCGACTGCAGCGCGTTCGCGGCGGCGATCACGAGGTTGACGGCGAAATAGGCCGGGACGGCAAAGCGGCTGGCCCGGCGAAAGGCTTCCTCCCGCGCTTCCATGCGGCTTCCTCCTCAGTCCGCCTTCCCGTCCGGGAGGCAGGTCAGGTTCCGCAGCACGCGGACCATCGCGTCCATGCTCTGCACGGGAATATACTCGAACCGCCCGTGGGCGTTGTGGCCGCCCGTGCTCAGGTTCGGGCAGGGCAGGCCCATATAGGAGAGCCGCGCCCCGTCAGTGCCGCCGCGGATCGGCTGCACGAGAGGCGTGACGCCCGCGTCGAGCATGGCCTTCTTCGCGTTCTCCACGAGGAAGAGGTACGGCTCAATCTTCTCGCGCATATTGTAGTAGCTGTCCTCCATGTCGAGATCGATCGTTCCCTCGCCGTATTTTTCGTTGAGGTAGGCGGCGATTTTGACGAAGCGCTCCTTCTTCGCCTCGAATTTCGCGCGGTCGTGGTCGCGGATGATATAGTGGAGCACGGCCTTTTCCTCGTCGCCGCTCATGCGGTTAAGGTGCTGGAAGCCCTCGTACCCCTCCGTGCACGCCGGCGTCTCCCACGGCGGGAGCATATTCTGGAACTCGATGCCGAGGAGCAGCGCGTTTTTCATCTTGTTCTTCGCGTCGCCGGGGTGGATGTTCAGCCCGCGTACCGTCACGATCGCGGAGGCGGCGTTGAAGTTCTCAAACTCGAGCTCGCCGAGCTTTCCGCCGTCGACGGTGTACGCGAACTGCGCCCCGAAGCCGGGAACGTCGAACAAATCCGCGCCGCGCCCGATCTCCTCGTCCGGCGTGAAGGCGAAGCACAGCTTCCCGTGCGGCGGATTCTCCGTCACCAGCTCCTCGATGAGCGTCACAATCTCGGCGACGCCGGCCTTGTCATCCGCGCCGAGCAGCGTCGTGCCGTCCGTCACGATGAGATCCTGGCCGGTGTAGTCGCGCAGGTGGGGATATTTCGACGGGCTCAGCACCGTCCCCCTGTCCTCGTCGAGAAGGATGTCCCCGCCGTCGTACCGCTCCACAATGCGCGGCTTCACGGAGAAGCCGCAGGCGTCGGGCGAGGTATCCATGTGCGCGATCAGGCCGAGCGCGGGGGCGTCGGCTGCACAGTTCGCCGGAAGCGATGCGTAGACGTAGCCGTGCTCGTCGACGCGCGCGTCCGCCAGCCCGAGGCCCTTCAGCTCCCCGGCGAGCCCGTTCGCGAACGCGAGCTGTCCCGGCGTGCTCGGGCAGGCGGGATTGCTCTCGTCGGAGGTCGTGTCTGTGGTGACGTAGCGCAGAAAACGTTCATATGCTCTCATACTTTGTAACTCCTTCCTCTCCGCCGCGCTGATTCGGCGGCCTGCCCGCCCTTTTCGCGGACGGGGCCGGAAGCGCGGACAGCCTTCCTTCTTCTGCTATTATACACGGACGCGCCGCTCCTGTCATCCCTTTTCGTTCCACGCGCGGCCGAGCGCCTCGATAGCGCCCGGGATGTCCTCCGCCGGGATGCCGGAAAAGCTCAGCGCCGCGAAGACGCCGTCGCGGCTCTCCCGCGTGCGCACGCGCACCCCCTCGTCCGCCGCCCGGCGGCAGAGCGCTTCGGCCTCCTCCGGCGCGACGCGCGTGCGAAAGTACAGCGCCGTTTCCTCGAGCGTGAAGCGCCTGCCCGGAAAGACGGACGCGAGGCTTTTTTTCATCAGCTGGCTTTTCGCCGCGTACAGCTTGCGCAGGCGGCGCAGGCGGCGCTCCATCTGCCCGCTCGAGATGTACGCCGCGAGGGCGAGCTGCTCGATCTTCGACGCCGTCTGGTTGTAGTTGCGCGCCCGCTCGCGGTAGAGCGGGAGCAGGGAGGGGGGAGGCACCATGTAGCCGATGCGCACCGAGGGCAGCAGGAGCTTGGAAAACGAGCCGAGATACGCGACGCGGTCGCCGCCCGCCATCCCCTGCATGGCCGGGATGGGATGCGCGCGGTAGCGCAGCTCGCCGTTGTAGTCGTCCTCGATGAGGATGCCGCCCGTTTCCTGCGCCCAGCGGAGCAGCTCGAAGCGGCGGCTGGTCGGCATTGCGCTGCCGCCCTCCACCGAGGCGGAGGGGCTGACGTAGGCGAGATCCGCTCCGCTGCGCCGCAGCGCTTCGGGGTCGATCCCGTTCTCGTCGTACGGCAGGGGGACGACCTCGATTCCGCAGTCGCGGAACACCTGCTCCGCCTGCGCGAAGCCGTGCTCGCCGATCGCCGCGCGCCGCCGCCCCGCAAGCCCGCAGAGCAGATAGAGGAGCGGCTGGCTGCCGGCTCCGACGACGATCTCCTCCGCCCCCGCCGCGATGCCGCGCGCCCGCCCCGCGTAGGCCGCGAGCGCCTCGCGCAGCGCCGGCTCGCCCTGATGGTCGCCGTAGGAGACGATGATCTCGCGCCGGTTGAGGACGTCGCGCACATGACGCCGCCAGATGCGCAGGTCGTCGTTCTCCGCGTCGGCGCAGTCGGTGCCGAGGTTGTAGCGGAAGCGCCCCGCGAGCGGCGCTGAGACGGCGGGTGCGCGGCGCGGCGCGGCGTTTCCCGGCTGCTCCCCGGAGAGGACGAAGTACCCGCGCTTCGGCTCGCTTTTGAGATAGCCCTCCACGCACAGCTGCTGGTACGCCGCTTCGACCGTCGTGCGGCTCACGCCGAGATCCTCGGAGAATTTCCGGATCGACGGCATCCGCTCGCCGCGGCGCAGCCGCCCCGTCTCCATCGCCGTCTTGAGCGAATCGGTCAGCTGCCGGTACAGCGGCGGGCCGTCCGGGTGAAGCTCAATGTATTCGTACGCCAATCTGTACACCTCATTTTTTTACAAACTGTGTATTTTATTATGGACAGATTTCTTCTATGATGGTATCACACCGGGAGGGAAAACGCAATCGCCTCCCGGAGGATTTTTTCAGCGGGCCCGGGCCCGCGTCCGAAAGGCAGTGAACCACCATGAGAATCAATTCCTCGCAAAAAAGCGGAGCCGTCAATCTTGCCCTGACCGGCCTGATGGGCGCGCTCGTGATCGTCGGCACCTTCATCAGCATCCCGATTCCCGTCCTCGGGGACAGGACGATGATCGGCCTCGGCAACGTCTTCTGCATCCTCTCCGGCCTTCTGCTCGGCCCCATGTACGGCGGCCTCGCGGCCGGCGTCGGCTCGGGCGTGTTCGACCTCATCGGAGGCTGGGCGGCCAGCGCGCCGACGACGCTGATCAATAAATTTATGATGGCCTTTGTCTGCGGCCTCATCGCCTGGTCGGGCCGCTCGGAGGGGAAGAAGCTCTCCCGTGTGATTGCGGGCGCCGTCAGCGGCTCGCTGACGTACTGCGTCCTCTATCTGCTCAAGTCTCTGATTGAGGCGAAGCTCGAGGGCAGCGCCGACGAGGCCGTCGCCATCCTGCTCGGCACGAAGGCCGTCGCCACCATCGTCAACGCCGTCATCGCGGACGTTGTGGCGGTTCCGCTCGCGCTGGCCATCCGCCGTTCGCTCGAGTCGAACCGGATGTACCTTGGCGTCGTGCAGTCCTCGGCGGCGCAGCTTGCCGGCCATGACCTGCGGCGCGGCGTTTCATCGGTGCTCCTGATTGTGCAGGCCGTGCTGCAGATCGTCTGCGTCGCGGCGCTCCTGCCGGGCGTGCTCTCGTCCGCCGGGGAGGCGGGAGCCTCGCTCGCCGCGTGGCCGTTCTGGATAGCCGCCGCCGTCTCCGCCGCGCAGGCCGTCGCCGCCGTGCTGCTGCTGCGCGGAGCGCGTCACGCGCTTCCGGCCGCTCTGCTCTTCGGGGCGCTGTCCGCCGCGTTCTCCGTCTGGTTTGTCGCTGCGGCCGCGCTGCAGCCGGTTCTGTCGAAGTACCTGCCGATCGGCGTCGTCTTCCTCGCCGTTCTGGCCGCGTCATTCCTCGCGCTGCTGCCCGCCGTGCATTGTCACAAAAAGGCGTAAGCCGCGCCGCGGACAGGAAAATACTGCATCGTCTCATTTTGGGGATCGCCGCCGAAGCGCGGCGATCCCTTTTGTATTTTTCCGACGTCATAAAAGGTTTACAATTCCCGCAGGCCGCATGAAACCTGCATTTTCGGCCATGCGCGGGCAAATAATGATTGATAAGGAGGGGGAATAATGATATAATCTAACCAATTATGATGAAATTATCGCCGTCCCGGTTTGCCGCTTTCCACGGTACGCGGCGGCGGAAAGGACTCAAAAGGCATGATGCAGTTCCAAAGAAAACATCTTCTGTGGGATGCGCTTCTGACGGGAAGCTCTCTCGCGGCGCTGATCGCCGCGGCGTTTCTCGCCTTCTTCGGCGGGGAGTGGTATGCCGCCGCCTCGAACGCCGCGCTTGCCGGGATTTCCCTGCTCAACGCCGCGATGCTCTTTTATGAGCTGACCGATCTGCGTCGGCGGATCCCGCTTCTGCTCTTTCAGGCGTCCTTCAATCTCCTCCTGCTCGGCCGCGTGTATGTCGCCTGGCTGCAGGATTACGACATCAGGCTCGGCCGGCTTGAGGCGGACGCCTTTGACTCGCTCTACTGGTCGCTGCAGATCCTCGCGATTTCGCTCTTCTGCGTCTACCTGGCTTATCGCGCGGGCGGCTTCGTTTTCCGCAGGCGGGAGCTCTCCGTGGCCGTCGAGGGCGCGAAAAGGATCCGGGACAATCCGGCCGTTCCCGTGATCCGGCAGCTCAGCCGCTGGGTGCTGTACGTCAGCTCGCTCGCGTCCTTCTTCTCGCTCGCGAACACGGCGCTGTTCGTTCTGCGCAACGGCTACCTGACCTCGTTCACCGAGACGGCGGGCGTGCCCTCCGTCGTGAGCCGCTTCGCCCTGTTCTTCACCCCGGCCTTCACCGTTTTCCTCGCGACGATGCCGTCCGCAAAGCAGATGCGTCTGCCGATGTGCGTCTACGGCGTGTACCTGCTCGCCTCCGTCTTCACGGGGCGGCGCAATATGATCGTCACAAGCCTGATGATGCTCGCGCTCTATCTCGTCCTGCGCGACAATCTCCTGCCGAAGGAGAAGCGCGTCCTGACAAAGCGCGTCGTCCTGATCGTCTGCCTGCTCGGCCTCGGCGGCGTCTATCTTCTCCAAATTGTCGCCTACCTGCGCTCGGGAATGTCCGCGGGAGGAAGCTCTTTTTTGAGCACGATCGTCAGCTTCATCGATTCGCAGGGCGCGAGCTTCCGCGTCATCGTCAAGACCTTCGACAACCTCGATTTCTTCCGCGCGAAGGACGCCTGGCGCTACTTCCTGTTCCCGCTTGAGATGTTCGTGACGAACAATTCCATCGGGCAGACGGTCTTCCACACCGACCCTATCATCTCCCTGCAGACGGCGGAGTTCGCCGAGAACACCTACAGCTATTCCCACGCGCTGACATACCTCGTCGACCCGACAAAGTACCTGCGCGGCGAGGGCTTCGGCACGTCCTATGTGGCGGAGGCGTACGTCGCGTTCGGGACGGCGGGCGTCGTCGCCGTGAGCCTGTTCCTCGGCCTCGCGTTCCGCTGGTTCTCCTCGATGGCGAGCCGATCCTGGCCGGCGATCGCGCTTGGCCTCATCGCCTTTAAGAGCCTTGTTTATCTGCCGCGCAACTACGCGCTCGGCTGGATTACCGACGTCTTCAATGTGACGTATCTCTGCTTTATCGTGGGGCTGTACCTCGCGGCGCAGCTCTTCCTCACGCTGGGAACCCACCTTCGCAAGACGCCCGATTCGGGGGTGGAAACATGAAAAAGCAGCGAAAGGGCGGCGTGCTTCAGGACGCGCTGAGCACCTTCGGGACGAACGCCTTCGGCGCCGTGCTCGCCCTGATCTCGAGCTTCTGCATCATGCCGGTGCTCGATCCCGGCGAGAGCGGCCTCATCACGCAGAACCAGATGGTGGGCAGCGCGCTGTTCACCCTGCTCTCGTTCAGCGTGAACTCCTCGATGATTTACTACGTTTCGCGCTTCAAACTCAAAAACGTCGTGCGCTCCATCAAGCGGGTCACGGTCGTGCTCACGATCCTGATCGCCGCGGCGGGCGCGCTCGTCGTGCTGATTCTGCGGGACAGCTATTTCGCCGACACGGCGCTGCTCTACTGCGTGTGCGCCGTCGCGTACGGCGTGTTCTCGTTCGTCTCGAACGTCTTCCTCGCTATCCTGCGCGGCGAGAACAAGTTCCGCGTCTACAACATGATCAACCTCATGCAGCGCGTGCTCACGACGCTGTTCGCGCTGACGGTCTTTCTCTGGCCGACGGCCGCCGTCATCGTCTCGGGCAGCATTTTCATCCTGCTGCTCTCCATCGTGATCGCGTGGCGCGCGATCCGCCGCGACGTTTCCTACGCGGAGACGCCGCCCGCTCCCGAAAACGACAGGGAGGTCGGCTGCGGCGAGCTGCTGCGCTACAGCCTCAAGGCGCACGTCTCGAACGTCCTGACCTTCACGAACACGAACGTCAGCTCCATCATCCTCAAGGGCTATAACGGCCTCACGGATTTCGGCGTGTTCACGAAGGCGTACACCATCGTGCAGCAGGTCTGGATTCTGCCGGACGCCGTCAGCATGGTCATCATGTCGCGCATTGCGGCGATGACGAAGACGGACGACAAGACGAAGCTCGCGATGCTCTCGTGCAAGCTCGTGACGTATGTGACGCTTATCTGCCTGCCGATTCTCGTTCTGCTTGCCGAGATTTTCATTCCCATCGTGTTCCCGAAGTACGTCGACTGCGTCGAGCCGCTCAAGATTCTCACGGTCGGCAGCTTCTTTATCACCTACGCGAAGGTGCTCGCGAATTCCATCGCCGCCTACGGCAAGCCGGAGCTCAACATCATCTCCACCGCCGTCGGCGTCGTCTTCAACCTCGGCCTGAGCCTTCTGCTCATCCCGAACCTTCTCGTGACGGGCGCCGCCCTCGCGACGACGCTCTCGCTCACGGCGCAGGGGCTGACCTCGATCATCATCTTCTGCGTCTACACAAAAACGCCGTTTTACCGTCTCCTTCTCCCCACGCGGGAGGATCTCTCCATGGCGGCGGGCTTGCTGAAAAGGGGGAAACGGACATGAAACAGCTTCTGCTCCTGACGACCTCCTTCCCGTACGGAAGGGGAGAGGATTTCCTGACGGAGGAGCTTCGCCACACCGAAGGCTTTGACGGCGTCGTCGTCTGCTCCTGCCACGCGGCGGCGGACGACGCGCAGACGAAGCCCGTCCCCGGCGGGATGCAGGTGGTGCGTCTGCGCGCGGATCCGAAGGCCGTCTCCTGCGCCGCCGTTCTGGCGAGGCCGGAATTTTATCCGGAGGCTCTGCGCTGCCTCGGGTACGGGAAAAACGCGTTCGGCACGCTTCGCGAGCTGGTGTTTTTCCAGCGCAAGACGCTGTCCGTCTATCAGGCGCTCTGCCGGGACGTTCTGCCGCTTCTGACGGCGGAGGAGCTTGTCATTTACAGCTACTGGTTCTACGACGCTGCGGCCGCAGGCGCTCTGTTCGCGGAAAAGCTCCGCCGGGAGGGCAGACGCGTGCGCCTCGTCTCCCGCGCGCACGGCTTTGACGCCTTTCCGGAGCGGGCGGCGTACGGGTATCTGCCGATGCGCCGGTTCCTTTTGAAGCGGTATGACGCCGTGCGTCCGTGCTCGCCGTCTGCCGCGCGGGCCGTGCGCGACGCCTTTCCCGGTCAGGCCGGGAAGGTGAAGCCCGCCTTCCTCGGCACGGCGGATCAAGCGCTGCCGTACGGGACGCGCGAGCCGGAATTTCACGCGGTGACGTGCTCCTATCTCGTCCCCGTCAAGCGGATTCCGCTCTTGATCGAGGCGCTTTCGCTCGTCCCGTTCCCGATGCGCTGGACGCACGTCGGCGGCGGCTCCCAGGAGGCGGAGGTGCGTGCCGCGGCGGAAAAGCTGCCGCCCCACATCGCCTGGGAGATGACCGGCCCGAAGCCGAACGAGGAGCTCATGCGCTGGTACGCGGAGACGCCCGTCTCCTGCCTGGTGAACGTCAGCTCGAGCGAGGGCTTGCCCGTCTCCCTGATGGAGGCGTGCTCCTTCGGCTTCCCCTGCGTCGCGACCGAGGTCGGCGGGACGCCCGAGGCTGTCCGCGACGGCCTGACGGGCTACCTTCTCGGGAAAAATCCGTCCCCGGAGGAGATCGCCGCCGCGCTGAAACGTCTGCGCGAGCTTCCCGACGCGGAATATGAATCGATGTGCCGCAATGCGCGCCGCCTCTGGGAGGATAAGTTTGACGCCGAAAAAAACTACAGCCTCTTTTATGCGGAGCTGAGCGGAGAGGGGGAAGAGCAGCATGGCTGACAGAAAACGCTTTCTCTACGCCGCCGCCGTCTCGACCGATATGCAGTATTCCGGCATTCTGCGCAAGATTGCCGGACAGACGGCCGGTATGGCCCGCCTCGGCTGGGAGGCCTCCTACACCTGCGTGCAGGAAAACTGCCTGCTCAAGCGCACGGGAGAGCGCGAGGAGCGCTTCCCGTTTCCCGCCTGCGCCCGCTGGTCGGAGCGTCAGAAGCGGATCTCCGGCACCATCGGCGCGCTGCTCGCGCAGCAGCCGTGCGATATGGTGTATATCAAGGGCTTCCTGACGAACCCGTATTACCTCGCAATCGCCCGCGCGGCGAAGCAGGCGAACCCCGCCTGCCGCGTCGTTTTTGAGGTGGCGACCTATCCGTACTGGGGTGAATACAAGCGCTTCTTTGCCGTGGATCTGCGCGGAAGAAACGTGAGGAGCTTCCTCGGCCACGCCCGGGAGGTCGCGGCGCACGCCCGCACGACGCTCACGTTCTCCCGCTGGGTCGACGCCGTCGTCACCTTCGGCGAGCGGACGGACAAGCTCTGGGGCATTCCGGCCATCAACGTCGACAACGGCGTCGAGGTCGCTTCCATTCCGCTGCGCAGCGATCAGGCGGATCGCTCCTGCGTCAACCTGCTCGGCGTCGTCGGCACGTCCGTCGTCCACGGCTATGAGCGCGTGATCGAGGGGATGAAGCGGTACGCGGACGAAAACCCCGCTCTGCCCATCGTGTTCCGCATCGTCGGCAACAACGAGACGATCGGCGAGCTGGGCCGTCTGGCGGAGTCCCTCGGCCTCGGAGGCAGGGTACAGCTCCTCGGCTACAAGACGGCCCCGGAGCTCGCCGCGCTCTACTGCGTCAGCGACGTGGGCGTCTCCCCGCTCGCGGAGTACCGCGTCGGCCTCAACCGCCTCTCGCCGCTCAAATCCCGCGAGTACATGGCGGCCGGCCTGCCGCTCTTCTTCGCGTACGAGGACGAGCTCCTCACGCCGGACCTGCCGTTTGTTCGGATCTTCCCGAACGATCCGAGCCCGATCGAGATGCGCGAGGTTGTCGATTTCGTCCTCGCCTGCCGCGCCGACCCGGCGCTTCCCGAAAAGGAGCGCCGCTTCGCGAAGGAGCATTTCGACTGGGAAATCATCATGAAGCAGATTCACGACTTCGCCTGCGCCGCAGGCGGGGACGGAAACGATAACACCTGAAACAGGAGGACTTCTTACATGGAACTGTATCTCTCGTTTTCCGAGATTGTGCGCTTTTTCAAGCGCCATCTCTGGAAATTCGCCGTGCTGGTCGTGCTGTGCGGCCTTCTCTTCGGTTTCCTGTCGCTGCGCAGCTTCAAGCGCCAGTATACGGCGACGAGCACCATCCTGATCGCCTGCACGATCGACGACAACGCCTCCCCCGACTACAGCAACCAGTACGCGAGTATGCTCAACGTCCGCCTGCAGGCCGCCATCGCGCTGGCGGATTCCGAGGACGTCCGCGCGGCGGTGGCCGAGTACGCGGGAGCCGAGGATGCCTCTCTGCTCGATCTTACGGCCAAGCAGGTGGGAACTTCCACGCTGATTGAGCTGACCGTGACGACAACGGATCGTTTCAACGCCGCTCCCCTGGCGGACGCCGCCGCCGAGGTCATCGGCGAGGAGATCTCCGCTATCTACCCGACGCCGCCGATTCAGGTGCATCTGACGGCCCATGCGGAGGAGCCCGCCGAGCTCTCCGCCCGGTCCTCCGCCGTGAAGGGCGGGATCCTCGGCCTCGTCTTCGGCGTCATTCTCGCCGTGTGTATCGGCCTTGCCGTCCTGCTGCTTGACCACACCATCCGCAATGCCTCCTATGTGGAGAAGAGCCTGAAGCTTCCCTGCCTCGGTTCCCTCGCCGCAAAAGCGGAGGAGACCGGCCGCGCCGACGAGTTCCGCCGCGTGCGCGCTGCCTTCACCCATCAGGTGGGGGAGAAGGGAACCGTGCTGCTGACGTCTGTCGGCGGGAAGCACGGCGCGGCGCTTGCCGCCTGCGGCCTTGCGAAGGCGCTCGCCGCCGCGCGGCGCAGCGTTCTGCTTGTGGAGACCGACTTCTCCTCGTCCGTGCAGGCCGCTGAGACGCTCGGCGTGCCGAAGGCCGGCAAGGGGCTCGTCTCCGTCCTGAAGGAGGGCGGCGCAGCGCGCGAGGCCACCGTCTCCGCGTCCGCCGGCGGGGTTTCCTTCCTTGCGAGCGGCGAGCTGACGGGCAGCAGCGCCGATCTCCTCGCCTCCGCTGATTTTTCCGCCTTCCTGCGGAAGGCCGCCGCGGAATATGACTACGTCCTCTGCGTTCTGCCCGGAGAGCAGAAGCTCCCGGACGCCGACGCCGCCGCTCCCGCCGCGGACGCCGTCATCCTCGTCGCCGACTACGGCGCGACGCCGTACCGCAGCTTCGAGGAGAGTCTCACCCGCCTGCGCACGGCGGGCGGAAACCCCGCCGGGTTTATCCTGCAGGGCGTGCGCTGAAAAGGACCAAAAGAGGCAAACGAAAGCCCGAAGGCCGGCCAGGAGCCTTCGGGCTTTCTTTTCTGCGCGCCTGAGGCAGGCGCGCAGAAGCAGAGGCGGCCTTCCGCTCCCGGAAGGCCGCCTCGATGTTCTCTATCGGAGAAAGGTTCGTTACATTCCGTAAATTTCCTCTGCGCTGAGCAGCGTGACGCCGTTCTGCTTGAGGCATTCGACAGCCTTGTCCGTCTCGAGGACGCGCAGAAGGACATAGGCCTTGCCCTTGTCGCAGCTGATGAACGCGTACATATACTCGACGCCGATATTGCCGTCCGCCAGAACGCGCATCGCCTTGGCGAACTCGCCGGGCTTGTCGTCAATGCCAATCGCGATGACGCTCGTGAGCGAGACCGTCAGGCCCGCCGCGCGAAGCAGCTCGACGGCCTCCTTCGGCTTGTCGACAATCAGGCGGAGAATGCCGAAATCGCTTGTGTCCGCGACCGAGATCGCGCGGATGTCAACGCCTGCCTTGCCGATAATCTCCGTGATTTCCGCGAGGCGGCCGGACTTGTTTTCCACGAAAACGGAGAGCTGTTGAATCTGCATACTGGTTCCCCTTTCTTTCAAATGCATGGCGGTGTGTCGGAAACCGGACGGGTGCGGGAACGCCGGACGCTTCGCCGCGCGCCCCTTACGCTCTTAGTATAAAACGGAAACGGGAAAAAAGCAATTGCAGCCTGCGATTGCCGATGACGCGCCTGGCCTTGCTCCCCGTCAGCTCCTGCGCCGCCTCAAAGCGCTGCGGGAAAGATCATTCCTCCGCCGCGTAGCCCAGCTCGAAGGCGCGCTTGTTCATCTCCACAAACTTGGGGGGAACGGTCTTTTCAATGGTTTTGAGCCAGATTTCCTTCTCACTGCCGAGAGACTTCGCCATCGCGCCGATCAGCACGACGTTGACGGCCTTGACCGAGCCGGCCTGCTCCGCGAGGGAGAGGGCGTCGATCGCGAGCAGACCCGCGCCCTGCGCCTTGATCTGCTCGAGCAGTCCCTGCGGGTACTGGGCCGCGCCGGTCACGACGGGCATCGGATCGATCTGCTGGGTGTTCGTCACCACGACTCCGCCCTTCTTGAGGAAGGGCAGAAAGCGCGCGGCCTCAAGCTGCTCGAAGGCGAGCACGATGTCGGCCTCGCCCTGGTTGATGACGGGGGAATAGACCTTGTCGCCGTAGCGGACGTACGTCTCCACGGAGCCGCCGCGCTGGCTCATGCCGTGCACCTCGGAGACCTTTACGTCATAGCCGAGATCCATCATGGCGCTTCCGAGAAGGCGGCTGGCCAGAAGAGTGCCCTGACCGCCTACGCCAACAATCAATACGCTTTTCACATTGCTCATTTTGCCGCCTCCTGTGCCGTAATGGCCTTCTTGGGACACAGTCCCTCGCACACGCCGCATCCCACGCACTGCGTGTAGTCGATGACGGCCTTCTTGTCGTGGATGCTGATGGCCGGGCAGCCGATGGAGAGGCAGCGCTTGCAGCCGATGCAGTCGTCCGTCTTCACGGTGAGCGGCGCGTTGTGCTTGACGTATTTGAGCAGCGCGCAGGGACGGCGCGCAATGACGACGGACGGCTCCTCCGCCGCGAGCTCCTCGCGGATGACGGCCTCCGTCTCCTGCAGGTTGTACGGATCGCAGACACGCACGCGGTTGATGCCCACAGCATGGCACAGCGCCTCCAGGTTGACCGCGGACGTCGGGTCGCCCTTGATGGTGTAGCCGGTCGTCGGGTTCTGCTGGTGGCCCGTCATGCCGGTGATCGAGTTGTCGAGCACAATCACGACGGAGTTGCTCTTGTTGTACGCGATGTCAATCAGGCCCGTGATGCCGGAGTGGATGAACGTCGAATCGCCGATGACCGCGACGGACTTCTTCTCCGCGTCCGCGCCGATCGCCTTGTTGAAGCCGTGCAGCGCGGAGACGGACGCGCCCATGCAGACGCAGGTGTCCATCGCGCTCAGCGGAGCCGTCGCGCCGAGGGTGTAGCAGCCGATGTCGCCGCTGACGTAGACGCCGAGCTTCTTGAGCGTGTAGAACACGCCGCGGTGCGGGCAGCCGCAGCACATGACGGGCGGGCGGCCGGGAATGGCGGCCTCCACCTGCATGATCTCGGGCTCCTCGCCGAGGACGCAGCGGCGCACGACGCTCTGGGAGTACTCGCCGCAGCGCGGGAAGACGTCCTTGCCGATGACGGCGATGCCGAGCTTTTTGCAGAAGGTCTCGATGATCGGATCGAGCTCCTCGATGACGTAGAGCTTCTTCACCTTCGCCGCGAAGTCGCGGATCAGCTTCTCCGGCAGCGGATGGATGAGGCCGAGCTTCAAATACGAGACGGTGTCGCCGAGCGCCTCGCGGGCGTACTGGTAGACGGAGCCCGCGGCGATGACGCCGACGCCGCTGCCGTTGTCCTCGACGCGGTTGAGCGGGCAGGTCTCCGCCCACGCGGCGAGATCGTCGCAGCGCTTCTCCACGACGACGTGCTTCTTCGTCGCGAAGACGGGCAGCATGACGTTCTTCGCCGGGTTCTTCTCATACGGCTTGAGCGCGGGCGCCTGGCGCTCGCAGAGCTCCACAATGCTGCGCGAGTGGGAGATACGCGTGCTCAGACGCAGGAGCACCGGCACGTCGAACTGCTCGGAGAGCTCGTAGGCGAGCTTCGTGAAGTCGCGGCACTCCGCCGAGTCGGCGGGCTCGACCATCGGCAGCTTCGCGGCGATCGCGTAGTTGCGGGAATCCTGCTCGTTCTGCGAGGAGTGCATTCCCGGATCGTCGGCCACGCCGATCACCACGCCGCCGTTCACGCCGATGTAGCTCATCGTGAAGAGCGGGTCGGCGGCGACGTTCAGGCCGACGTGCTTCATGCCGCAGAACGAGCGCGCGCCGCCGAAGGATGCGCCGGCGGCGACCTCCATCGCGACCTTCTCGTTCGGGGCCCATTCGCAGTAGATTTCGTCATACGCCGAGGCGGCTTCTGTGATCTCCGTGCTGGGCGTGCCCGGATAGCTGGAAACCACCCGCACGCCGGCCTCATACAGACCGCGCGCGACCGCTTCGTTTCCCAACAGTAATTCTTTCATTTCTGCCTCCAATATGTTAAATGTGAAAAATAATTTACTCCTTCTCGTTGCGCAGGTCGAGGATGCGCTTCGCTTTGCCCTGGAAGCGCTCGAGCGACTTCGGCTCGACGAGCGTGACCTTCGTCTCAAGGCCGAGCACGCTCTTGAGGCGGTCGTGCAGGCCGCGCTGGAGCGCCTCGAGCTCGCCATAGCTCTCGAGCAGATCGGCGCTGACGAGCTCGACCTTGACCTCTAGGTTGTCCATGAAGTTGCGGCGGCGCACCACGAGCTGGTAGTGCGGCCCGATACCCTTCGTGCCGACGAGAACGCTCTCGATCTGGGACGGGAACACGTTGACGCCCTTGATGATCATCATGTCGTCGGTACGGCCCGTGACCTTGTCCATCCGGACATGGGTGCGCCCGCAGCGGCAGGGCTCGTAGTTGAGGCGGGTGATGTCCTTCGTGCGGTAGCGCAGGACGGGCATTCCCTCGCGCAGCAGCGTCGTGACGACGAGCTCGCCCGACTCGCCGGGAGCCTTCTGCATCCCGGTTTCGGTGTCGATGATCTCGGGGAGGAACGCGTCCTCCGCGAAGTGCAGGCCGCAGCGGTACTCGCACTCGCCCGAGACGCCGGGGCCGCCGAGCTCCGTCATGCCGTAGTTGTCGGTGACGAAAATGCCGAGGTTCTTTTCGATCTGCTCGCGCATCTCCTCCGTGCAGCCCTCGGAGCCGAGCAGACCGAGGCGCAGCTTGTAGGCGTCGCGCGGGTAGCCGGACTCCTTCACCATCTCGCCGAGATAGAGCGCGTACGACGGCGTCGCCACGAGGCCGGTCACGCCGAAGTCGCGGAACATCATCAGCTGCTTGGCCGTGTTGCCGGACGAGGCCGGGATGACCGTCGCGCCGATCTTCTCAAGGCCATAGTGCAGGCCGAGCGCGCCGGTGAACAGGCCGTAGCCGAAGGAGATCTGGAAAATGTCCTCCTCGCACGCGCCGGATGCCGCAGCGACGCGCGCCACATGATCGGACCACAGGTCGAGATCCCTTCTCGTGTACGCGCCGACGGTCGGCTTGCCCGTCGTGCCGGACGACGCGTGGATGCGCACGATCTTCTTCATCGGCGTCGCGAGCATATGGAAGGGATAGTTGTCGCGGATATCGTCCTTTGTCGTGAACGGGATGTACTGGATGTCGGAGAGCGTCTTGATTTTATCGCCCGTCACACCGGCCTTCTCGAGCCGCTCGTGATAGAACGGGACGTTCTCATAGCAGTAATTCACCATGCGCTTGAGACGTTCGAGCTGGAGCGCCTCGAGTTCGGGACGGCTCATCGTCTCAATATCCTTTTGAAAAAACAATTCCTGCACCTCCGCGCGGCCCGAGCCGCGAATATTGTTTCGCTTTCACACGCTGCTGTGCTGTAGTGCTGACGGTTTAGTGAAAAAACGTACCTCTATATCATACAGCAAATCGGGAGGGATTGCAATCCCGCTTTTCGCTTTCCGCTCGTTTTTTGGGGGAAGAGGAAGGAAAACAGAGATTCCTGCCCGCTGAGGCTGCACAATGACTTGATATTTTCCCGCATATCACATATAATAATAAAGTTAATGCCGCGCTTTCATGAGCGGCGGCGAAACGAATGAAAGGGCAGGGCGGGCGTTTGCCCGCCCTGCTTGCGCGGCGGAGCGCTTCCGCCGGGGAAGGCGGGGTCAAAAGATGGCATATCACAACGAAAAAGCGGAGTCGTTTTACCGCTCTCTGAAGGGACGGCGCGTGGCGTTTTGCGGGATCGGCGGCAGCAACCTCCCGCTCATCAGGAGCTTTGCGGAGAAGGGCGCCAAAGTGACGGCGCGCGACAAGCGCTCCCGCGAGCAGCTCGGCGCGCTCGCCGCGGAGCTTGAGGCGCTCGGCGTCAGTCTCGTCCTCGGGGAAGGATACCTCGGCGATCTCACCGAGGAGATCGTCTTCCGCACGCCGGGAATGCGCTTCACGCAGCCGGAGCTCGAGGCGGCCCGCGCGCGCGGCGCCGCCGTGACGAGCGAGATGGAGGTCTTCTTCGACCTGTGCCCGTGCCCGATCTGGGCCGTCACGGGCAGCGACGGCAAGACGACCACGACGACCATCATCTCCGAGCTTTTGAAGGCGGCGGGAAAGCGCGTCCACCTCGGCGGCAACATCGGCCGGCCCCTGCTGCCGGAGATCGACGAGATTGCGCCGGAGGACGCCGCCGTCGTCGAGCTGTCGAGCTTCCAGCTCATCTCGATGCGGCACAGCCCCGAGACGGCGGTGGTGACGAACCTCTCGCCGAACCACCTCGACATTCACAAGGATATGCAGGAGTACATCGACGCGAAGAAGAACATCTTCCTGCACCAGAACGCCTTCGGCCGCGCCGTTTTCAACGCGGACAACGAGATCACCGCCTCCTTCGCGCCCGAGGCGCGCGGCGACGTGCTGCTCTTCAGCCGGAAAAAGCCCTGCGGGAGAGGCGTCTGGGTCTCTCCGGACGGCTGGATCACCGTCTCCGACAACGGACAGAGCACGCCCGTGCTGCCCGTCTCCGAGATCCGCATTCCCGGCCTGCACAACGTCGAGAACTACCTCGCCGCAATCGCGGCGGTGTGGGGCTCGGTTCCGGCGGAGGCGATCCGCGGCGTCGCCCGGACGTTCGGCGGCGTCGCGCACCGCAACGAGCTCGTCCGCGAGCGCCGCGGCGTGCGCTGGTACAACGATTCCATCGGCACCAGCCCGACGCGCACCATGCGCGGCACGCTCTCCCTCTATGACGAGAAGATCATCCTGATTGCGGGCGGCTATGACAAGCACCTCGCCTACGACGAGCTCGGCGCGATGATTCCGGAGAAGGTGAAGCTCCTCGTCCTGCTCGGCGCGACGGCGGACAAGATCGAGGCGGCGACGCGCGCCGCCGCCTCCTACCGCGAGGGCTGCCCCGACATCCGCCGCGTCGGCTCGATGGAGGAGGCCGTCGCGCTGTGCGACTCGCTCGCGCGGGACGGCGACGTCGTGACGCTCTCCCCGGCCTCGGCGAGCTTCGATCTCTACCGCAACTTCGAGGAGCGCGGCGACCACTTCAAGCGCCTCGTGCAGGAGCTCCCCGAATAATTCCCCCGCAGGACGAAAGGAAACTGGCATGGAAGAATTGACGAATCTGATTTTCAGCCTCTGCGCCGCGCCCGGCCTTCCCGGGGATGAGCGGGGAGCCGCCGCCGTGATCGCGGAGGAGCTTTCCTCGCTCGGGCTGCGGGCGGAGATTGACGCGGCGGGCAGCGTATCGGCCCGCTTCGGCGAAGCCGGCGCGCGCGAGCGCGTGCTCCTCGACGCTCACCTCGACCAGGTCGGCCTCCTCGTGGTTCGCGCCGAGGAGAGCGGCCTTCTCGCCGCCGACCGCTGCGGCGGGACGGATCGCCGCGTCCTGCCGGGCGCGCCCGTCGTGGTGCACGGCAGACGGGAGCTCCCCGGCTTCGTCCTGCCCGCGAAGGAGGGGGAGGAGAAGCTCCTCCTCGACTGCGGGCTGACCGGGGAGGAGGCCGCCGCCCTTGTCGCCCCGGGCGACCGCGTTTCCCTCTGGCAGAGACCGGCGGCGCTGCTCGGCAGCCGGATCTCCTGCGCCGCTCTCGACGATCGCTGCGGCTGCGCCGTCCTGCTGCGCTGCGCGGAGCTGCTCGCCGGGGAGGAGCTCTCCTGCGAGGTGATTCTGCAGTTCAGCTCCCTCGAGGAGATCGGCGGGCAGGGCGCGGCGTCAGGCGCGTACCGCGCCTGTCCGACGCAGGCGATTGCCGTCGACGTCAGCTTCGCGGCGCAGCCGGACGTTCCGCCGGAGAAATGCGGGACGCTCGGCGGCGGGCCGATGATCGGGATGTCGCCCGTCCTCGACAGCGCCATGACGCGCCGCCTGGCGTCCCTCGCCGGACACGAGGGGATTCCCCACACCTTCGAGGTGATGGGCGGGGAGACCTCCACCGACGGCGACCCGATCGCCGTCTCGCGCGCCGGCGTGCGCACGGCTCTGCTCTCGGTGCCGCTGCGCTATATGCACACCGCGGCGGAGGTCATCGACGTGCGGGACGTCGAGCGCACGGCGCAGCTTCTCGCAGAATATCTCAGGGAGGTGCGCGCATGATCGACTGGAATCTGCTTCGGCAGCTCTCGGAGACGCCCGGCGTCTCCGGCGACGAGGACAGGGTGCGCGAGCTGCTGCTCTCCGCCGTCCGCCCGCTCGCGGACGAGGTCGCCGTTACGCCGCTCGGCTGCGTTATCGCGAAAAAGCGCGGGAAGCGCCGCGCCGCCGTCCCCGTGATGCTCTGCGCCCACATGGACGAGCCCGGCTTTCTCGTCACCCGGATCGGCGAAGACGGCCTGCTTCGCCTGGCGCCGGTCGGAGCCGTCCCGCCGGGGACGCTGTGCGGCCGCCCCGTGACAGTCTGCACCGCGAAGGGGGAGATCCCCGGCGTCCTCGGCGCGAAGCCGGTGCACCTGCTCACTGCGGAGGAGCGCAAAAAGCCTGTCGAGGCGAAGGATCTGCTGCTCGATATCGGGGCGCTCGACGCCGCAGAGGCGCGCAGAGCCGCGGCTCCCGGCGACCGCGTCGTCTTCACCGCGCCGTGGAACGAGACGGACGCGTTCGTCTCCGGGCGCGCGCTGGCCGTCCGCGCCGCCTGCGCCGTGCTCGTCTCCCTCCTTGGGGAGGAGCCGGAGACGGATCTGATTTTCGCCTTCCCGACGCTTGGGGAAACAGGGGCGGGCGGCCTGCAGACCGCCGTTTTCTCAGAGCAGCCGCGGACGGTGCTCCTTCTCGGCGCGGAGGACTGCCCCGCCGAAGGAGACGCGTGCACGCTCGGAAAAGGCCCCGCCCTGCGCTTCATGGAGGGCGGACTGCCGTACGACCGGGAGCTTTACCGCGGCGTCCTCGAGACGGCGCGCCGCGCGGGCATCGCCTGCCAGGAGCGCTGTGTCTCCGAGGGCGGAGGACGGGCGGGACGCGCCGCCGTCGGCCAGGGCGCGCGGACGCTCGCGCTCGGCATTCCGTGCCGCTGCCCGAACGGGCCCGTCTCCCTCATGCGAAAGGCGGACGTCGAGGACGCGGCCCGGCTTCTGCGGGAGGCGGCGCGCGCCTGTGCGGCAGGCGCGTACTGAACCCGGCAGAGGGTTCGCCGGAAACGGCGGAAAAGTAGGATCAGGGATGGAGTAGAGGTTGGAACAATGATTAGAAGAATTCAGGATGAGAAACAGCTTTTGCCCTGGGAGGGCGACCCGCTCGGCGTGCGCGCCTGCGCGGCGGCAGCATCGTACGGAATCGACGGCCACGTCTGCCAGTTCTGGCTGCAGAATGAGGACACCCTTCTGTGCCGGATCGACGATTCGATGGTGCTCTGCTCCGGCGCGCGCGCCGACTGGGACGAGCTTGCGGGCTTTCTTCCCCTCTCGGGCGCGCGCGTCGTGCTCTGCCGCCGGGAGGAGGCGGAACGCCTCGGCTTCCCCGTCCGGACGTCCGGCTGGGTGATGCTCGGCGAAGCCGGAAAGGACGACGGCGCGCCGTTCTGCGAGGTGGAGGAGAACCCGAGCCTGCGGGAGCTTTACGCGCTCCTGACGCAGTGCGAGACGGAATCCTTCCACGCGCCGGAGTTCGAGGCGTTTTACCTCGATATGTCGCACCGCACGCGGCACGGGGAGGCGCTGAGCGTCGGCCTGCGGCGCGGGGGAAAGCTCGCCGCCGCCGCGTTCTGCACGGCAAAGACGGGCGCGCTGGCGATCCTCTCTGGCGTCGCCGTCCTGCCGCAGCTGCGCGGGCAGAGGCTCGGGGCGTCCGTGGTTCGGGAACTGCAGCATCGCCTGCACCAGCCGCGCTGCTGCGTCTACCGCGCGATGGACGAGCATCAGTCGTTCTACGAGAGGCTCGGCTTTCATGACGCCTTCCCGTTCGCGGAGCTTATCGTGCCGTGAGCCTTTTTCACCCGGAATACATAGAGAAGAGAGAAACAGGAGAAACAAAACACATGACAACATATCCTTCCTTCCAGATTGACAAGCGCATCCTCGAGGCCGGGGATCGCGCGATGGAGCGCATAGCCCCGGTGCTCGCCGGCATCGACGGGACGACGGACTACAACCAGCAGAAGATGATGGCCGCCTTTGCCGCCGCGCGCGTGAGCGAGAGCCATTTCGCCGCGTCCACGGGCTACGGCTACGGCGACCGCGGCCGCGAGGCGCTCGATCACGTGTACGCCTTCGCCCTCGGCGCGGAGGACGCCCTCGTGCGCCACAATTTCGTCTGCGGCACGCACGCGCTGACGGTCGCGCTGTTCGGCGTCCTGCGCCCCGGCGACACCATGCTGAGCGTGACGGGCGTTCCGTACGATACGCTGCAGGGCGTCATCGGCCTGACGGGCGACGGCAACGGCTCTCTGCGCGAGTTTGGCATCCGTTACGAGCAGGTTGACCTCACGCCGGACGGCAAGCCCGACTACGAGGAGATCGCCCGCCGCGTGCGGCCCGGTCTGAAGATGGCATATATCCAGCGTTCGCGCGGCTACAGTCTGCGTCCGTCGCTGTTTGTCGAGGAGATCGGAAGGATCGCCGCTGTGGTCAAGGAGAAAGCGCCGGACTGCATTGTCATGGTGGACAACTGCTACGGCGAGTTCGTCCAGCGGGAGGAACCGCTGGCCTATGGCGCCGATCTGATGGCCGGTTCGCTCATCAAGAATCCCGGCGGCGGCGTCGCCCCGACGGGCGGCTACATCGCGGGACGAAAGGATCTCGTCGAGAGCTGCGCCTACCGCCTCACGACGCCCGGCACGGGCCGCGAGGTCGGCGCGACGCTCGGTACGAACCGCGAGCTGTTTATGGGCGCGTTCCACGCCCCGCACGTTACGGGGGAGGCGCTTAAGACGGCGGCCTTCACCGCCGCGCTGTTCAGCGAGTTCGGCTACGACGTCACCCCCCGCCCGGACGAGCCGCGCGCCGACATCATCCAGACGGTCATGCTCCGCCGCGAGGAGGCGCTCGTCGCGTTCTGCCGCGGCGTGCAGAAGGGCGCGCCGGTCGACGCCTTCGTCACGCCGGAGCCGTGGGATATGCCCGGTTACGACTCGAAGGTCATCATGGCCGCGGGCGCGTTTACGCTCGGCGCGTCGATTGAGCTCTCCGCCGACGCCCCGCTCCGCGAGCCCTACGCCGCGTGGATGCAGGGCGGCCTCAACTTCCACAGCGGCCGTCTCGGCGCGATGCTCGCCGCTCAGTCCATGCTCGACGAGGGCCTCCTCGGAAAATAAGCGTTGCTTTTTTCCGCGCGCTTTCCTATAATGAAATCAACCTCTCCCCGGGACGCCCCGCCGCGTCCCATCTGCGCGGGTATGGCGGAATTGGCAGACGCGCTGGATTTAGGTGCTGTCACCTCAGTGAAGAAAGTGCAGGTGTGGTATGGAAAGTCAGATGACAAAAGGGCATTGCTATCTCTGTGGCGCAATCGTTGCAAAATCGGGTTTTTTGAAGCATTTTTCCTCC
>CALWIH010000009.1 GCA_944380675.1 uncultured Clostridia bacterium | reverse complement strand
GCAGACGGGGCGTATGAAGCGCCGAGTACGGTAGGGATTATGTGCAGGGCGGCAAAGAAGAAAGTGAAAGGGCTTGAAGATTTCCATTTCCACACGCTCCGTCACACCTACACAAGCAATCTGCTTTCCGGCGGCGCAAAGCCGAAAGATGTGCAGGAACTTCTCGGACACTCCGATGTCAGTACCACAATGAACATCTACGCTCACTCTACAAGGGAAGCGAAGCGCACTTCCGCAAGGCTGCTGGATAAGGTGGTCGGCGGGGAATAAAAAGTTGCCCTTGTTTCGGCTCGTAAGGGCAAAAACAAGGGCAAACAGATAAGGTTTGAATGAAAAACAGGCGTGAAGCCTTGAAAAATCAATGGTTTTTGAGGATTAGATAGTTAAATCGGAATTTAGCGAGTGCTATCAATCTGCTATCAAATGGGGAATTTGAAAATCAAAAAGTCAGTGTTTTCAAGGGTTTTCGGGCCCTCATATTCACTTTTTGCTTATTCCCACTCAATCGTAGCCGGCGGCTTACTTGTAATATCATACACCACACGGTTGACGTGCTGGACTTCGTTGACGATACGGCTGGAGACCTTTTCGAGGACGTCGTAGGGGATGCGGGCCCAGTCGACGGTCATGAAGTCGGCGGTGGTGACGCCGCGAAGGGCGACCGTGTAGTCGTAGGTGCGGCCGTCGCCCATGACGCCGACGGAGCGCACGCCCGTCAGGACGGCAAAGTACTGGCTGATGGAGCGCTCGAGACCGGCGGCGGCGACCTCCTCGCGGAAAATCGCGTCCGCCTCGCGCACGATCTCGAGCTTCTCCTCGTCGATCGCGCCGAGGACGCGGATGGCAAGGCCGGGGCCCGGGAAGGGCTGACGCCAGACCATCGGGCTCGGGATGCCGAGCTCGATGCCGACGCGGCGCACCTCGTCCTTGAACAGGTCGCGCAGCGGCTCGATGATGCCCTCAAAGCCGACATCCTTCGGCAGGCCGCCGACGTTGTGGTGGCTCTTGATGACAGCCGCCTCGCCCGTTCCGCTTTCGACGACGTCGGGGTAGATCGTCCCCTGGCACAGGAATTCAATTTTGCCGAGCTTCGAGGACTCCTCCTCAAAGACGCGGATGAATTCCTCGCCGATGATTTTGCGCTTGCGCTCCGGATCGTCAACGCCGGCGAGGCGCTGCAGGAAGCGATCCTTCGCGTTGACGCGGATCAGGTTCATATCGAACTGGCGGCGGAAGACGCGCTCGACGTCGTCGCCCTCGTTCTTGCGCAGAAGGCCGTGGTCGACGAAGATGCACACGAGGTTCTTTCCGATTGCCTTATGCATCAGCACCGCGGCGACGGACGAGTCCACACCGCCGGAGAGGGCGCAGAGCACCTTCTTCTCCCCCACCTTTTCGCGAATCGAACGAATCGTCTCAGCCGCGAAGGCGTCCATGCGCCAGTCGCCGGAGCAGCCGCAGACGTCGTACAGGAAGCGGCGCAGCATATCGCTGCCGCAGACGGTGTGCTCCACCTCGGGGTGGAACTGGAACGCGTAGAGCTTTCTTCCGGCGCATTCCATCGCCGCCGTGGGACAATCATCGCTGACAGCCGTCACGCGGAAGCCGTCCGGCACCTCGGCGATAAAATCCGTGTGGCTCATCCAGCAGACGGACGTCTCGTCGAGCCCGTCGAAGAGAGCGCTTTTCTCAAAGCGCACCGGCGTCTTCCCGTACTCGCGGATTTCGCTCGGGCAGACCTTGCCGCCGAGGCTGTAAGCCATCAGCTGCGCGCCGTAGCAAATGCCGAGAACGGGAATCCCGAGCTCGAAAATCTCCCTGTCGCAGACGGGAGCCTTCTCCGCGTAAACGGAGTTCGGTCCGCCAGAGAAAATCACGCCGCGATAGCCTGCCGCGCGAATCTCGGCGGCAGTCATGCGGTAGGGCTTGATTTCACAATACACGTTCAGGTCACGGACGCGGCGCGCAATGAGCTGGCTGTACTGCCCGCCGAAGTCCAGAATCAGAACTGCTTCGTTTTTCATACTGTTCCTCCGAAACTTGAGAATTCCAAAAAGCGCCTCACTCCACGGTGACGGATTTCGCGAGATTTCTCGGCTTATCGATATCGCAGCCCTTCATCGAGGAGACATAGTAGGCAAAGAGCTGCAGCGGAATGACGGAGAGAGACGGAAGCATCATCGGGCAGCAGTCGGGAATGTAGAAGACGTGGTCCGCCTCCTTCTCGATCTGGCGCTGCGACGAGGTTGTGACGCCGAGGACGACGGCGCCGCGCGTCTTGACCTCGCGGACATTGCTCATCATCTTGTCAAACAGCCGCTTCTGCGTCGCGAGGGCGACGACGAGCGTGCCGTCCTCCACAAGGCTGATGGTCCCGTGCTTGAGCTCTCCAGCCGCGTATGCGTCCGAGTGGATGTAGGAGATCTCCTTGAGCTTGAGCGAGCCCTCGAGCGACATCGCGTAGTCAAGGTTCCGGCCGATGAAGAACACGTCGCGCACATTGAAGAACTTCGACGCGAGATACTGGATGATCGCGCGGTTGTTCAGGATGGCCTCCATCTTCTCCGGCAGCGCGGTGAGCTCCTCAATATACGCCGCGTACTGCTGCGGCGTCAGGGCGCCGAGCAGGTCGGCGAGATAAAGCGTCAGCAGGTAAACGACGGCGAGCTGGGTGCTGTACGCCTTCGTCGTGGCGACAGCGATCTCCGGGCCCGCCCAGGTGTAGATGACGTCGTCGGACTCATTCGCGATGGTGCTGCCCACCACGTTGACAATCGAGAGCGTATACGCGCCGAGGCGCTTGGCCTCGCGCAGAGCGGCCAGCGTGTCGGCCGTCTCGCCGGACTGGCTGATGACGAGGACGAGCGTATCAGGGCCGAGGATCGGCTGGCGGTAGCGGAATTCGGAAGCGACGTCCACCTCCACGGGAACGCGCGTCGTCTGCTCGAGGACATACTTCGCGACTACGCCGACGTGATACGCGGAGCCGCAGGCCACAATATAGATTTTGCGGAACGCGCGGATCTGCTCCGGCGTCAGGGAGATCTCGTCAAAGACCACGCGGCCGCCGCGCAGGCGCGGGGACACGGTGTCGCGCACCGCCTTGGGCTGCTCCATGATCTCCTTGGCCATGAAATGCTCGTAGCCGCCCTTTTCCGCGGCGGAAACGTCCCAGTCGATGTGGGAGACTTCCTTCTCAATCGGCTCCTTATCCATATTGAGTACCCGCACGGAGTCCTTCTTCAGGACGACAATCTCATTGTCGTTGAGGCGGTAAATGTCTCGCGTACGGCTGAGAATCGCGGGAACGTCGGAGGCGATGAAGTTCTCCCCCTTCCCGAGACCGACAATGAGCGGGCTGTCCTTGCGGACGGCGACGATCTGATCCGGCGCGTCCTCGCACAGGACGCCGAGAGCATACGAGCCCTCCACACGGCGAAGCACCTGAATCACCGCGTCGATGATGTCTCCCTTGTAGTAATACTCAAGCAGCTGAGCCACGACCTCCGTATCCGTCTCGGACACAAAGGCGACGCCCTTCTTCATCAGCATTTCCTTGAGCTGGAGATAATTTTCGATGATACCGTTGTGCACCACGGCAAACTTTCCGGAATCGCTCACCTGCGGATGGGAATTGATATCGGAGGGCGCGCCGTGCGTCGCCCATCTCGTATGACCGATTCCGATAACGCCCGGAATCAGGGAGCCGTCCTTCGTCAGCTCACGAAGCACCTGCAGACGGCCCTTCGCCTTCGCCACATGGATGGCCTCCCCATCGTAGATTGCCATTCCTGCCGAATCGTAGCCGCGGTACTCCAGCTTCTCAAGCCCGCCCAAAAGGACGGGAGCCGCCTGCACCTCGCCTGCGTATCCTACAATACCACACATAGTTCTCTGGCTCCTTCCTGGAACTGCTCCTCAGCGGTAAATGATGTCGTCGCGCGCCGGCCCGTTCGAGACCATCGTCACGGGGAAGCCGATCTGCTGCTCGGCGAACTCAATATAGCGGCGGGTGTTTTCCGGAAGCTTGCCGTACTCGCGGATGCCGCGAATGTCGCATTTCCATCCTGGCATTGTCTTGAGCACCGGCTTGCAGCGTTTGAGGTCGCACGTCGGCGGGAAGTAGTCGATCTTCTTGCCGTCGAGCTCGTAGGCCACGCACACGGGGATCTCGTCGAGGTAGCCGAGGGCGTCGAGCACCGTCATCGCGACGGCGGTCGTACCCTGCGCCTGGCAGCCGTAGCGGGTGGCCACAAGGTCGAGCCAGCCCATACGGCGCGGGCGGCCCGTGGTCGCGCCGTACTCGCCGCCGTCTCCGCCGCGGCGGCGAAGCTCATCCGCTTCCTCGCCGAAAATTTCGCTGACGAATTCACCCGCGCCGACGGCACTCGAGTACGCCTTGACGACGGTGATGATTTCCTTGATTTCATACGGCGGCAAACCGGCTCCGACAGCGCCGTAGCCCGCGAGCGTGGAGCTCGAGGTCACCATCGGGTAGATGCCGAAATCCGGATCCTTGAGCGAACCAAGCTGACCCTCGAGGAGAATATGCTTGCCCTCCTTTACGGCGTCGTGCAGGATGGAGAAGGTGTCGGCCGCGTACGGCGCGAGCATCTCCTTGTACTCCATCAGCTTCTCGAAAACCTCGTCGACCGTGAGCGGCTTCTGCCCATACAGATGGACGAGAAGCGTATTTTTGATTGCAAGCATCCGCTCGATGCGGTCGCGGAGCGTGGCTTCGTCCTCAAAGAGCTCGCTGACCTGAAAGCCGATCTTCGAGAATTTGTCGGCGTAGAACGGCGCAATGCCGGACCGGGTGGAGCCGAACGACTTCGAGGAGAGACGAGCCTCCTCGAGCGTATCAAACGCCACGTGATACGGCATGACCACCTGCGCGCGGTTGCTGACGATCACGTTCGGCTTCGGCACGCCGCGATCCTCGAGAGACTTGAGCTCCGCGACAAGCTTTTCCGGGCTCAGGGCGACGCCGTTGCCGATGATGTTGACAATGTGGCTGTGAAAAACGCCCGAGGGAAGCTGATGAAGCGCAAATTTGCCGTACGGGTTGACAATCGTGTGACCCGCGTTGCTGCCGCCCTGATACCGGATGACGATATCGGACTGCGCCGCCTTGACGTCTGTGATTTTTCCTTTTCCTTCGTCGCCCCAATTGGCGCCAACGATAGCAGTTACCATACTGAAAGCACCTGATTCCTTTCACATTATGTCGGCCGCGGTGTGCCTGTGCCTGTCCGCGGCTGGATGAAGCCCGGCGAAAAGCGGACTGCAGCCCCCTCTCCGCCCGGCACGGCTTACACGTTGATTTCCGGCGTCTCCTCCGGCAGCGCCTCATAGCGGGCGAGCACGGGACGCACGACCTCGGCGAGGAAGTCCGCCGTCTGCATCGGCGCGCAGCCGACGTAGCGGGAGGGCTCCATCATCGCCTCAAGCTCGGGGAGCGTCACGCCGAAGGCGGGGTCGCCCGCGATGCGCTCGAGGAGATCGTTCTCGCCGCCCTCCTCCTTGACGACGCGCGACGCCGCCATCGAGTGGACGCGGATCTTCTCATGGAGCTGCTGGCGATCGCCGCCGCGCTTGACGGCGTCCATCATGATATTCTCCGTCGCCATGAACGGAAGCTCGCGGCGGAGACGCTGCTCCATGACCTTCGGGTAGACGACGAGGCCGTCGGTGACGTTGCGGTAGAGATTGAGGATAGCATCGACGGCAAGGAACGCCTCCGGCACGCTGATGCGCTTGTTGGCGGAATCGTCAAGCGTTCTCTCGAACCACTGGGTGGAGGCCGTCAGAGCCGGGTTGAGGCTGTCCGCGATGACGTAGCGAGCAAGGGACGCCATGCGCTCCGTGCGCATCGGATTGCGCTTGTACGCCATTGCGGAGGAACCGATCTGGTTCTTCTCGAAGGGCTCCTCGACCTCCTTGAGGTGCTGGAGCAGACGGATGTCGTTCGAGAACTTCGCCGCGCTCTGCGCAATCCCGCTGAGGACGGAGAGGATCTGGCTGTCAAGCTTTCTCGAATACGTCTGGCCGGAAACGGCGAAGCACGCGGAGTAGCCCATCTTCTCCGCAATCTTGCGGTCGAGCTCGCGCACCTTGGCGTAATCGCCGTCAAACAGCTCGAGGAAGCTCGCCTGCGTTCCGGTGGTGCCCTTCGAGCCGAGAAGCTTCGCCTTTGAAAGCTGGTACTCGACGTCCTCGAGATCCATGAGGAGATCCTGAATCCAGAGCGTGGCGCGCTTGCCGACCGTTGTCGGCTGGGCGGGCTGGAAGTGCGTGAAGGCGAGCGTCGGCTGATCCTTCTGCTGCTCCGCAAAGCGTGCGAGGGCGCGGATAACGAGGACGAGCTTCTTCCGCACGACGCGCAGCGCCTCCGTCATGATGATGATGTCGGTGTTGTCGCCGACGTAGCAGGAGGTCGCGCCGAGGTGGATGATCGGCTTGGCCTTCGGGCACTGGACGCCGTACGCGTAGACGTGCGACATCACGTCGTGGCGAACCTCCTTCTCCCGCGCCTGGGCGACGTCGTAATTGATGTCGTCCTGATACCGGACAAGCTCGTCAATCTGCTCCTGCGTCACGGGGAGGCCGAGCTCATGCTCCGCCTGCGCCAGCGCGACCCAAAGGCGGCGCCAGGTGCGGAACTTCTTCTCAGCCGAAAAAAGATATTTCATCTCGTCGTCGGCGTAGCGTGAGGACAGCGGGGATTCGTAATTGGTTACCATACCTTTCACACTCCATTCTAAAGTATCGGGGAAGGCATATCGATCTTTTTTACTGACTGCAGCGGGAACGGGAAAAAGAAAAATTGTCTCCGGCACGACGCGTCAGTGCGCCGTGCCGCCGACAATTTCAAATAAGGCCGGGCACATTCCCCGCTTCGGAATGCCGGACCGTCTTTCTGTTGTAGACCGCGGAAAAAGGGCAGGCTGCCGGAAAAAGGGTGCGATTCCCCCTGAAAGACCGCAGAAATACGCATCCGGGCTGCGGAAGCAGTCTTTTTTCGGGCAATCTGCACATCCCCTTTCCCGCCTGGGTTACAGGCTGATTTCACCGTCGAACACAAATTCCGCGGGGCCGCGCATGAACACGCTGCCGCCTTCCTCCCAGCGGATCTGCAGGTCGCCGCCGCGCAGATGCACCACTGCGCTTCGGTCGGCATAGCCGCAGAGGACTGCCGCGGCGAGCGACGCGCACGCGCCGGTGCCGCAGGCCCACGTCTCGCCGGAGCCGCGCTCCCAGACGCGCATTTTCAGCTCGCCGCGGGAGATCACCTCAACGAACTCCGTGTTAACCCCCTCGGGGAACAGCGGGTTCCACTCGAATTTCGGGCCGATCGCCGGGAGATCCAACGCGTCGGCATCGTCCACAAAGAGAACGCAGTGCGGGTTCCCCATCGAGACGCACGTCACGGAGAAGCGCTCTCCCCCAATCTCCGCCGGAACAGCGACAACGCGCTCGCCCGGCAGCAGCACCGGAATCCGGGCGGGCTCGAGAATCGGCGCGCCCATGTCGACCTCGATGGAGCGGACAAGCCCGCCCTCCACGTCGAGGCGGAGCGTCTTGACGCCGCTGAGGGTATCGATACGCAGCGTCTCCTTTTTCGCGATGCCGCGCTCGTAGACATACCGGCCGACGCAGCGGATCCCGTTGCCGCACATCATGGCGCGGGAGCCGTCGGCGTTGTACAGATCCATCATCGCGTCCCCGTTCTCCGTGGGGCGGATGAGGATGAGGCCGTCGGAGCCGACGCCGAAATGACGGTCGCTCAGGCGGCGGGAGAGCGTGGCGGGATCGTCCGGGACGCCCTCCTCAAAGCAGTTGACATAGATGTAATCGTTGCCAATGCCCTGCATTTTCGTGAATTTCAAGGGAGCTCCCCCTTTATCAGAACTTGCTCAGGTAGCGCTCGATCTCCCACTGGGAGACGCGGGTGGAGTATTCGTCCCACTCGAGCTTCTTGGCCTCGGTGTACTTGTTATACGCGTGCTCGCCGAGGACGCCGCGGATAAACGGATCGGCCTTCATATAGTTGATGGCCTCAAGCAGCGTAGACGGCAGGTTCTCGATGCCCTGCGCGAGGCGCTCCTCCTCCGTCATGGTGTAAATGTTCGCGGAGACGGGCTCGGGCGGCGTCATATCCCTGCGGATGCCCTCAAGTCCGGCGGCGAGCAGGACGGCGAGCTCGAGATACGGGTTGCACGCCGGGTCGGGCGAGCGCAGCTCCACGCGCGTCCCCATGCCGCGCGTCGCCGGGACGCGCACGAGGGCGCTGCGGTTGCTCGCCGTCCAGGCGATGTAGCACGGCGCCTCATAGCCGGGGACGAGTCGCTTGTAGGAGTTGACGAGCGGGTTCGTCAGGGCGCTCATACCGCGGATATGGGCGAGAATGCCGGCGATAAAGTTATAAGCAATCCGGCTCAGCCCCGTCGGGGAGTCGGGATCGTAAAACGCGTTCTTCCCGTTGGAGAACAGGCTCATGTTCGTGTGCATTCCGGAGCCCGCCTGGCCGAACAGCGGCTTCGGCATGAAGGTCGCGCACAGGCCGTGGGAATCGGCGGCGGACTTGACGACCATCTTGAACGTCAGGATATTGTCGGCGGCGCTCAGGGCGTCGCTGTACTTGAAGTCAATCTCGTGCTGGGCGACGGCGCACTCATGATGGGACGCCTCAATCTCAAAGCCCATCTCCTCGAGGGTGAGGCAGATCTCGCGGCGGCAGCTCTCGCCGAGGTCGGAGGGACCCATATCGAAGTAGCCCGCCGTGTCGTGCGTGACCGTCGTGGGATGGCCGTGCTCGTCGGTATTAAAGAGAAAGAATTCGCACTCGGGGCCGACGTTGAAGGTGTAGCCCATGTCGGCGGCCTCCTGCAGCGTTTTGCGCAGAATGTAGCGCGGGTCGCCCTCGAACGGTTCGCCGTTCTTCTTATAAACGTCGCAGATAAGGCGGGCGATCTTGCCGTGCTGCGTGTGCCACGGAAGCAGGCAGAACGTGTCCAGATCGGGGCGCAGGTACATATCGGATTCCTCGATGCGCACGAAGCCCTCAATCGAAGAACCGTCAAACATACACTCGTTGTCGAGCGCCTTTTTCGCCTGACTGCGCGTGATGGCCACGTTTTTCAGCGTGCCGAAGATGTCGGTAAACTGCAGGCGAATGAATTTGACGTCGTTCTCCTCGAGAATGCGAAGGACGTCCTCCTTGGAGTATTTACCCATATTGTTTACGGCCTCCCAAATCAATTGAAAGTAAAAAGGGCAACGGGTTATAAGCTCCCTTGCCCGGCCGGCTGCCGGCATCAACATACGTTTTCATTCTATTATATTTTCATTTTGGTGTCAATGATTTTCGCCTCGCGCGCTGTGATTTAGATTTGTGCACAAAAATCGGTCTGCCGAAGACGCTCAATCCGCTTTTTTACGAGCGTTCTGCAATTAAAATTTTGCTTCCTGCAAAAAAACGAAACAAATTCAATTTTTTCATTCCAAAATATTGAAAACTGCATATTACTGTGATAAACTTGTACAGTAAATGAGAAGGAACGCTGCAGCGTCAGAGTTCTAAAATAGGAGGTAAGAGACAATGTCCTATGTAAGCGAACAGTTGGAAAAGGTCATTAAGAAAAATCCGGGCGAGCTCGAGTTCCATCAGGCCGTCACGGAGGTTCTGCACTCTCTCGAGACTGTGATTGAGCAGAATCCGCAGTATCAGAAGGAAGGCCTTCTCGAGCGTCTTCTCGAGCCGGAGCGCCAGATCATGTTCCGTGTTCCGTGGGTCGACGACAACGGCAACGTGCAGGTGAACCGCGGCTTCCGCGTGCAGTTCAACTCCGCGATTGGCCCCTACAAGGGCGGTCTGCGCTTCCATCCCTCCGTCAACCTCGGCATCATCAAGTTCCTCGGCTTTGAGCAGATCTTCAAGAACTCCCTGACCGGCCTGCCGATCGGCGGCGGCAAGGGCGGCTCCGACTTCGACCCGAAGGGTAAGTCCGACCGCGAGGTCATGGCGTTCTGCCAGAGCTTCATGACGGAGCTCTATCGCCACATCGGCCCCGACACCGATGTGCCGGCCGGCGACATCGGCGTGGGCGGCCGCGAGATCGGCTACCTCTTCGGCCAGTACAAGCGCATCCGCAACGCCTATGAGGGCGTCCTCACCGGCAAGGGCCTGACCTACGGCGGCTCCCTCGCCCGCAAGGAGGCCACTGGCTACGGCCTGCTGTACTTCACCGAGGCCATGATGAAGAAGAACGACCTTGACCTCGCCGGCAAGACCGTCGCGATTTCCGGCGCCGGCAACGTCGCCATCTACGCGTGCGAGAAGGCCACGCAGCTCGGCGCGAAGGTTGTCACCATGAGCGATTCCACCGGCTGGATCTACGACGCCGAGGGCATCGACCTTGACGCCATCAAGGAGATCAAGGAGGTCAAGAGAGCCCGCCTGACCGAGTACAAGAACTACCGTCCGAACGCCGAGTACCATGAGGGCAAGGGCGTGTGGACCGTGAAGTGCGACGTCGCTCTCCCCTGCGCCACGCAGAACGAGCTGCTCATCGACGACGCGAAGGCTCTCGTCGCGAACGGCGTGCTCGCCGTCGCGGAGGGCGCGAATATGCCTACCAGCATTGAGGCGACCGAGTACCTGCAGCAGAACGGCGTGCTCTTCGCTCCCGGCAAGGCCAGCAACGCCGGCGGCGTGGCGACCTCCGCTCTCGAGATGTCCCAGAACAGCATGAGACTGTCCTGGAGCTTCGAGGAGGTTGACCAGAAGCTGAAGGACATCATGGTCAACATCTTCAATCAGGCGGACGCCGCCGCGGAGAAGTACGGCTATCCGAAGAACTATGTTGTCGGCGCGAACATCGCCGGCTTCCTGAAGGTTGCCGATTCCATGATCGCTGAGGGCACCATCTGATTTCCGTTTGCAATACGCTCCTTTGTGAGGCCGGATCCCGAAAGGGGTTCGGCCTCTTTCTTTTTTCTTCTGTTTCTTACTGTCCCTTTGCTTTTCCTCCTCCCCGTGTGACGCGGAAAGGGCCGGATCCCGCTGGGGAATCCGGCCCTTTCGTTACTCAGGAGGATGGCTCAGGCAGCCTTGTCCTCCAGGTCGTTGGAAATGCGGAGCTTGTCGAAGATGTAGAACAGCAGGCCCATGAGCATCCCGACGATGCACGCGAGCACCATGCCCTTGAGCTGGATGTCGCCGAGGTTGACGGTGATGCCGGAGAGGCCCGTCACGAAGACGACGGCGGTGAGCGCCTGATTGCGGGCGCGGTCAAAGTTGACCTTCGCGTCGACGAGAATCCGCAGGCCGGACACGCCGATCATACCGTAGAGCAGGAACGAGATGCCGCCGATGACGGGGCCGGGAATCGACGAAATAAGAGCCGAGAACTTGCCGATGAACGCGCAGACGATGGACAGCACGGCGGCGCCGCCGATGACCCACACGCTGTAGACCTTCGTCATCGCCATGACGCCGATGTTCTCGCCGTACGTCGTCGTCGGGACGGCGCCGATCAGGCCGGAGACGGCGGTGGAGATGTTGTCACCGAGCAGCGAGCGGTGCAGGCCGGGATCCTTGAGCAGGTCGCGGCCGACAATCTTGCTCGTCACGATCTGGTGGCCGATATGTTCGGACGCGATGATCAGGAGGACGGGCACCATCGTAAGGATGGAGTTCACCTCAAACTTCGCGAGCTGGAAGTGCGGCAGCGAGACGATGCCGGCGTCGTTGACGGCGGTGAAATCGACAAGGCCGAGGACGGCGGCAAGGACATAGCCCGCGACGATTGCAATCAGCACGGGAATTACGCTGAAGAACTTGCGGAACAGGATGGAGCCAAGGACGGCGATGGCGAGCGTCACAAGGAAGACCGCCAGGCCGCGGGGATCTACAGCCTCCCCTTCGCCGGGCAGCAGGCCGGCAGTGTCGGCGGCGCTGCTCGCGAGCTCGAGGCCGATCAGCGCGACGATCGGACCCATCGCGGCGGGCGGCAGGACAACGTCAATCCAGCGGGAGCCGAACTTGTAGATAATAAGCGCCAGCACGCAGCCGAGAATGCCGACAACGACAAAGCCGCCCTGCGCATAGGAGAACGCCTCCATGTGCTTCGCCGTATCCTCCGCCGTCGGGTTGGAGAACAGCGGGTCGGCATACGGCGATCCGTGCTGTGCCATGACGAGAAGGGCCGGCGCGATGAACGCAAAGCTCGAGCCGAGGTAGGCCGGCGCCTTCCCCTTCGTGATGAAGATGAAGAACAGCGTGCCGAGACCGTTCATCAGGAGGACGACGGCGGGGTCAATGTGGAACAGCGTAGGGACGAGCACGGACGCGCCGAACATTGCAAACATATGCTGAATGCTCAGCGGAATTGCCTGCCCAAGCGGGGGCCTCTCATTGACCTGAATGATCTTTTTCAATAGACTCTCCTCTTTTCCTCATATTCTTGCACGCGGGATACCCGCAGAACTGCCGCAGTTTCGCAAAAACTCAAAAAAAAAGCCCATCCGCCGCGGAACGCCGCGGCGAAGTGAGCTTTCCTGTTCCGTTTTACTTTCGTTTGAACGCCGATTTCGGCATTCCGCAGATCGGGCACACCCAATCCGCCGGAAGCTCCTCAAACGGGACGTCCGGATCGTTGTACAGATAGCCGCAGACGGTACACACCCACGCTCCGCCGTCGTTCCCCTCATCCTGGCGGGGAGCGGGGCGGTAGGTCGGCGCGTTGACCGGCGCGGAGCCCTTAATCACCTTGTGGTAATAGTCGTACGTCATCGGAACGCCGCGGGACTTGTCGCTGCCCGCGAGAATTTCGCCGATGAAGATCGTGTGCGTATCGGTGTCCGCCCTGCTGACGACGCGGCACAAAAACCAGCAGCAGGTGTTCTCCTTGATGACCGGAACACCCTCCGCGAGGACGCGGTGGCGTACGTTCGCAAGCTTGTCGGCGTCGCGGCCGGAAGTAAAGCCAAGCGCGCCGATCACCGTCCCGGGCGTATCCTCCGAGAGGACGGACACGGTAAACAGGCCGGTCTTCTCAATGCACTCGTGGCTGTAGTTGTTGTGGTTCATGCTCAGAGCAATTCTGTTCGGCTTGTTCGTCACCTGAAACACCGTGTTGACGATGCAGGCAGAGGGTCTGGTCTCCCCCTTCACCCCAATGGCATACATTCCATACGAAAGGCTGAAAAGCACTTCATCCTTCATTTTGTCTTCACCTCCACCCAAAAAGGTTCTCGCCTGTCTCTCACCATGATACCATTTTCCGGAACAACTTACAAGAGAAAATTTGACAGGATCCACAAGAAAACGGGAATCCGTTTTCCCGTCAGCGGGAACCGCCCCGGATTCGTTCCCAGTACCCGCGGAAGCCCTGCTCCGTCTTGTTGTCTCCCCATTCGTAGTACCGCGTCCCCGCGACGATGTCGGGAAGATACTGCTGCTCCACCCAATGGTTCGGGAAATCGTGCGGATACAGATAGAATTGCCCTTTTTTCGGATTATCTTCCCCGTCGAAATGCTTATTTTGCAGCTGTCGCGGAATTCTGCCGATTTTTCCCGCCTCGACATCCGCCCATGCGCGCGCGATGGCGTCGTGCGCGGAATTCGACTTCGGGCTGACGGCGACGAGGATGACGGCGTCGGCGAGGGGAAGCTTCGCCTCCGGCAGGCCGACCTGCAGCGCGGCGTCGACGGCGGCCTTGACGATCGGGATGATCTGCGGGTACGCGAGGCCGACGTCCTCACACGCGCAGACCATCAGGCGGCGGCAGACGGACGGCAGATCGCCCGCCGCGAGCAGCCGCGCGAGGTAGTAGACGGCGGCGTCCGGGTCGGAGCCGCGCATCGATTTCTGAAACGCGGAGATGAGGTCGTAGTGCTCGTCGCCGTCCTTGTCGTAGCGGACGGCGCTGCGCTGCGTGAGCTCGCGGGCGCTCTCCGGCAGGACGAGGCGCACGCCCTCCGGCGTCGTGTCCGCCGCGAGGACGCAGAGCTCGACAGCGTTCATCGCCTTGCGCACGTCGCCGCCGCAGGCCGAGGCGATGAGCTCCGGCACGCCGTCCGCGACCTCGATCGGCGTCTCGCTCTCCTCCGTGAGAATCGAAAAGGCGCGGCGCACGGCGCGCAGCGCCTCCTCGGGCTCCACGGAGCGGAACTCAAAGACGGTCGACCGGCTTAAAATCGCGTTATAGACGTAGAAATACGGGTTCTCCGTCGTCGAGGCAATCAGCGTGATGCTGCCGTCCTCGAGGAACTCGAGCAGCGTCTGCTGCTGCTTCTTGTTGAAATACTGGATCTCGTCGAGGTAGAGCAGGACGCCGTGAATCGCGTCGAGGCCGCCGAGTCCGGCCACCACCTCGCGGATGTCCGCCGTCGAGGCCGTCGTGCCGTTGAGCTTGACGAGCTTTTTGTTCGTCTGACGGGCAATCAGCGCGGCGAGCGTCGTCTTCCCTACGCCCGGCGGGCCGTAGAAAACCATGTTGGGGATCTCCCCCGATTCGATGATCCGGCGCAGCGCCTTGCCCGGCGCAAGCAGATGACGCTGTCCGACGATGTCGTCGAGCGTCCGCGGACGGATCCTGTCCGCGAGCGGAGAAGCCATATGACCCTCCCCCTTCCCGTTCTCGTGCTGCAGCGGGAAAACGCAGAAAAAGAGCCGGGGAGTCGACGCTCTCCGGCTCTGTGCAGGCGTTCCCGCTTATTCGTACAGCGGATGCTTTTTGCAGATGGCGGTGACCATCGCGCGAATCTTTTCCTCGCTGTTCTCAAAGTCGTGGATGGCAAGCGCGATGCACTCGGCCACCTGATCCATGTCGCCCTCGTCGAGGCCGCGGGTCGTAACGGCGGGCGTGCCGAGGCGCAGGCCGCTCGTGACGAACGGGCTTCTCTGCTCGTTCGGCACCGTGTTCTTGTTCGCCGTGATGTAGACGGCGTCGAGGCGGTGCTCGAGCTCCTTGCCGGTCAGCTCAAGGCCGGTCAGGTCGACAAGCATGAGGTGGTTGTCCGTGCCGCCGGAGACGAGCTTCACATTGCGCGAAAGCAGGCCCTTCGCGAGCGCCTGAGCGTTCGCCGCGACGCGGTGGCCGTACTCCTTGAACTCGGGCTTGAGCGCCTCGCCAAAGCAGACGGCCTTACCGGCGATGATGTGCATGAGCGGGCCGCCCTGCGTGCCGGGGAAGATGGCCTTGTCGATTGCCTTGGCATACTGCTCCTTGCAGAGAATGAGACCGCCGCGCGGGCCGCGGAGCGTCTTGTGCGTCGTCGTGGTGACGATGTCCGCCCACTCGACCGGGTTCGCGTGGTCACCGGAGGCGACGAGGCCGGCAATGTGCGCCATATCAACCATGAGCAGCGCGCCGCAGTCGTCGCAGATTTCGCGGAACTTCTTGAAGTCGATGGCGCGCGGATAGGCGCTCGCGCCGGCGACGATCAGCTTCGGCTTCACCTGCATGGCCTGGTCGTGCAGCTTCTCATAATCGATAAAGCCCTCGCTGTTGACGCCGTAGGGCACGAAGTTAAAGTACTTGCCGGACAGGTTGACCGGAGAGCCGTGCGTGAGATGGCCGCCCTCGGAGAGGCTCATGCCCATGACGGTGTCGCCGGGCTCCAGCAGGGCGAAATAGACCGCCGTGTTGGCCTGCGCGCCGGAATGCGGCTGCACGTTCGCGTGCTCCGCGCCGAAGAGACGGCAGGCACGCTCGCGGGCAATGTTCTCGACGACGTCGACGTACTCGCAGCCGCCGTAGTAGCGCTTGCCCGGATAGCCCTCGGCATACTTGTTCGTCAGGATGCTGCCCATCGCGGCCATGACGGCGGGAGAGACGAGATTCTCGGAGGCAATGAGCTCCAGGTTGCGGCGCTGGCGGCCAAGCTCGTCGGCCATGGCGGCGCCGACCTCCGGATCCGCCGCGCGGACAAAGCCGATGGTATCCATCATATTCTGATACATCTTTGGTTTTCCCCTTCCATGCGTTGCTCGCTGTTGATTCACGCCGGATTACTGCGCGGCGCTTCGTTTATTATACGCTTTATCACGCTAAATTGCAACAAAAATAAATTATTTTGTCGCGCCGATGTCATGGCGGTAGTGGACGCCGTCCCAGTGGATTTTCCCGACGGCCTCATACGCCTTTTGGAGCGCCTCGGGGAGCGTCTCCCCCGTCGCGGTGACGCCGAGGACGCGTCCGCCGTTCGTGACGAGCCTGCCGTCCTTCTCCGCCGTGCCGGCGTGGTAGACGACGGCGCCGTCGACCTGGCCGTTCTCGTCGAGCCCCTCGATCGGGATGCCCTTCTCATAGTGGCCGGGATAGCCGCCGGACGCCATGACGACGCACGCGCACGCCTCGTCGCTCCACTCGATCGGCTGCTCGGCGAGGCGCTCCTCTACGACGGCCATAATCACGTCGACGAAGTCCGTCTTCAGCCGCGGCAGGACGACCTGCGTCTCCGGGTCGCCGAAGCGGGCGTTGTACTCGATGACCTTCGGGCCGTTCGGGGTGAGCATCAGGCCGAAGTAGAGGCAGCCCTTGAAGGGGCGGCCCTCCTGCTGCATGGCCTCGATCGTCGGCAGGAAGATGGTATCCATGCACTCCTTCGCGATGGCGTCGGTGTAGTACGGGTTCGGGCTGATCGTGCCCATGCCGCCGGTGTTGAGGCCCTCGTCGTTGTCGAGGGCGCGCTTGTGATCCTTGCTCGAGACCATCGGCTTGACGCAGTGGCCGTCGGTGAAGGCGAGGACGGAGACCTCCGAGCCGGTGAGGAATTCCTCGACGACGACGCGGCTGCCGGACGCGCCGAAGACCTTGTCCTCCATAATCTCCTTGACGGCGTCCTTCGCCGCCTGCAGGTCGGGGCAGATGAGCACGCCCTTGCCGAGGGCAAGGCCGTCCGCCTTGACGACGATCGGGAAGCGGTTGTTCTGCTCAATCCAGGCGATGGCGCTCGAGGGCTCGGAGAAGACCTCGTACTGCGCCGTCGGGATGTGGTAGCGCTTCATCAGGTCCTTCGAGAAGACCTTGCTCGCCTCGATGACGGCCGCGTTCGCGCGCGGGCCGAAGGCGGCGATCCCCTCCTGCTCGAGGGCGTCGACCATGCCGGCCGCGAGCGGATCGTCGGGGGCGACGAAGACGAGGTCAATCTTCTTTTCCTTCGCGAACGCGACGACGGCGGGAATGTCCATCGCGGAGATCGGAACGCACTCGGCGTCCTTCGCGATGCCGCCGTTGCCGGGCGCGCAGTACAGCTTCCCCGTGCGGGGGCTCTCCTTCAGCTTGCGGACGATGGCGTGCTCGCGCCCGCCGCCGCCGATGACAAGAATATCCATCAGATGGTTTCCTCCTTCTTCACGCAAAGAGGTTTCCCGCCGCGGAGCGCAGCGCGTCCCGGGCGGGAAACCCCATCGTCTCTCAGTGGTGGAACAGGCGCAGGCCGATGAAGGCCATGGCCATGCCGTATTTGTTGCAGGTCTCGATAACGTTGTCGTCGCGGATGGAGCCGCCCGGCTCCGCCACATACTGCACGCCGCTCTTGCGGGCGCGCTCGATGTTGTCGCCGAACGGGAAGAAGGCGTCAGAGCCGAGGGAGACGCCCGTCATCGTGTCGAGCCAGGCGCGCTTCTCCTCGCGGGTCAGCGGCTCGGGCTTCTCGGCGAAGAACTGCTCCCACGCGCCGTCGGCGAGGACGTCCATGTACTCGTCAGAGATGTAGACGTCGATCGTGTTGTCGCGGTCGGGGCGGCGGATGCCCTCCTTGAACTTGAGGCCGAGCACCTTCGGATGCTGGCGCAGGTACCAGACGTCGGCCTTGTTGCCGGCGAGGCGGGTGCAGTGGATGCGGCTCTGCTGACCCGCGCCGATGCCGATGGCCTGCCCGTCCTTCGCGTAGCAGACGGAGTTGGACTGCGTGTACTTGAGGGCAATCAGGGAGATGATGAGGTCGCGCTTCGCGTCCTCGGGCAGCTCCTTGTTCTCCGTCACGATGTTCTGGAGCAGCGCCTCGTCGATTTTAAGCTCGTTGCGGCCCTGCTCGAAGGTGACGCCGAACACGTCCTTATGCTCCACCGGAGCGGGGCGGTAGTCGGGGTCGATCTTCACGACGTTGTAGGAGCCCTTGCGCTTTGTCTTGAGGATGGCGAGCGCCTCGTCCGTGTAGCCGGGGGCGATGATGCCGTCAGACACCTCGCGCGCGAGGAGGGTGGCCGTCTCCTTGTCACAGACGTCGGAGAGGGCGACCCAGTCGCCGTAGGAGGACATCCGGTCCGCGCCGCGGGCGCGGGCGTAGGCCGTCGCGATCGGCGAGAGCTCGAGGTCGTCGACGAAGTAGATCTTCTTGAGCGTGTCGCTCATCGGCACGGCCACGGCGGCGCCGGCCGGGCTGACGTGCTTGAAGGACGCCGCGGCGGGCAGGCCGGTGGCCTCCTTGAGCTCGCGGACGAGCTGCCAGCTGTTGAAGGCGTCGAGAAAGTTGATATAGCCGGGGCGGCCGTTGAGCACCTCAATCGGCAGCTCGGACCCGTCCTGCATGAAAATCCGGGAAGGCTTCTGGTTGGGGTTGCATCCGTATTTGAGCATCAGTTCCTGAGACATCCTGCATTCCTCCATCCTGTCGTTCGCTTACTGGTTCTTGTTGCGGATCTCCGTCTCCCACTTGCCCGTCTCGAGGTCGATGAAGCGGGTGAAGAGGGAAATCTTGTTCTCCGGGTCAAGCGACTGCCACACGTCCTCCGTGAACTGCGCGAGATCGCCGCGCACCGTCACCGGCGTGGGCTCTCCCTCGTAGGACGGGAGCGGATTGCCGTCGCCCATATAGGTGTGGATGAAATGGCCCTCGCCGGCCTTCGGCTGCGCGTACTCGTAGAAGAAGCGCTGCGCGGAGGTCTCGTCGCCGTTGTCGCTCTTGAGAATCGAGAGGCGGTACGCGCCCGTCTTATTGCAGACGACGCCGGAGATGCGCGGGGTGAAGTTCGGGCCGTCGGGCTCGAAGGTGCGCGTGCGCAGCGCCTCCTCCCACGTCTTCCCCTCGGCGAGGAAATCGTAAATCGTGTCGGTCTGGTCGCCGTTCGTCACAATGGTCGTATCGCCGAGCACGCGGACGGCGTTGTAGATGACAAGGCTCGGATCCTCCATCTTGCTCTCGTCGAACGCGCGGGTCCGCAGATCGTCGCCCATCGCCTCGAAGACGCGGTTGCGGCTGTTCGCGCTGCGTCCCATGATGAAGTACGCGATGACGGCCTTCTTCCCGTCCTCGCTGCGGCCGAGCAGGATGCCGCGGCCCGGGTAGCTCGTGGAGGCGATCTCCGCCTTCATTTCCTTGACGTTCATTTCCTCATTCCTCCCTGATATGCACAATCGCGCTCTCGACGGTGAGCCTGCCCTCGCAGAAGAGGGCGGCGGCCTTCGGGAGCAGCTTCCACTCGGCCTGTTCCATCACGCGGCGCTGGAGAAGCTCGGGGGTGTCGCCCTCCCGCACCTCCACCGCGCGCTGAAGAATGATCGGGCCGCCGTCGCAGACGTTGTTGACGAAGTGGACGGTCGCACCCGTCACCTTCACGCCGCGGCGCAGCGCCTCCTCGTGCACGCGCAGCCCGTAATAGCCTTCCCCGCAGAACGACGGGATGAGAGACGGGTGCACGTTGATGATTCTGTTTTCAAACCGGCTGACGACCTTTTCGCTGATGATGGTGAGAAAACCGGCGAGCACAATGAGATCGATGCGCGCCGCCTCGAGCCTGCCGATCAGCGCCTCGTCGTACGCGTCCTGCGTCGGGAAATCGCGGCGGACGAGAACGTCGGAGGGAATGCCGGCCTTCGCCGCGCGCTCGAGCGCGTAGACGCCCGGCTTGCTCGCGAGGACGAGGGCAAGCTTCCCGTTCGGGAGCTCTCCCCTGCCCTGCGCGTCGATGAGCGCCTGCAGGTTTGTGCCGCCGCCGGAGACGAGTACCGCAATGTTCAGCACAGGACAACGCCCTCCTCGCCCTCGACGACCTCGCCGATGAGATAGGCGGCCGTGCCGGAGGCTTTCAGGTCGGCGAGCACGCCGTCGGCCTCGTCCTTCGGGACGGCCATGCACATTCCGATGCCCATGTTGAAGGTGTTGTACATATCACGCTCCGGAATCTTGCCCTGCTGCTGCAGCAGCGTGAAGATGGGCAGCTTCGGGAAGGAGGCAAGCTCGATCTTTGCGGTGAGGCCGTCCTTCATCATGCGCGGGATATTCTCGTAGAAGCCGCCGCCCGTCACATGGGAGATGGCGCGGACGGTGTGATTTTTGAGCACGGAGAGCACGGGCTTGACGTAGATCTTCGTCGGCGTGAGCAGCGCCTCGCCGAGCGTCGTGCCGAGCTCGCCGAGATAGAGATTGATGTTCTTCTCGCTCAGGTTGAAGACCTTGCGCACGAGGGAGAAGCCGTTCGAGTGGACGCCCGTGGAGGCAAGGCCGATGAGAACGTCGCCGGCCTGCATCGTGCTGCCGTCGAGGATCTTCTCCTTGTCGACGATGCCCACCGTGAAGCCGGCGACGTCGTAGTCGTCGTCGGGCATCATGCCGGGATGCTCCGCCGTCTCGCCGCCGATGAGGGCGCAGCCGGACTGCACGCAGCCCTCCGCGACGCCGGCGACAATCTGCGCGATCTTTTCCGGCACGTTCTTCCCGCAGGCGATATAGTCGAGGAAGAACAGCGGCTGCGCGCCGCAGCACACCACGTCGTTGACGCACATGGCGACGGCGTCGATGCCGATGGTGTCGTGCTTGTCGAGCAGCATGGCGACCTTGAGCTTCGTGCCGACGCCGTCGGTGCCGCTGACGAGGACAGGCTCCTTCATTCCGGCAAGACCGGGCTGGAACAGTCCGCCGAAGCCGCCGATACCGGACAGGACGCCGGGGATGTTCGTACGCCTGACGTGCTCCTTCATCAGCTCGACGGCCTTGTAGCCGGCGGTGACGTCGACGCCCGCGGCCTTATAGCTGTTGCTGTAGCTCTTTTCGTTCATGGATATGATTCCTCCCGTTTTTCGATCGATGGGGCTTCGCGTTTCTCAGAGGGCGGCGACCTTTTCCTGCAGGGCGGCGTTTTTCTTCGCCACGCCCTCCGCCATGCTCTTCTTCATCGCGGCGAGCTGCGCGGCGAGTCCCTCGTCGGAGAGCGCGAGCATCTGCGCGGCGAGGATGGCGGCGTTGTCGGCGCCGTCGATGGCGACGGTGGCCACCGGGATGCCGCTCGGCATCTGGACGGTCGCGAGCAGGGCGTCGAGGCCGTCGAGCGTGGAGGACTTGACCGGTATGCCGATGACGGGCAGCGTGGTGTGGGCGGCCAGGACGCCGGCCAGATGCGCGGCCTTGCCCGCGGCGGCGATGATGACGCCGAAGCCGTCCTTCACGGCGTTCGCGGAAAACGCGGCGGCCGCGTCAGGCGTTCTGTGCGCGGACATCACGCGCACCTCCACCGGGATTCCAAACTCCTTGAGGCGCTTGACAGCGGGGGAAACCACCGGAAAATCGCTGTCGCTCCCCATAATGACGGCTACCTTTTTCACAGACATCTTCCTTTCTCAGCTCCAAAACGTCTTGGGAGGAATCGCGCGCTCCTCGCCGGAAACAAAAGAAAGCAGGCTGCGGCATATTCTGCTGCGCAGCCTGCTTATCGTTCCGGGTTACGGGGAAAAATTGGCGCAATGCGGCTCTGCGGAACGACACAGAAACCAACTGCCCATCGCGCTTCCCTCCAACCTCTCTCCGGTTATGCCGGACAAGCTTCTCTCTTCATTTTAGGATAAATACGCCATAAATTCAAGCGATTTTCCTGAATTCGTAGAAGAAATCGGGGAAGCCGGAGGAGAAGGGCCGGATTTTGTCTATTCTGCCGCTCAGGAGAGGGACTTGCCGTCGTTGGAAATCAGCTCCTTGACGGAGGTCGCCAGGCCGGCCAGAGACTGAATCTCCGACGGAATGATGATCTTCGTCGCCTTGCCGTCGGCGGCCTTCTGGAACGCCTCGAGGCTCTTGAGCGCGATGACGCGGTCGGACGGGGCGGCCTCGTTGAGCATCTTGAGACTGTCCGCCAGAGCGCGCTGCACGGCCATGATAGCCTCGGCCTCGCCCTCCGCCTCGCGGATGCGGGCTTCCTTCTTCGCCTCGGCGCGCAGGATGGTGGACTCCTTTTCGCCCTGCGCCACGAGGATGGCGCTCTGCTTCGTACCCTCGGCCTCGGTGACGACGGCGCGCTTCTCGCGCACGGCCTTCATCTGCTTCTCCATCGCGTTCTGGATCTCCGGAGGCGGGATGATGTTCTTGAGCTCCACGCGGTTGACCTTGATGCCCCAGGCGTCGGTCGCCTCGTCGAGAATCTGACGAATCTTCGTGTTGATGATGTCGCGGGACGTCAGGCTCGCGTCGAGCTCGAGCTCGCCGATGATGTTGCGCAGCGTCGTCGCGGAGAGATTCTCAATCGCGGAGATCGGGCGCTCGACGCCGTACGCGTACAGCTTCGGATCGGTGATCTGGAAGTAAACGACGGTGTCGATCTGAATCGTCGCGTTATCCTTCGTGATCACGGGCTGCGGCGGGAAATCGATGACCTGCTCCTTGAGGGAGACGCGCTTCGAGATCTTGTCGATGAACGGAATCTTGATGTGCAGGCCGGTGCCCCACGTCGTGTTGTACGCGCCGAAGCGCTCCATGACGTACGCATACGCCTGCGGAACCACCTTGACGTTGCTGATGACGATGATGATCAGCACGATGACAAGTGCAAGAAATACATACAGCGGCCACATTCTTTACATTCCTCCTCTGTCACAGTTGCGGCTCGGTCGAAAGCTCCTCCACAATGATTTTGACGCCTTCGATCGCGCGGACGATCACTCTGCTTCCCTCGGGAATCACGGTTCCCCGCGCGGAGCGGGCCGTCCACACATTCCCGAGCACCTTGGCCTGCCCGACGGCGGCGGTGTTGTCAATCTGTTGCGTCACCACCGCGACCTGCCCGACCACGCGCCCCGCGTTCGTGTCCTGACGGCCAAAGCCCGTCAGGCGCTTGACGAGAGGCCGCGTACAGACGAGCGCGGCAGCGGAAACGGCGACAAACAGAACCCACTGCAGCCACAGCGGCGCGCCGAAGAGATTGGCAACGAGCGCCGCGATTCCGCCGAGAACGAACCAGATGGAGACCAGCTGATTCGTCGCCGCTTCCACGGCGACGGCAGCGACGATCATGGCAAGCCAGAAAATCGCCCAACCAATATTCATTGCCTCTTTCCTTCCTTTCCGGCCGTCCGCGTTCTTCGATGGAACCGGCTCGGGCCATTATTCATCCGCAGCCGCGGCTGACTGGATGTTGGTATCATCTTACCATAAAACCCGGCAAGATACAAACCGGTTATCGGACAATTTGGAGGTTTTTTCGGGCAAAAAAGCGGATTTTGTTCAGCCTTCTTCCTCTCTCATACCGCCCCTGTCCCGCGCCGCGCCGCGGAAAGCCGCGCATTTGCGCCGCATTTTCCGTCAGACGTCCCCTCTTCCATAGATGCGGACGCTCAGGAAAAAAGAACCGAAAATCAGCGCCGCGGCAAAAAAAGCCAGCAGGGCGATCGCCGCGGGCGAGGGGCTGAGCAGCCAGAGCAGCAGCTCGCTGCTCTCCAGCTCCCGTACGGACATCAGCGCGCCGCAGATCGTCGTGACGAGAAGAATCGTCACCACGATGAACAGGCGCGCCTTCTCCGGGCCGAAGCGGTAGAAAAACGGAAGCTGCACCGAGAGAAGCAGCAGCCCGGCAAGCATCATCCCCGCGAGGGCGCCGAGCATTCTCCCTGTTTCTGAGGCTGCGCCCATCGAGGCGGAGACGGCGATGAGGACGCCGCCTATCAAAAGACCGGCGCAGAGGAAAATCAGGCCGAGCAGGTATTTGACGAGCACCAGCTTCCACCGCTCGACGGGCAGGGCGCGGGCGTAGACGTCCCAGCCTGCCGTCCTGTCGTAGCTGAAGGTGTAAAGCGGGGTCAGCACGCCGATGAGGCACAGGTACATCCCCAGCATCATCACGCGCGTCTCCGAGCTCTGTGAGAAAATCGCGAGGGCGAAAATCACGAACGCGAACAGCAGGTATTTCATATTCTTCCACGCGAGCAGCAAATCCTTCACGAGAATCCCCTTCATCGTTCCTCTCCCCTTCCGTACAGCACCATGATCTCCTCGATGGAGGTGCGATCCACAACAAGGCCCCTGTATTTCCGCGCGGCGGCCTCCCTGTCTTTGACGAGGACGCGCGTCTCAAACGCGCCGCTCTTCACGGCGGCGATATCCTCCCGGCCGATGCGCGCGAGATCCGCCCGGCCGCACCTGATGACGCCCCAGTCGTAGAGAAGGGCGTCCTTCGGCTCGGAGAACACGACCCTGCCCTTGTGCAGGAACGTGATATAGTCCGCGATCTTCTCGAGATCCTCGGTGATGTGGCTCGAAAAGAGGATGGCGTGCTCCTCGTCGCAGACAAACTCCTGCAGCAGCTCGAGCACCTCGTCGCGCACGATGGGGTCGAGGCCGCTTGTCGCCTCGTCGAGAAGGAGCAGCCGCGGCCTGTGCGCGAGCGCCGCCGCGACGCCGAGCTTCATCGTCATGCCGCGGGAAAATTCCTTGAGCTTTTTCCCCTTCTCCGGCAGGCCGAAGCGGCGAAGCAGCGAGCGGTACAGCCCGTCGTCCCACGTTTTGTAGCAGCCCCTGAGTACCGTGCCGACCTCAGCCGGCGTAAACATCTCGTGAAAATGGCAGTCGTCGAACACGACGCCGATCTGCGCGCGGAGCTCGCTGCCGCGCTCGCGGTTGTCGAGGCCGAAAATCTTGACCGTCCCGCCGTCGCGCGGCAGCTCGTCGAGAATCAGCTTGAGCGTCGTCGTCTTGCCCGCGCCGTTTTCCCCGACAAATCCCATGATGCTCCCGCCCGGCACCGAAAAGCTCACGCCGTCGAGCGCAAAGCCCGGATACCGTTTTGTCAGGCCGCCGACCTGCAGCAATATCTGTTCCATCTGTTCCTCCCGCCTTTTCGGCTCATGGCTCCGGCTCCCCGAAGAGCAGAGAAAGCGTCTCCTGCAGCTCGGCGAGGGTGATGCCGCCCGTCCGCGCCGCCTCGACGGCGCGCCCGAGATGCTCCTCCGCCTCGCGCAGCCGGGCTTCGCGCAGGAGCTCCGGGTTCTGCGGGGCGACAAAGCTCCCCTTCCCCACCACGCTCACGAGAAAGCCCTCGCGCTCGAGATCCTCGTACGCGCGCTTCGTCGTGATGACGCTGATGCGCAGCTCCTTCGCCAGGACGCGCATCGACGGCAGGGGATCGCCGGGAGAAAGCTCTCCTTTCATGATCGCCGCCTTGACCTGCTGCGTAATCTGCTCATAAATCGGTTTGCCGCTGTTGTTTGCAATGATAATTTGCAAGGCTTTCATCCTTTCGCCCCCTCGCGACAGAGGCACGGTATATATACTGTGTATATAGTATATATACAATATTTCGGTTTGTCAAGCAGAAAAAAAGCGCGGCGCGAAAAATCGCGCCGCGCCGGGTTGGCGGGTTATGCTCCTTCTTCCGAATCGGCCTCGTCGGGCTCCAGGAGGCCGTAGCCGCCGTCCTTACGGGCGTACACGACGTTGATCTCGCCGGAGGCTTCGTTGCGGAACATATAGAACTGGTGACCGAGCATATTCATCTGCAGAATGGCCTCCTCCACCGTCATGGGCTTGACGGAGAAGCGCTTCACTCTCGCGACGTTGTACTCCTCGGGCTCCTCCTCGGAGTTGTAGAACTCGGATACATACTTTTCAAGGTCGGCGGAGTGGATCCGCTTGTCGAGCTTCGCCTTGTTCTTGCGAATCTGACGGCCGAGCGCGCTGATGACGCGGTCGAGCGCGTCGTTCATCTCGCGCTCCGTGGCCTCCGCGCGGTAAATCATGCCGCGCTGCTTAATCGTAATCTCAACCGTCTGGCGGTTTTTCTCCACCGTGACAACGACATTTGCCTCGGCGTCCTCATCGAAAATGCGTTCAAAACGCGAGAGCTTTTTCTGGGCAAGCTGTTTGAAGTTATCCCTGAGGTTGACTTTTCTGCCTGTAATGCTGATTCTCATTGTAACATCTCCTTGCCATTGCGTATCATGCCGGAGAGTTCCCGGCGCAGGGATAAGTCTGCACCTTTATTATAGCAATACAGAATAAAAAAGTAAATAAGAATCGTGACTAAATTGTCACGTTTTTATGACGGGTTACATGACATCCGACATTGACCGAGACGGGAAGCCCCGCGATATGCGTCGGCGCCCACTCGATGTTGACGGCAAGAGCGGTCGTGTCGCCGCCGAAGCCCTGCGGCCCGACGCCGAGCGCGTTGACGGCCTCGAGCATTTTCGCCTCGAGCGCGGCGTAGTACGGATCGGGATTGCGCTCGGAGACGGAGCGGCACAGCGCCTTCTTCGCGAGATACGCGCACTGCTCGAAATCTCCGCCGATGCCGACGCCGAGGACGACGGGCGGGCACGGGTTCCCTCCCGCCTCGCGCACCGTCTCCGCGACGAAGGCGACGATGTCGTCCTCCGAGGCGGCGGGCGTCATCATACGCAGGCGGCTCATGTTTTCGCTGCCGAAGCCCTTCGGCGCGACGGTAAGGCTGACGCGGTCGCCGGGAACGAGCCGTGTGTGGAGGACGGCGGGGGTGTTGTCTCCCGTGTTGCCGCGGCGGATCGGGTCTGCCGCGACGGAGCAGCGGAGGAGCCCGTCCGTATAGCCGCGGCGGACGCCCTCGTTCACGGCGTCCTCAAACGAGCCGCCCGTCAGATGGACGTCCTGGCCGATCTCGGCGAAGACGACGGCCATGCCGGTGTCCTGGCAGACGGGCAGGCTGAGCTCCCGCGCCGCCTGCATATTGCGGCACAGATCGCAGAGCACGGCCCTGCCGAGCGCGTTTTGCTCCGACCGGGCGGCGGCTCCGATTTTCTCTTCCAGATCGGCGGGCAGCTCGCGGTTTGCCTCGACGCAGAGGCGCGCGACGGCGTCCGCGATCTCCCGCACGTCAATTTCTCTCATGACATTTCCCTCCTCAGCGCACGCGGCGGCCGCTGATATAGACCATCTCCGGCTTTGCGGCAAGCGACAGCGGATTCTCGCGGAAGACGACAAAATCGGCGTCCTTCCCCGTCTCGAGCGTGCCGACGCGGTCGTCGATGCCGCAGATTTTCGCGGGGTTGCAGGTGATGGCAGCGAGCGCCTCCTCCTCGTCCATCCCCTCGCGCACGGCGAGCGCCGCGCAGAGCGGGAGGTACTGGATCGGGACGACGGGGTGATCGGTGATGATGGCGGTCGGCACGCCGGCCTTCGCGAGCTTCCCGGGCGTGGCGGGCGTCAGGTTGCGCAGCTCCGGCTTCGAGCGGTCGCAGATCAGCGGGCCGGAAAGGACGCGGACGTGCTCCTCGGCGAGCTCGTCGGCAATGAGGGCGCCCTCCGTCCCGTGGACAATCACATAGTCGAGCGAAAACTCGGACGCTATCCGCATCGCGGTGAAGACGTCGTCGGCGCGGTGGGCGTGAAAATGCACCTTGAGCTCCCGGCGCAGGACCGGCAGCAGCGCCTCGCACTTGCCGTCGTACTCCGGCGGGTCGAGCTCGTCGTCCGCCTCGGCGCGCAGGACAGCCTCCTCATACCGCTTCGCCTTCATCAGCTGATCGCGAATCAGGGCGGCGGTGGCCATGCGCGTGGAGGGAGACTGATTCTTTTCGTGGTAGACGTTCTTCGGGTTTTCGCCGAGCGCCATTTTCATCGCCACGGGCGCGCGGACGATCATCTTGTCGACGCGTCTGCCGAACGTCTTCAGGGCGGCGAACTGGCCGCCAATCGGGTTCGCGCTGCCGGGACCCGTCAGCACCGTCGTGACGCCGGCGTCAACCGCCTCGGAGAAGCAGCGATCCATCGGGTTGACGGCGTCGATGGCGCGCAGCTGCGGCTGCACCGGATCCGTTTCCTCGTTGCCGTCGTCTCCCTCGAAGCAGAGACCGTCCTCCCACATACCGATATGCGTGTGGGCGTCGATAAAGCCCGGATAGACGTGCGCGCCGCCGAGATCGACGGACTCCTCGTCCGGCTCCACCGGCATCGGGCCGACGTCCATGATTTTCGTTCCCTCTATTCTCAGATACCCGTTCGGCAGGACAGGCCCCGCCATGGTATGTATCACCGCGTTCAGAAACAGCACTAAATCCACACTCCCCGTTCTTTCCCTAATATTCGCAATTTACCGCGCAAAAAAGCGGAGCAGCAATCCGCTCCGCCTTCTGAAAGCTTGTCAGTCCGCGTCATTTCTGCGATCCGCCGTGGCGGGAGAAGCCGCCGCGCTTGGATTCCATGCAGCGCTTGAGGTCCGACATTTTTTCGTCGCTGGTCTGCTTAAAGCGGGACATCATTTCCTCGAAGGTACCGCCCTCGTTCCTGCGGCTCTGCCACTCATAGCTGCCGGGCCTTCCGGGACGCTGCTGGCGGGACGCGGAATTCCCCGTTCTCGGAGGCGGATCCACCGCGCGCTTCATGGAAAGGCTGATCTTCCCGTCCTCGCTGATGTTGAGGATTTTGACCTTGATCGTCTGATTTTCGCTCACATAATCGCGAATCTCCTTGACAAAGGTAGCGGCGACCTCGGAGATATGTACCATACCCGTCCGTCCGCCCGGAAGCTCCACAAACGCGCCGAATTTCGTGATCCCCGTTACTTTTCCTTCCAGGATCATTCCTACCTCAAGCTGCATAAACCTGTTTTATCCTCCTTAATGACACTTCTTCAATTACCGGCTATATTGACAAAGACGCGCTCGCTCGGCTTCGCATAGTCGAGTTCTTCTCTGGCATAGCGCTCGATATAGTCCTCGTTCTCCTCCGTACTGTCGGAGAGAGAGCGGCGAAGCTCCTCGTTGCGGATATCCTGCTCCTCGAGCTGCTGCTGCATCTCCGAGAGCTGGCGCGTTTTTTCGCTGATTTGAATCTGCTGATTGACAAGAGCCGCAACCATATAGACGGAAAACGCAAGCACGGCAATTTTCAGCAGGAAGCTGTTCTTTTTCTTCTGTGTTTTGATGACCTTCACTTCCGCCGCCGCCCTTCTGTGACCGACGATTCCCGCGCGCGGGCGAGTCCTGCAGTCCACCTCGATTATACACTACTTACCCGCGCGGTTTCAAGGCTTTTTTCCTGAGATTCAGGATTTTTTTCAGAAAACGTTCCGCGCTTCGCGCCGCGCGGAGAAAAAGCGCGCGCAGGCTCGCGAGGACGCGCCGCAGGGGGCGAAACAGCGCCCGTTCGAGAAGCCGCAAAAGGGCGCGCGCCAGCCTGACGGTCACCTGCCCGATGGAAACGGCATAGGCGCACCACCCTATCGCCTCTCCGAGAAACAGATAGAAGCGCAGCGTGCCGCGGCTCACCGCGAGCGCCGTGAGAAAGGTCAGCAGCGCGCAAAGGCAGATCACCGCCGCGTCGAGAAAAAAGACCTGCCGCTTCGGCGGGCGCATCAGGATGCGGTAAACGCGCGCGGCGTCGTACAGCGCGCCGAGCAGGACGCCGACCGCGGCGGCTATCAGAAAGCCCCGTACCTGCTCGTCGAGCGGGAGATTGAGCTCCGTCATTTGAACAGGCGGGAAAGCACGCCGCCGCTCGGACGCCCCTCGGAATACGTCAGGGAGGTCACTTCCCCCGTGAGCGTCAGCTCTCCCGTCTCGATGTTGAGGCGGTTGATGTGCAGCCCGCTGCCCCTGACGGTCAGCTCGCCGAGATCGGTGTATGCCACGATGGTCTGCTCGTCAAAGCTGTCGACGTTCGAGACGCCCGTGGCCGTAAAGGCTTTCCTGTTTTCCAGAATCACGCTGTGCGGGGTCTTGCCCTGTTTTTTCTCCTCCGTCATACGCCTTCTCCTCCGCTTTCTGAGGTTCCCCCGCGCGGCGGAGCTGCCGCCCCGCGCTTGGGGTTATCCTATTTGTATGCGGAGAACGGGGCAGATCATGCGTCTCAGGCGAGGAATTCGTAGAGCTCCCCCGCCTCCTCCTTCTTCGCGTACTCGGAGACGGAGAGCACGCGCGCCTTGAGCGTGCGCGCGCCGAGCTGCACCTCGAGGACGTCGCCGACCTTCACGTCGTACGACGCGCGGGCGGGCTTGCCGTTGACCAGGACGCGTCCGGCGTCGCACGCCTCGTTCGCGACGGTGCGGCGCTTGATCAGGCGCGATACCTTCAGATATTTGTCAAGTCTCATCTTTCTTTCACCTCCCGGGGATAGAAAAAGGCCGCAGACGAAGCGCGCTCGCGCCTCGCCCGCAGCCCTGGCATACAAAACCGCTTACTTGGAAACGGAGTCCTTGAACGCCTTGCCGGCCTTGAAGGCAGGAACCTTGGAAGCGGGAATGGTGATCGGGGAGTTCGTTCTGGGGTCGCGGCCCTGGCGGGCGCCGCGGGAACGAACCTCAAACGTACCGAAGCCGACCAGCTGAACCTTCTCCTCGGCGGCGAGAGCTTCCACGATGGTATCAATAACAGCGTTCACGGCGCTGTCGGCATCCTTCTTGGAAATGCTAGCCTTTTCCGCGACAGCGGCAATCAACTCAGTTTTATTCATTCTTTTGACCTCCAACATTTTATTAAATTTATCGGATTTGGTTGCATCCGAAAATTATCGGTTCTTTTCCGCCTCCCGCTCGGCAAACTCCGCGAGGAACGACTCGCACGAACGCACGAGCGCCTCCTCGGACTCGACGCCGAGGGAATCCGCGAGACCGGCGGCGGCAAACAGCAGCTCTCCGAGCAGGGAGGATTTTTCCTCCTTCGTCTGCGCGCTCTCAAGCTTTGAAAGCGACGTCCGGATATCCTGCGCGCACTCCTCCCCGGTAAAGGGAGCGGCGGACGCGGCCTTATGACGCAGCTTCTGCGCCCGCATCAGCGCGGGCAGCGTTTTGGCGACGCTCTGCAGAACCTCCGTCTGCGACTTCTGATGCTTCGATTCCTTCTTGATGGCGTCCCAGTTGCGCAGGACGTCTCCCGTCCCGCCGACCGTCACGTCGCCGAACACATGAGGATGGCGCAGCAGCATTTTGCGCACGACGCCGTCGACGACGTCGTCAAAAGCAAAGGAATTCTTCTCCTTTTCGAGCTGCGCGTGGAACACGACCTGGAACAGGACGTCTCCAAGCTCCTCCTCGAGAAGCGCGGCATTCTCCGTGTCGATGGCCTCCAGCGCCTCGTACGTCTCCTCGAGAAAGCACTGGCGGATGGAGCGGTGCGTCTGCTCCCTGTCCCACGGGCAGCCGTCCGGCGCGCGCAGGCATTCCATCAGAACAAGCAGATCGTCCATCGAATATTTATCCTTCTGCACAAAATTCAAGGCGCAATCCCCCCGAGGCTCCGCATCACAGTTTAGAGTTTATTTTACCCTATCCAGTGATGTTTTTCAAGTATTTTCGTAATTTTTTCTGCTCCGGGAAAAGCCTCGAGATCAGTTTTTCTCAAAACCTTCAAAAATAACACGCAAATCGCGTAGACGAGCAAAAAAACGCCCATGGAGAGCGCGGCGCGCGGCTTTTCCGCTGTGCAGGAGGCCGTTCGCTCCGCGATCTGCCAGGCGGCCGCCGAGGCCAAAACGGAGGCGGCGCAGGGCTTTCCGAAAAGCCGAAACAGGCGCATTTGCAGCCCCGTCTCCTTCCCGAGCGCGGCGAGGCCGAAGAAGGTGAGGAAGAAATAGCAGACGAGCGTCCCGATCCCGGCGCCCATCACGTTGATCTCCGGGACGCCCGTCAGGACATAATTGAGCGCGATCTTCAAAGCAAGGCCGAAGCAGAGGAGCTTCACCGGCAGATCGACGCGGCCCACGGCCTGCAGCATACTGTTTACCGGCACGTTTGCCGCCGCGAAGATGGAGGCGAGCCCCAAAAGGACGAGCAGCTTCCCCGTAATCGGATTGTAGCCGAGCAGGGCGGCAATCTGCTCCGAGAGAACGGAGAGCGCCATCCCGGCGGGCAAAGCGATCAGCGCCACGACGCGCAGCACGTTCTCGACGCTGCGCTCGAGCCTTTTCCGGCTTCCGCTCGCCCAGGCCGCCGTCACGCTCGGCAGTGCGGAGACGCCGAACGCCTGCGTGAGGGCGGGCACCAGCATGAACAGCGTCAGGGCGTTCGTGTAGCAGCCGAACAGCGCCGTCGGCACTCTGCCCTGCGCGACGTCCTCCGGGCGGAGGAAATCGCCGTACAGCCCGAGGAGGACGTCGGGACTCTCCCGCATCACGGCGCCGATGCGGTTCTGCAGAAAAGCGGTATCCACCAGGCTCGAGAGGTTGACGGCAAGCGCAGCGAGGGCGACAGGGACGGCGGTGCAGACCAGCTGCCGCACGAGCTTCCGCCGCCCCGCCGGAGCGGGAGAAGCGGCAAGCTGCTCGCGGGAAATTCCGTCGCCCCGCACGCGGTGATAGACAAACAGGAGCAGCAGACCGATCACCGACCCCACGGTGACGCCGAGGATCGCGCCGGCCGCCGCGTACGGAAGCGCGGCGGAGCGGGCGTATTCCGCAGAAGCGGCAGGCGCGCCGAAAACCGTCCCGGACGCGGCGTACTCGTCCATCGCGCGCTCCATCACGCGGTTGGCGGCATATAGGCCGAGGACGAGCCGGCAGAACGACTCCGCCACCTCCGAGAAGGCCGTGGGGCGCATATCGCCGAGTCCCTCGTAATAGCCGCGGAAGATGGCGGAAAGCGCGCCGAAAAAGACGGCGGGCGCGAGGACGAGCATGGCGGGCAGCGCGTTTTGATCGGCCTCGTTGACAAAAGACAGAAACGGCGCGGACCCGAACAGCATCAGCGCACAGGCCAGCGCCCCCATCAGCACAAAAATCGGAACGGACACGGCGTGCAGGCGGCGCACGTCGCGGAAGCGGCCGAGCGCTCTGTTTTCCGAAACAAGGCGTGAGACCGCAACAGGCAGCCCCGCCGTCGCGAGGCTGAAAATCGGGTTATAAATGGTATACGCCGTCCCGAAATATCCCATGCCCACGTCGCCGATGGCGGCGTTGAGAGGAATCTTGAAGAGCGCACCCATCACCTTCACAATGCCGACCGCAAGCAGCAGAATCAACGCGCCGCCCAGAAAGCCCTGGCTTCTCCGCTTCATTCCCATCCCCCGCTCTCCGGCGCGAACGCCGAAACTTCCCTACATATATACGGCGCGCGCAGGCGCTGATATGACAGGCTCAGAACGGACGAAGCTCCGGCTTACCGCCCTTGAAGACCGCGTAATGCGTAAAGCCGAGCGCCGGCAGGAGCTCGGAAAGGCGATCGAACTCGAGCGCGACGCCCTCCGGAGCATGGGCGTCGGAGCCGATGGTGATAAGCTCGCCGCCGAGCTCCCGGTAAGCGCGCAGCACGTCGAGGTGCGGGTTCGGCTGTCCGAGACCGCTGCGGTAGCCGCCGGTATTCACCTCGAGCGCCTTGCCGTTCTCAATCAGAATCCGCAGGGCGGGCTCGATCGCCTCGCGGTACTTCTCATAGGAATACCGCTCGTTGCGGTGCGGGCCGTAGCGGACGACGTAGTCGAGGTGGGCGTAGGTGTGGAACGACGAAAACGCCCGGACGTTCGCCGGAATCGTGCGGAAATAGGAGGCGTACGCCTCCTCCTCCGAAACGCCCTCGAAAAAGTCGGGATAGTACGGATCGCGCCCGTCCACCAGATGAGACGAGGCAATCACGAAGTCAAACGGCCACGCGCGCACAACCTCCTCGCAGCGCGCGCCGAGGTACGGCATCATGCCGAGCTCGACGCCGAACAGCACCTCGATTTTTCCCCGGAAGCGCTCGCGCAGCTCCAGCAGCTTTTCGCAGTACGCGGGCAAATCGAGGAGGAAGACCTCCTCCCCGTTCTCCGGCGGGTAATCGTAGTCGAGATGCTCCGTGAAGCAGACGGTGGAGAGTCCCTTCCGGACGGCGGACGCGAGCATCGCCTCCATGGGAGCGTCGGAGTCGGTGGAAAACGAGGTATGCAGATGGCAGTCGGCTGTGATCACGGCTGAATCCTCCTTCAAAAAAGCCCGGCAGTCCTGCCGGGCTTCGGTTTACTCCGCGGGGTCGTACGCGAAATCGATGCGCCCGCTGGAAACGTCGGCTGCGACAGCCTTGACGGGAAGCTCCTGGCCGATGGTCAGGCGGCGGCCCGTCGTCTCGTCGACCTGGCTGACCGCGCCGTCAAAGTGGTAGCGGGCATTGGGGAAGCTCTCCACGGGCACGAAGCCCTCGACGGTGTTCGGCAGCTGGACGAAGACGCCGCGCATCGTCACGCCGCTGATGACGCCGATATAGCGCTCGCCGAGATGGCCGTGCATATATTCGGCCATATAGCAGTCCTCCGCGCTGCGCTCCGCCGCCATGGCGCGCACCTCGCATTCCGAGGAACGGGACGCCGACTCCTGCGCGAAGCTCTGGAAGCGCGCGGCACACTCGCCGCGGTTCTGCGTCTCGAGCCACAGCGAAAGGATGCGGTGAATCGAGGTATCGGGATAGCGGCGGATGGGCGAGGTAAAATGGCAGTAATCGGCGAGAGCCAGACCGAAATGGCCGAGCGGGGCGGTGTCGTACCGCGCCTTCGCCATCGTGCGCAGAATCTGGTGCGAGATGACGCGCTCGGAGCTCGTCCCCTCGGCCTGGCGCATGACGGCGGCGAGGTCTGCCGTCTTCACGTCGCCGCGGTGCTCGAGCGGCTTCGCGGAGAGGCCGAGCGCCGTCACAAGCTCGGCGAGGCTGTCGACGCGGTCGGGGTTGGGCTTCTCATGGACGCGGTACACGAAGGGAAGCTGATGCTTCTCCGCGAGCATCGCGGCGGCGCGGTTCGCCATAATCATGAGCTGCTCAATCATCTGCTCGCTCTCGCCCGTCGGATGCGGGTTGACGTCGATGCAGACGCCGTTCTCGTCGACGGTGAAGACGGGCTCGGTCGTCGCGAGGTCGACCGTGCCGGCCTCCTTCGACTTTCGGCGGAGCAGAGCGGCGAGCTTTCTCGCCATCGACAGCGAGCGGAGGACGGGAGCGTATTTCTCCTTGAGCTCCTTCGACGCCTTTCCGGCGAAGATCTCGTTGACCTCGGAGTAAACGCCGCGCACCTTGGAATGAATCACGGACTTGTGGAATTCGTATTTCTCAATATTGCCGTCAAGGTCGATCCAGATGAGGGCGGAGAACGTCAGCTTGTCCTCCCCCGCGTTGAGGGAGCATACGCCGTTCGAGAGCTCCTCGGGGAGCATCGGGATGACGCGGTCGGCGAAATAGACGGACGTGCCGCGCTCCATCGCCTCGCGGTCGATGGCGCTGCCGGGGCGGACGTAGTGCGAGACGTCCGCGATGTGCACGCCGAGCTTGTAGCCCGTCTTCGTCCGGGAAACGGAGATCGCGTCGTCGAGATCCTTCGCGGACGCGCTGTCGATCGTGCAGATCGCCGTGTCGCGCAGGTCGAGGCGGCCCTTGAGCTCCTCGGGCAGAACCTTGCGGTGCTTCAGCTTTTCCGCCTCGGCGCGCACGTCCTCCGGGAACTCGCGGCGGATCCGGTTTTCGTCGATGATGGCCTCCGCGCAGACGCGGGCGGAGTCGCCGCGGCCGTACCGCTTGAGGACGCGGCCCATATATTCGCCGTGACTGCCCGCCACAACCTCGACCTGCACCTTGTCGCCGTCGTGCAGCCCCGTCAGGCTGCCCTTCGCGAGCGGGAGGGCGTAGCGCAGGGCGGCGTCGGCGTGGAACAGCGTGCCGAAATCGTCGCGGCGGAGCGTACCCGTCAGAAAGCGCGAGCCCTCGGCGGTGATCTCCCCCACCTCGGCGCTCGGGCCCTTCTCCTGCTGGACGATGTTCGTCAGCACGACGCTGTCGCCGAGAAACGCGCCGTGCAGGCGGTCGACATGGATGAACATATCCTCGCCGCCGTCGTCCGGACGGGCAAACGCGAAGTTTCTCGAGAGGGAGACAATTCTCCCCGGAACGCTTTTCTTCTCCGCGGGCGCCGCGGCCGGGCGCTCCCCGAGGTGAATGGTCGTCGTCTGCGGGCGGCGGCTCGGCTGCGGGCGGGAACCGCCGTACTGTTTTCCTTTGAATTTCTTGCTCATTTTTCCTCCATCTTCACACACACATCATATTGCCTTCCGCCCCGCTCAAACGGGGCCGGGCCGCCGATCGCGCGGCTGTGCCGGCTATCCCATGACAAACAGGAAGCAAAGAAAGCCCCCCGCCTTCCGGCGAGGGGCCGATCTTCGTTATTTCGAGAAGAACATGAAGATGTTGATCGCGATGACCAGGACAAAGAAGCCAATGGTAATCACTTTCGTCCATCTTGCCAAGAACGCGTCGACCGAACGGGCCTTGTTCTTCGAAAGGAACGTATCCGCGCCGCCGGTGATAGCGCCGACGTTCTGCTGATGGCCTTCCTGCAGGATTACAATCACCGTAATCGCGATGGAAAACAGCAGAAGGATGACGCCAAAGACAATCTGGATAGCTGGCATAAGGCACCTCCGAAAAGCATAAATATCGATCTTAGAACATCATAGCACATTCAAAGGTGCTTTGCAAGTCATTTTTTCGCCCCGGCGACGGCGTTTTTGCCCTCCCCCGCCTGGAGGCTGAAGCTCTTGTCGTAGAACTCCGGGGGAACCTCGGCAAATTTCCCGCCGAGACGGCAGCCGACCGGGGCGGCGATCAGGCAGGCGACGAACGACGAGGCCATCGCGATAACGCCGAACAGCGCCGCGTTGCCGGTGTTGAAGCCGGAGCCGATCGCGAGGCCGAGAGACACGCAGACGCCGACAATCATACCCGCCCACGCGCCGGTGCGGTTCATCCTCTTCCACCACAGGCCGAGGAAGTACGGCGCGAGGAACGCGCCGGAAATCGTGCCCCAGGAGAAGGACATCAGGGTGAGGATCGGCGTCTTGAAGACGGCGATGACGAACGAGAGCACGATGAAGACGAAGCACAGCACGCGGGTCTGGAACAGCGTCTTCTTTCTGTCGTCGACCTTGCGGTGCGCCGCGATGAGGTCAATCGAGATAGCCGAGCACGCAGAGAGCGTCAGGCCGGAGAGCGTCGAGACGGACGCGGAGAGCACAAGCACGAGCACCACGCCGAGCAGAACGGAGGGCAGCGTCTTGTCGAGGATGATCGGAATCATCTGGTCGGTGCCGCCCGCGGGAGCCTCCGTGAAGAACAGGCGCGTCAGCGAGCCGATGAAGTAGGCGACGACGGAGATCAGCGTGCAGAACGCGGTCGAGATCACCGTGCCGGCGCGGATGGCCTTCTCGTCGGCGACGCCGTAGAACTTCTGAATCATCTGCGGCATTCCCCAGGTGCCGACGCTCGTGAGCAGGCACAGGCCGATAAGCTGCGCGACGCCGGAGCCGCTGAGCTTGAGAATTCCCTGCTCGTCCATCACCTTCGTCAGGCGCTCAAGGCCGGCGGTAAAGCCGCCGACGTCGGGCGACGCGACAATAAAGCCGACCATCAGCAGCACGCCGAAAATCATCACCATGCCCTGAATGAGATCGGCCCGCAGCGAGGCAATGTAGCCGCCCGCGATGAGGTAAGCCGCCGCGACGACCGCAATCGCCACCATCGCCCACTCATAGCGGATGCCGAGGGCAATCTCGCACAGGTAGGAAAGGCCGGAATACACGCTCGCCGAATACGGCACCATGAAGATAAAGATCAGAATCGCGGCGAACGTTTTCATGCGCGAGGAGCAGTAGCGCTTCTCGAACATCTGCGGCATCGTCTTGATCTTGAGGCGCCGCGTGACGTCGCGCGTTTTCGGCGCGAGCAGCTTCCACGCGAGATACGCGCCGAGCAGGCCGTTCGAGACGCCGATCAGCACCGCCCAGAGGCCGAAGCTGAAGCCGCTGCCGCCGGCGTAGCCGATGAACAGCACCGCGGAAAAGTACGTCGTACCGTACGCGAACGCGGAAACCCACGGACCCGCCTTGCGGCCTCCGACGACAAAATCGGTCAGCGTCTTTGTCTTGCGGGCGCTCTGAATTCCCACAAGCACCATCGCCGCGATATAGAGGGCGATGATAATCCAGATAGAAATTTCCTTTGGCATACTCCCACTCCTCAGTTTATCGGTTTAAAGCTTTTACCTGATAAAGTAAACAACGCCATTATAGCGAAAGAAGCGGCGCTTGTCAATCATTCCCCCGCGGTTTTTGAAAAAAAATCCGCACACGGCAAAGGAAAGCCGTGCGCGGAAGAATATCGGGGCGGCGATCCGCCATACTAAGGGTCAGGAGCCGGAGCGAATGTATGCGTTTGCCGCTCCCGCTTCCAGTCCGCCGGAGCCATTGGCTCCGGCGGATTCTTTTTTCAGAGCGTCAGCTGCTCGCCCTGCGTTTCCTCCGCGGTGGGCAGAGCGCCGGCGGCGGGGATGCTTTTGCGGCAGCGGTCGGGCTTTTTGAGCATTCCCTCCTCATACGGGACGGCGGAGAGCACGCGCGCGCCCTTTTTGAGCGTCATCACCTGCACGCCCTGCGTGCTTCTCGTGGATTTCGACGCGACGGCGCCCGTATGGAACAGGAGCAGTCTGCCGCCCTGCGAATTGGTGAGGAGGAACTCGCGATCCTCGGGGAGCTGGTAGGCGCTGACGAGCGGCGACTTGTCGCTGTAGGCGCCGAGGAGCTTCTTGCGGTTCGTCTTCGTCTCGTAGGCGGCAAGATCGACCTTCGCGGCCTTACCGTTGTCGAAGAAGAACAGCATCCAGCCGGAATAGTCCTTCGTCACCGCCATATAGACGGCGTTCTCTCCCTCGTCCATGCCGAGGCGCGCGGGGATATACTCGCCGAGGACGCTCGCCTTCGTGTCGCCGAAGTCGCCGGCCTTCGCCTTGTAGACCTGGCAGCGGTCGGTGAAGAAGAGAAGATCGGAGTTGTTCGTCGCCTCGAGCGCCTGAACGATCTCGTCCCCCTCCTTGAGCTTCTGCTCGCCGCTCATGCGCAGCGACTGGGGGGTGATCTTCTTGAAGTAGCCCTCGCGGCTGAAGAAGAGGTGGACGGGATAGTCCGGCACGTCCTCCTCAGCGGCGTCCTCCTCGAGCTCGTCGGCGTAGAGGAGCATCGAGCGGCGCGGCTGGCCGTACGTCTTCGCGACCTCACGGAGCTCGGAAACGATGATGGACTTGACCTTGGCCTTGCTGTCCATGATCTCCTGCAGGGAGGCGATGTCCTTCTCGAGGGATTCGATCTCGTCGGTGCGCTTCAAAATATATTCGCGGTTGAGGTGGCGCAGCTTGATTTCCGCCACGAACTCGGCCTGCGTCTCGTCGATGCCGAAGCCGATCATCAGGTTCGGGACGACCTCGGCCTCCTCCTCCGTCTCGCGGACAATCTTCACGGCCTTGTCGATGTCGAGCAGGATGGCCTGCAGGCCGCGGAGCAGGTGAAGCTTCTCGCGCTTGCGGGAAAGGTCGTAGTAGGTGCGGCGGCGGACGCACTCCACGCGGAAGGCCGTCCACTCGTCGAGGAGCTCGCGCACGCCCATCACGCGCGGGACGCCGGAGACGAGGACGTTGAAGTTGCAGGAAAAGCTGTCCTCGAGCGTCGTCATGCGGAAGAGCTTCTGCATGAGCTTGTCGGGGTCGACGCCGCGCTTGAGGTCGATGGTGATTTTCAGGCCGCTCAGGCCGGTCTCGTCGCGGATATCGGAAATCTCCTTGAGCTTTCCCTGCTTGATGAGATCGACGACCTTCTCGACGATGACCTCGACCGTCGTGGTCGGCGGAATCTGCGTCACGTCGACGCAGTTGGCGGACTTGTCATAGGAGTAGCGCGCACGGACGCGGAAGCTGCCGCGCCCGCCGGCGTAGATCTCCTCCATCTGCTTTCTGTCGTAGACAATCAGGCCGCCGCCCGGAAAATCGGGGGCCTGCAGCGTCGACAGCACGTCAAACTCCGGGTCGCGGATGAGGCCGATCGCCGTCTGGCAGACCTCCGCGAGGTTGAACGGGCAGATTGAGCTCGCCATGCCGACGGCGATGCCGGTGTTCGCGTTGACGAGCACCGACGGGAACGTCGCCGGAAGGAGCGTCGGCTCCTTGAGGGTGTTGTCGTAGTTGTCGACGAAGTTGACGGTGTCCTTGTCGATGTCGCGGAACAGCTCCTGGCAGATGTTGTCGAGGCGCGCCTCCGTGTATCGCGAGGCGGCCCACGCCATGTCGCGCGAATAGAATTTGCCGAAGTTGCCCTTCGAGTCCACATACGGGTGCAGCAGCGCCTCATAGCCGCGGCTCAGGCGCACCATCGTGTCGTAGATGGCGGCGTCGCCGTGCGGGTTGAGCTTCATCGTCTGGCCGACGATGTTGGCGCTCTTTGTACGCGCGGAACCGAGAAGCCCCATTTTGTACATTGTGAAGAGCAGCTTGCGGTGGGAGGGCTTGAAGCCGTCGATCTCCGGGATGGCGCGAGAGAGGATGACGCTCATGGCGTAGGGCATGTAGTTCTTCTCAAGCGTCTCCACGATAGGCTGCTCCACCACCTCGCCGGCGCGCTCAATCACACCGCGCGCAGCGGTGCGGGCCGGCCTGGCCGGCCCGTCCTTCTTTTTCGGCATTCTATTTCCTCCTTTCTCAGCTCACGTCGGCTTCATCCACGTATAGACGGCCATATTCCGCAATGTGATCCTTCCGGCCGGTCAGGTTGTCGCCGAGCAGCAGGTCAAACACCTGCGCCGTGCGTTCTGCATCATCCGGCATGACCTTGATGAGCCGTCGGGTGGCAGGATTCATGGTGGTGAGGTTCATCATGTCCGGCTCGTTTTCACCAAGTCCTTTGCTGCGCTGGATCGTAACCTTTTTCCCCTCGAGCTTTTTGAGGATACGCTCCTTCTCCTGCTCATCATAGGCAAAATACGTCTCATTCTTGCAGGTGATCTCAAAAAGCGGGGATTCCGCGATGAAAACCTTGCCGGCCTCGATGAGGGCGGGCGTGAGGCGATACAGCATGGTGAGCAGCAGCGTGCGGATTTGGAAGCCGTCCACATCCGCATCGGTGCAGAGGATCACCTTACTCCACCGCAGGGAATTCATATCGAACGACGAGAGATCGCGGTTCGCCTTTGACTTGACCTGCACGCCGCAGCCGAGCACCTTGATGAGATCGGTGATAATGTCGCTCTTGAAAATCTTATCATAATCCGCCTTGAGGCAGTTGAGAATCTTGCCGCGGATCGGCATGATGGCCTGGAAATCCGGGTCGCGCGCCTGCTTGCACGCGCCGAGGGCGGAATCGCCCTCCACGATGAAAATTTCCCGCTCCTCCGCGTTGCGGCTGCGGCAATCCACAAATTTGGCCACGCGGCTCGTCACATCCATCGTGCTGGTAAGTTTTTTCTTGATGTTGAGGCGCGTCTTTTCGGCGTCCTCGCGGCTGCGCTTGTTGACAAGCACCTGCGCGCCGATGCGCTCCGCCTCGATAGGGTTTTCAATGAGATAAATCTCAAGCTGACGGCGCAGCAGATCCGTCATCGCTTCCTGGATGCCCTTGTTTGTGATAGCTTTTTTCGTCTGGTTTTCGTAGGAGGTCACGTTCGAAAAGGAAGAGACCACGAGGATCAGGCAGTCCTCCACATCCGCAAAGGTAATCTTGCTCTCGTTCTTGTTGTACTTGTTGTTCTGCTTG
>CALWIH010000008.1 GCA_944380675.1 uncultured Clostridia bacterium | reverse complement strand
CGAGCATCCGATTGAAGGCATGATGAACGTTACCCTGGACAAAATCCGGCAGATGATCGACGCCAACACCGTGATGGGCGATCCCATCACAACGCCGGACGGCACGGTGATCATTCCGATCTCCAAAATCAGCTACGGCTTCGCGTCCGGCGGCTCCGACCTCCCGTCGAAGGCGCACCCGGAGAAGAATTACTTCGGCGGCGGCGCGGGCGCGGGCGTGACGGTCACGCCGCTCGCGTTTCTGACCATCAGCGGCGGCAGCACGCGTCTGCTGCAGATCGACCCGTACAACAGCTCCGCCGACCGCGTCATCGGCATGATTCCCGACGTCGCGGACAAGATCAACGAGTTCCTCAAATCGAGGAAGGACGCCAAAGCGGAGGCTTCCCGCGAGGAAGCCCCGGCGGGGGAGTCCGCGGAGAACGGATAAATTGCCCGCCTGCCGCATAGGAATGTGTTGGCAGGTGATGATGCATGGGTAAAAAAACGGCAGCCCTCCTTCTCACAATCGTCTGGTTTCTGTTTCTCCCCTTCCCGGCGCGCGCGGAGACCTCCGCTTGGCCGGAAACCTCCGCCGCCTCGGCGATTCTGGTTGAGGCGGAGACGGGGCGCGTCCTCTATGAGAAGAACGCGCAGGAGGAGCGGGCGATGGCGAGCACCACAAAAATCATGACGGCTCTGCTCACGCTCGAGGAGCCCGACCGCGAGGTGACCATTACCGATGAAATGATCCGGGTAGAGGGCTCCTCGATGGGTCTGCGCGCGGGCGACCGCCTGACGCTGCACGGCCTCGCCGCGGGGATGCTGTCCGTCTCCGGGAACGACGCCGCGAACGCCGCGGCCTTCCTCATCGGCGGCTCGCTCGAAGCGTTCGCCGACCGCATGAACGCGCGCGCCGCCGCGCTCGGGCTGACCCACACCCATTTTGTGACGCCCTCCGGCCTCGACGCCGAGGGGCATTATACGACGGCTGCCGATCTTGCGGCGCTGACGTGCGAGGCGCTCGAAAACGAAGCGTTTCTCGAGCTTTCGCGCAGCGCGTCGGTGCAGGTCGCGTTTGCCTCCCCGGAGGAGACGAGGACGTATCAGAACCACAACAAGCTCCTTACGCAGCTCGACGGCTGCATCGGCGTGAAGACGGGCTACACGAAGCAGGCGGGGCGCTGCCTCGTCTCGGCGGCGGAGCGGGGAGGGGTCCGCCTTGTCGCCGTGACGCTCAGCGCGCCGGACGACTGGAACGACCACCTCGCGATGCTGGAGTACGGCTTTTCCGTCATGGAGCGCTACGAGCCGGGCGACGTCCCGTTTCAGGGCACGCTTCCGGTAACGGGCGGCGAGGAGGGGACGGTTGGCGTCTGCGGCGAGCTGACGGAGGGCTTCCCGGTGCTCCGCGAGGAGGCGGAGCGCGTCGTCAGCCGCGTGGAGCTGCCGCGTTTTCTGTACGCGCCCGTCCGCGAGGGGGAGCGCGTCGGTTCGATCTCCTACTGGCTCGACGGGGAGCTGATGCAGAGCTCGCCGCTCTACGCCGCGGAGGACGTGCGGCGGAAGGAGCCGCCGCGCAGCTTCTGGGAGAAAATATCGGATTTCTTTGGCTGGAGCTGAGGAGCGCGCGGAGGGGGAGAACTCCTCCGCGCGCCGCTCCGTCCGGCAGAAAAATACATTACACATAAAGGGATTGTTGCACACCATGGCACAGGAAAAAATCAGGCTGCAGAAAATCATTGCGGACTGCGGTCTCGCGTCCCGCCGGAAGGCGGAGGAGTGGATCGCGGCGGGGGACGTCGCCGTGAACGGCGAGACGGCGAAGCTCGGCGACAGGGCGGATCCCGCCGCCGATCGCATCACCGTCCGCGGAAAGCCGCTCGCCGCGGCGCAGGAGAACGTCTACCTCATGCTCCACAAGCCGAGAGGCTACATCACGACGATGAGCGACGAGCGCGACCGCAAATGCGTGGCGGAGCTCATTGAGGACGTGGAGCAGCGCGTCTACCCCGTCGGCCGCCTCGATAAGGACTCCGAGGGCCTTCTCCTGATGACGAACGACGGCGCGTTCGCCAACGCGCTGACGCACCCGACCCGCCACGTCCCGAAGACGTACCGCGTGACGGTCCACCCCGCCGTCACGGACGAGCAGCTCGCCCAGATGGAGTCCGGCATGGTCATCGACGGCAGGAAGACCGCTCCGGCGCGCGTGCGCGTCCTGACGCAGGAGAAGGGGCGCGTCGTCCTCGAGATCATTCTCTACGAGGGACGCAACCGCCAGATCCGCAATATGTGCGAGCAGCTCTGCCTCGAGGTCGCGCGGCTTAAGCGCGTCGCGATGGGCTGCGTCCGTCTCGGGATGCTGCCGCCCGGCAAGTGGCGCGCGCTCACCCCGGAGGAGGTGCGCCGCCTCAAGGAGGAGGCGCGCTCCCGGCAGACGGGGACGGCCTTGAAGGACAGGCCCGCCCGGGGAAGGGGGAGAGGCAGATGATCGCCATCCTGCCCCTTGCGGGAGAGGAGCTCGAGCGCTTTCGCCGCGAGCATCCCGACGCGGAGGACGTCCTCGTCATGACGGACCGCGGAGCGCGCCTCGGCGCCGTCGGCGTGCGCGTTTCCAGCTCCGTGCTCCGCATCGTATTGCTCGAGGCGGACGGTGAAGAGCCGGAGCGCCGCTTCCTCGCGGACAGCCTTCTGCGCGCCGCCGCCTCCTTTGCCGCCAACCGCGGGGCGTACCGCCTTTCCTGCGCGCTGCCCGGCTGGGAGGATTTCCTGAAATCGGAAGGGTTTCGCCCGGAAGACGGTTCTTTTGTCCTTCCCACCGACCGTATCGTAAATTTCTGCAAACATTGACACTTTTTCTACAAATAATGCTTGTCAAGAATCCTGGAATCGTTTATAATAATTTTAATTGCTGTTATCGACAATTCGATGGGATTCATTCAATAGAAGGAGGAATTAACATGAGTAACGTTAGCAATGCGGAGCTCCTGCTCAAGGCCCGTGAAGAGGCGAAAGCTTCCAAGGGATATCAGCGCATTACTGCATTATTCGACGAAGGCACTTTCAACGAAGTAGACGGTCTCGCCAAGTCCGGGGATTCCCTCGCTGAGGTCGTCGCCGGATACGGCCTTGTCGGCGACTGCCCCGTGTACGCGTTCGCCCAGAACAGCGACATTGCCGGCGGCGCGATGAGCAAGGCGCAGGCCGCGAAAATCAAGAAGGTATATGATCTTGCCGTGAAGACCGGCGCGCCGGTCGTCGGCATTTACGATTCGATCGGGGGCCGCCTCGCGGAGGGCGCGGATCTTCTGGCCGCTTACGGCGAGATCCTCAAGAACAGCGCCGTTCTCTCCGGCGTCGTCCCGCAGATTTCCCTCGTGCTCGGCCCGTGCATCGGCACGAGCGCGATGATCGCCGCGAACGCCGACGTCATCGTGATGACCGAGAAGGCCGAGCTGACGATCGCCACGAGCGGCGCGAACGCTTCCGCCGAGGAGGCCGCGAAGTCCGGCGTGTGCAGCATCGTCGCGAAGAATGACGAGGAGGCCTTCGAGGCCGTCAAGAACCTCGTCGTCTCCCTGCCCTCCAATAATCTCTGCGGCGCTCCCGCCGCCGAGACCGCTTCCGTCGGCACGCCCGTCGCCGTTGCTTCCGCCGACGCGAAGGACGTCATCGCCGCCGTCGCGGATCCCGAGAGCTTCCTTGAGCTCTCCGCCGCTTTCGGCAAGGACGTTGTGACGGGTCTGGCGCAGGTTTCCGGCGCGTCCGTCGGCATCGCCGCGTACACCGGCGAGCTCGGCGCCGACGACTGCGCGAAGGCCGCCCGCTTTGTCCGCTTCTGCGACGCCTTCTCCATCCCGGTTGTCTCCTTCGTCAACGCGACGGAGTTCGCTTCCCTGCGCGAGGCTGTGAAGCTCAGCAGCGCGTACGCCGAGGCCACGACCGCGAAGCTGACCGTCGTTACCGGCGAGGCCTACGGCCCCGTCTACATTGCCGTCGCCGGCCGCGGCGCCAACGCCGACTACACCATGGCGTGGGCCGACGCCGTCGTCTCTCCGATTGCTCCCGCCGCCGCCGCGCTGTTCCTGCACAGCGAGGAGCTCAAGGGCGCGGACAAGCCCGTCGAGGCCCGCAAGGCGCTGATTGAGGAGTACAGGAAGACCGAGGCGACGCCTCTGGCCGCCGCCGCTCAGGGCTATATTGAGGACGTGATCCTTCCCGAGGAGACGAGAGACCGCGTGATTGCCAACCTGGCCATGCTGTCGAGCAAGCGCGTTTCCAATCTGCCGAAGAAGCACAGCAACATTCAGCTGTAAAGAGTAAATTGTTAGGAGGATTATCGATATGAAAAATCTGAAGATTACTGTTAACGGCGTTGCGTATGACGTTCAGGTCGAGGAGATGGGCGCCGGCGCTCCCGCCGCTCCCGCTCCGGCCGCTGCCCCGGCTCCCGCGCCGAAGGCCGCTCCGGCTCCCGCCGCCGCTCCGAAGGCTGCCGCTCCCGCCGCCGGCGCCGAGGTTGTCGCGAGCCCGATGCCCGGCACCATCGTCAGCGTCGCTGTCGAGGCCGGCAAGGCCGTCAAGAAGGGCGACGTGCTCGTCGTGCTCGAGGCCATGAAGATGGAGAACGAGATTATGGCGCCGCATGACGCGACGGTCGCCGCCGTCCACGTCGGCAAGGGCGACAGCGTCGAGTCCGGCACGCCGCTGGTATCTCTCCAGTAAGAAAGAGAGCGTTCCACCCATATACTTTCGAAAAGGAGAGAGAGACAATGGCAAAGAAAATCGGGATTACCGAGACCGTGCTGCGCGACGCGCACCAGTCTCTGATTGCTACGAGAATGCCGATCGGCGATATGCTTCCCATTCTGGAGAAGCTCGACAAGGTCGGCTTTTATTCCCTGGAGTGCTGGGGCGGCGCGACGTTCGACGCCTGCCTCCGCTTCCTCAATGAGGATCCGTGGGACCGCCTGCGCACCATCCGCAAGATGTGCCCCAACACGAAGCTGCAGATGCTGTTCCGCGGCCAGAATATGCTCGGCTACCGTCATTACGCCGACGATGTGCTCGAGTATTTCGTGCAGCGCTCTGTGGCGAACGGCATTGACATCATCCGCATCTTCGACGCGCTGAACGACATCAAGAACCTTCAGACGGCGATCAAGGCCGCGAAGAAGGAGGGCGCGCACGCGCAGGTTGCCATTTCCTATACGACAGGCCCCGTCTTCACGCACGAGTATTACGTCGACTACGCGAAGCGCATCGAGTCTGCCGGCGCGGACTCCATCTGCATCAAGGATATGGCCGCTCTGCTGACGCCGTACGAGACCGAGGGCCTTGTCCGTGAGCTGAAGAAGGCCGTCAAGATTCCGATCCAGCTGCACACGCACTACACCTCGGGTCTTGCCTCCATGTGCATCATGAAGGGCGTCGAGGCCGGCGTCGATATTGTCGACACCGCGATGTCCCCGCTCGCGCTCGGCACGTCCCACGCGCCGACGGAGTCCATCGTCGCCGCGCTCAAGGGCACGGAGTACGATACGGGCCTCGACCTCGTCCTGCTCAACGAGATCCGCGAGTATTTCATGGGCCTGCGCAAGAAGTATATCGAGAGCGGCCTGCTCGACCAGAGTATGCTCGCCACGAACACGAAGGCTCTCATCTATCAGGTGCCCGGCGGTATGCTGAGCAACCTGCTCTCGCAGCTCAAGCAGGCCGGCAAGGCCGATCAGCTTGAGGACGTGCTGCAGGAGGTTCCGCGCGTCCGCAAGGATTCCGGCTATCCGCCGCTCGTCACGCCGACGTCCCAGATCGTCGGCACGCAGGCCGTGTTCAACGTGATCAACGGCGAGCGCTACAAGATGTGCACGAACGAGTTCAAGGATCTCGTGTCCGGCAAGTACGGCACGACCCCCGTCCCGGTCGATCCGGAGTTCGCGAAGAAGGTCAACGGCGGCAAGGAGATCATCAGCTGCCGTCCGGCCGATCTCCTCGAGCCTGAGCTCGAGACGCTCCGCAAGGAGTGCGCCGAGTGGATTGAGCAGGAGGAGGATGTTCTGTCCTACGCCCAGTTCCCGAAGGTTGCCCTCGACTTCTTCAAGAAGCGCCGCGACGCCAAGTACGGCATCGACGGAAAGCACGCCGACGCGGAGAAGGAGATCCATCCCGTCTGATTCTTTGATATGACCAGCTGTGCAGCGGGCTTTCCTCCGAAAGGGAAGGCCCGCTGCCTTTTCTTTTTCCGCGCCAATTTTCCGCGGAGGGCCCGGTTCGACGGAGAACGCGCCAAATGCGGCGCCAGAATCAACGATCTGCCGGTTGACAACAGGGCGGAAAAACTGGTATGATAAATAATAATGCTCGCCGGGCGCCCGGTTTGCCGTTTCCGCCCGGAAAGCCTTTTTCGCTGTCAATTTCAAAACAGAATTGGGATGATCCGACATGGTACGCAGCATGACCGGCTTTGGAAGATGTGAAAGAGTGACGTCCTCCCATGCCATCGCGGTGGAGATCAAGTCCGTCAATCACCGCTATTTTGAGTTTTCGTCCCGCGTTCCGCGCGGCTACGGCTTCCTTGAGGAGAAGCTGAAATCGTATCTGCAGACGAAGGTCTCCCGCGGAAAGGTGGACGTGTACGTCTCCTACGAGACGCTCGAGGACGGCGACGTCCAGGTGCAGGTAAACCACGACCTCGCCCGCGGGTACGCGGAGGCTCTGCATGAACTCTCCCGGCGGTACGGCGTCAAGGAGGACCTCTCCGCGACGGCGCTCTCCCGCTATCCCGACGTCCTGACGGTGCACCGTTCCCCCGAGGACGAGGGGAAGGTGTGGGAAGCCGTCCGTGAGGTACTCGACGAGGCGCTCGCCTCCTTCCTCGCCATGCGCGAGGCCGAGGGCGTCCGCCTGAAGGAGGACGTGCTCCTCCGCGCCGGGACAATCCTCGACATCGTGGAGAAAATCGAGGAGCGCTCCCCCCGGACAGTGGAGGAGTACCGCGCGAAGCTGCTCGCCCGCCTCACCGAGATGCTCGGCGACGTCAAGATTGACGAGCAGCGCATTCTCACGGAGGCCGCGATTTTTGCCGACAAGGTCGCCGTGGCCGAGGAGACGGTGCGTCTGCGCAGCCACTTCACGCAGTTTTCAAAGATGCTCGAGAGCCATGAGGCGGTGGGCAGAAAGCTCGATTTCATCGTTCAGGAGATGAACCGTGAGGCGAACACCATCGGCTCGAAGGCCTCCGATTCCGAGATCGCCTACATGGTGGTCGATATCAAGGCGGAGATCGAGAAAATCAGGGAGCAGATTCAGAACATCGAGTAAGGCTTTCCCCGAAAGTCTTCTGCGACACTTCTTGTAACAGGAAAGGTATGAAGAAATGAAGCTGATCAACATCGGGTTTGGCAACATGGTCTCAGCGAACCGGCTGGTCGCTATCGTCAGTCCGGAATCCGCGCCCATCAAGCGGATCATCCAGGACGCGAAGGAGAGAGGCACGCTGATCGACGCAACGTACGGCCGCCGCACGCGCGCCGTGATTGTGACGGACAGCGACCATGTGATTCTCTCGGCGGTGCAGCCTGAGACCGTGGCGAACCGTCTGAATGACCGCGACGACGATCTGTCTGAGGAGGAGCTGGACGAGGATGAGTGAGAAGGGACTTTTGGTTGTCTTTTCCGGGCCTTCGGGCGCGGGGAAGGATACGGTGCTCAAGCGCCTGATGGAGAAGGAGCCGGGGATTCGCCTCTCCGTCTCCGCGACGACGCGTGCCCCGCGCGAGGGCGAGACGGACGGGAAGGATTACCATTTCCTCACCCGCGCTCACTTTGACGAGCTTGTCGCGAACGACAAAATGCTCGAGCACGCGGAATACTGCGGCAACTGCTACGGCACGCCGAGCGAGCCGATTGAGAAATGGCAGGCCGAGGGCTGCGACGTCATCCTCGAGATCGAGGTGCAGGGCGGCGCGCAGATCAAGGCAAAGCGCCCCGACTGCGTCAGCATTTTCGTGCTCCCGCCGTCGCTGGAGGTTCTGGAGAACCGCCTGCGCCGCCGCGGCACGGAGAGCGAGGAAGCGATTCAGAAGCGTCTCGGCGCCGCGAAGGCGGAGATTGCCAAGGCGGTTCTGTATGACTATATCATTGTAAACGACGATCTCGAGACCGCCGTCGACGAGATGGCCGGACTTCTCCGCGCGGAGAAGCGGAGAGCGTCGCGCAATCAAGAATTTATTGAGAGGATGCTGTGAAAGTATGCTGAAACCTTCTGCTGATTTGATCATCGACCCGAAGCAGAGCAGATATTCCCTTGTCGTCGGCGTGGCCAAGCGCGCCCGCCAGATTGTCGAGGAGGCCGAGAAAAACGGGGAAATCCTGATTGAGAAGCCGGTCGATCTCGCCGTCCACGATTTCATGGACGAGAAATACCAGCTGGTTGAGAATCCCGTTGTTGAAGACGATGAAGACGGGGCGTCCGCGGCGTGCGGCCAGCAGGATGCGGTTCTTACCGAGGAGAGCGGCGATCCTGCCGGCGAGGCAGAGGATATCGTTCTGGAATAAGGGACGTATATGAGGAAGGCCGTCAGCGTCGCCGTCGAAAAGGCGGCGTACCACTTTGACCGGGAGTTTGACTATCTTGTCCCGGATGATCTGTCGGCGGAGGCGCTTCCCGGCTGCCGCGTGCTTGTCCCCTTCGGCAGCGCGAACGGAAGGCGGCTCGGGATGATTCTCGGTATCAGGGACGCGGACGAAACGAAAGAGCTCAAACCTTTGGCAGCGGTGCTTGACAAGGCACCGCTGCTTTCGGATGAAGGAATCCGGCTCGTGTTCTGGCTCAAGCAGCGGTACTTCTGCACCCTGTTTGAGGCGGCCCGCCTGCTCCTGCCCGCCGGAATGCATCTGCGCCTGCGGACGGGCTACCGCTGCTGCGCGAAGCAGAGCGCGCCCGTTTCCGACGGGGAGGAGCAGGTGCTGCGCATCCTCAGAAGCAGCGAAGAGCCCGTTCTGCCGGATAAGCTCGCGCGCAAGCTTCCCTGGCTCGCTGAAGCCCCGCGCTTTCTCGACGCGATGGAGCAAAAGGGGCTCGTCGTCCGCGAGGAGCTCCCGTTCAGGCAGGTCGGCGACGCCATGCAGAAGATGGTGCGCCTCGCGGACGGAGAGCCGCCCGCCAAGCCGACGCCGAAGCAGAAGGCGGTGCTCTCCCTCCTCGAGGAGGGCCGGCAGCTCTCCCTCAAGGAGGTCTGCTACTTTGCCGGCGTGACGCCTGCCGTCGTGCAGACGCTCGAGCGGCGCGGCGCGGTGGAGCTCTACGAGCGGGAGGTCTTCCGCAACCCGTACGCGGACGGCTGCGCCCAGCCTGCGGCGGAGCCCGCGGTGCTCTCCCCGGAGCAGGAGGAAGCGTTCCGGAGTTTGTTGAAGCGCTACCGCACGGGCCGTGCGAGCGCCGGGCTGCTGTACGGCGTGACGGGCAGCGGCAAAACCTCCGTGTTCATGCGCCTCGCGGACGAGGTTCGCCGCGACGGCAGGGACGTCATCGTGATGGTGCCCGAGATCTCGCTCACCCCGCAGACCGTCGCCCATTTCCACCGCCGGTACGGCGCGGACGTCGCCGTTTTCCACAGCGGCCTGACGCTCGCCGAGCGCATGGACGAGTGGAAGCGCGTCAGGAACGGGGAGGCGCACATCGCCGTGGGGACGCGCTCCGCCGTCTTCGCGCCGCTCTCGCACATCGGGCTCATCGTCGTCGACGAGGAGCAGGAGTATACCTACAAGTCCGAGTCCTCGCCGCGCTACCACGCGCGGGACGTCGCGAAGTTCCGCTGCGCGCAGCACGGCGCGCTGCTGCTGCTTTCCTCGGCGACGCCCTCCGTCGAGACGTACTTCGCCGCCGAGCGCGGCCAGTATTTTCTGACGCAGCTGCCCTCGCGGTACGGACCGGCCTCCCTGCCGGAGGTCGAGATCGTCGACATGAACCGCGAGATCGAGGCGGGGAACATCTCCGTCCTGAGCCGCCGGCTCTGCGATGCGATCGCCTCGTGCCTCGAGAAAAAGCAGCAGGCGATTCTGCTGCTCAACCGCCGCGGCTACCACACCTTCGTGAGCTGCCGCGCGTGCGGGGAGGCGCTCTCCTGCCCGAACTGCAGCATCTCCCTGACGTACCACGCCGACAACGGCAGGCTCGTCTGCCATTACTGCGGCTTCTCCATGCCGATGCCGGAGGCCTGCCCCGCCTGCGGCGAGAAGCGGCTCTACAGCTCCGGCTTCGGCACGCAGCGCGCGGAGGAGCAGCTTGCCGCCCTGTTCCCGCAGGCGAGGGTGCTGCGCCTCGACGCGGACGCGGCGTCGTCCCGCTGCTCGTACGAGGAAAAGCTCTCCCGCTTTGCCGCGGGCGAGTACGACCTCATCGTCGGCACGCAGATGGTGGCGAAGGGGCTTGATTTTGAGAACGTGACGCTCGCCGCCGTCCTCTCGGCGGATCAGACGCTCTACAGCGACGATTTCCGCAGCTACGAGCGCGCCTTCAGCCTCTTGACGCAGGTGGTCGGGCGGTCGGGGCGCGGCCGGTACGCGGGCAGGGCGCTCATCCAGACGTTCACGCCGGAAAACGCGATTTTCCGCCTGGCGGCCTCGCAGGATTACCTCTCATTTTACCGCGAGGAGGTTCGCCTGCGGCAGGCGCTGCTCTATCCGCCGTTTGTGGACATCTGCATGATTGGCTTCTCCGGCCTTACGGAGGACAAGCTGCGCCTCGCGAGCGCGTATTTCCTCGGCCTTCTGCAGGAGCTCGCCGCGAAGGAATACGCGGCGCTGCCGATGCGCGTGCTCAAGCCTACGCCGGCCGCGGTCGTCAAGGTCAGCGGAAAATACCGCTACAAGATTTTAATCAAGTGCAGAAACAGCCGGGACTTCCGCGAGCTCATTTCGCGGCTCCTGATTGCCTTTCCGCAGGAGCGCCGCTTTTCCGGCGTTTCGGTTTTCGCGGATATTAACCCGGATTCCGTTCTATAATATGATCAGCACAGAAAGTGAGGATTACTATGGCGATTCGCAATATTGTAAAAGACGGCGACGAGATTCTGACGAAGGTCTGCCGCCCCGTCGACAAGTTCGACTCCAAGCTCGGCGTCCTGCTTGACGACATGGCTGAGACGATGCACCACGCCGACGGCGTCGGCCTCGCCGCGCCGCAGGTGGGTATTCTGCGCCGCATTGCCGTCGTCGACATCGGGGAGGGCGTTATCGAGTTGGTCAACCCCGAGATCGTTGAGCAGAGCGGCGAGCAGGAGTGCGTGGAGGGCTGCCTCTCCTTCCCGGGAGAGTACGGCGTCACGAAGCGCCCGTACCGCGTCGTCGTGCGCGCGCAGGATCGGAACGGCAAGACGTTCGAGCTCAAGAGCGAGGGCTTCCGCGCCGATGCCTGCTGCCATGAGATCGACCATCTCAACGGCATTAACTTCAAGGCGCACTGCATCCGGATGCTGACCGACGAAGAATTGGAGAATATGAGATAATGCGTATCGTGTTTATGGGAACCCCCGATTTCGCCGTGCCCAGCCTGCAGGCCCTGCTTGACGCGGGACACGAGGTCTGCGCCGTCTACACCCAGCCGGATAAGCCGAAGGGGAGAGGGTACGTCCTGACGCCCCCGCCGGTCAAGGAGCTCGCGCTCGCCCGCGGTATCCCGGTGCTGCAGCCCGCGACGCTGCGCACCGCCGAGGCGCTCGAGTCCCTGCGCGCTTTTCATCCGGACGCGATCGTTGTCGTGGCGTACGGCAAGCTGCTCCCGCCGGACGTCCTCGCCGTGCCGCCTCTCGGCTGCGTGAACGTCCACGGTTCGCTGCTGCCGAAGTACCGCGGCGCGGCCCCGATTCAGTGGGCGGTGCTCAACGGCGACGCCGTCTCCGGCGTGACCACGATGTACATGGCGGAGGGCCTCGATACGGGCGACGTGATTTTCGCCGAGGAGACGCCCATCGGCCCCGACGAGACGGCGGGCGAGCTCTTCGACCGCCTCGCCGCGATGGGCGCCTCGCTGCTCGTGCGCACGATGGCCGCGATTGCGGACGGCGCCGCCCCGCGCACGCCGCAGCCGGCGGACGGCGGGACGTACGCGTCCCAGCTGTCGAAGGAGCTGGCGCGCGTCGACTGGAGCCGTACCGCTGCGGAGCTTCACAACCTCGTGCGCGGCCTGAATCCCTGGCCGGTCGCGCAGACGACGTTCCGCGGCAGGCAGCTGAAGCTGTTCCGCGTTTCGCTCTGCGGGAAGACCCGGCGCGCGCCCGGCAGCGTCTGGGAGGAGGGCGGCCGCTTTTTCGCCGCCTGCGGGGACGGCGCTCTGTGCCTCGAGGAGGTGCAGTATCAGGGCGGCAAGCGCATGAGCGGAAGCGATTTCCTGCGCGGCCACCCGCTGCACGAGGACGAACGACTGGGGGAGGAGACTCCCGCCTCAGGAGGATAACGCGTCTCTATGGGATATTACTATTTCGACTACACCTACTTTCTCTATATGCTGCCCGCGCTGGTGCTCTCTTTGTACGCGCAGTTCAAGGTGAAGGCGACGTTTGAGAAGTATTCACGCGTCACTTCGTCGCGCGGGCTCACGGGCCGCGAGGCCGCCGAGGCCGTGCTGCGCTTCGGCTCGGTGCGGGGCGTCTCCGTGCGGCAGATTCCCGGCAGCCTGACGGATCATTTCGACCCGCGGACCGGGGTTATCAGCCTCTCGGCGCCGGTGTACAGCGTCAGCAGTATTTCCGCCGTCGGCGTCGCCGCCCACGAGGCGGGGCACGCGATTCAGCACGCCGTCGGCTACCTGCCGAACCGCATCCGCGGCTTTCTCGTGCCCGTGACGAACTTCGGCTCGAGGCTCTCGATGCCGCTGATTCTCATCGGCCTGCTGCTGCCGGTGCAGTACGACTTCGTCGTTCTCATCGGCATCGCGCTTTACAGCCTGATGGTGCTCTTCCAGCTTGTGACGCTCCCCGTCGAGTTCAACGCGAGCCGCCGCGCCGTGCGGGCGCTCGACCAGGCGGGCGTGCTCTATCCGAACGAGCTGGCCGGGGCGGAAAAGGTGCTCCGCGCCGCCGCGCTGACGTATCTTGCGGCGACGTTCACCTCCCTGATGTCGCTGCTGCGCCTGCTCGCCATCGTCGGGAGCCGCAGGAGGCGCGACTGAGATGGATGCTGCGAGAAACGCGGCGCTTGAAGCGCTGCTGCAGGTTGACGTCAACGAGGGCTACTCCAACATTGTGCTCGACAAGACGCTGCGCAAGCGCGGCCTGTCCGGCCTGGACGCCGCCTTTGCCTCGACGCTCTTTTACGGCGTGCTCGAGCGCCGTCTGACGCTCGATTACGCCATTTCCCGGTTTTCGGACCGGAAGCTTTCCGCCCTGACGCCGAAGGTGCTCGAAATCCTGCGCCTCGGCGTCTATCAGATCCTGTTCCTCGACCGCGTGCCCGACTCCGCCGCCGTCAACGAGAGCGTCCAGCTCGCGAAGGAGAACGGCGCGGGAAAGGCGTCCGGCTTCGTCAACGGCGTCCTGCGCAGCCTCCTGCGCGGAAAGGAGACGCTCGTCTGGCCGGATGACGCGGTGCGGTATTCGTGCCCGGCGTGGCTTCTGTCGCTCTGGCGGGCGTCGTATGGGGAGGAGCTCGTCTCCGCTCTGCTGCGGTCGCTCTCCGAGCCTGCCCCCGTCGCCATCCGCGTGAACACGGTCAGGACGAGCGCGGAGGAGCTTCTCCGCCTGTTTTCGCAGGAGGGCGTCGCGGCAAGTCAGCGCGAGGGCTTCCCGGACGCGCTGGTGCTCGAAAAGCCGGGCTCTGTCGCGTCGCTCCGCGCGTTTTCGGAGGGGCTGTTCCATGTGCAGGATCTCTCCTCGCAGCTCGCCGCACGCGCGCTCGGGGCGCAGCCGGGAGAGCGGGTGATTGACGTCTGCGCCGCGCCCGGCGGCAAGACGTTCACCATCGCCGAGGAGATGCAGAACCGCGGCGAAATTCTCGCCTTCGACAAGTACAAGAGTAAGGTGCGCCTCATTGCCTCCGGCGCGCAGCGGCTCGGCCTGACCGCCGTGCGCGCCGCCGTCCGCGACGCCGAGCGGCCGGCGGAGCCCCTCGCGCCCGCCGACCGCGTGCTGTGCGACGCGCCGTGCTCCGGCCTCGGCATCCTGCGCAGAAAGCCCGAGATCCGCTACAAGGAGAAATCCGCACTTGACAGCCTGCCCGATTTGCAGTACCGTATTCTCTGTGAGGCGTCAAAGCTCGTCAAACCGGGCGGCGTGCTGCTGTACTCGACCTGTACGCTCAACCCCGCGGAGAACGGGGGCGTCGCGGATCGCTTCCTGCGGGAGCACCCCGCGTTCTCCCCGTCGCCGCTGCGGCTGCCGCAGGGGATTGTCCGCGCAGCGCCCGAGCCGGAGCATCAGCTGACGCTGTTCCCCGGCGTCCACGGGACGGACGGCTTTTTCCTGTCCCGGTTTGAACACACATAAAGGAAGATGAACGTGCCCGAAGACATCAAATCGAAAACGCTCCCCGAGCTGCAGGAGGCGGTACGGGAGCTCGGCCTGCCCGCGTTCCGCGCCGGGCAGATTTACCGCTGGCTCCACCAGAGCGGCGTGGCCTCCTTCGACGAGATGACGAACCTCTCGAAGGAGCTGCGCGCCCGGCTCGCCGAGCGGTACACCATCGCCTCCGCCGCCATCGCCAGAAAGCAGACCTCCCAAATTGACGGGACGGCAAAGTACCTGCTCCGCCTTCCGGACGGCGAGTATGTGGAGTGCGTCCTCATGGAATACCGCCACGGTCTTTCCATCTGCATCTCAACGCAGGTGGGCTGCCGGATGGGCTGCGCCTTCTGCGCGACGGGAAAGAGCGGCTATGCGCGCGACATGACGGCCTCGGAGATGCTCTCCGAGGTGCAGACGGTGCAGCGCGACGCCGGGCGGCGGATCTCCAACATCGTCCTGATGGGAATGGGCGAGCCGCTCGACAACTATGACAACGTCCTGCGCTTTCTGCGTCTCGTCTCCTCCGAGGAGGGCATGAATATCGGGATGCGCCATATCTCCCTCTCGACCTGCGGCCTCGTCGACCGCATCTATCAGCTCGAGAAGGAGAATCTGCAGCTCACGCTCTCCGTCTCCCTCCATGCGCCGAATGACGAGATTCGGAGCCGCACCATGCCAATCAACAAGAAATGGAACGTGGAGACGCTGCTCAAGGCGTGCCGCTCTTACGCGGCCTCGACGGGCAGGAGGATCTCCTTTGAATACGCGATGATCAGCGGCGTCAACGACAGCGACGCCTGCGCCCGGGAGCTCGCCTCCCGCCTCGAAGGAATGCTGTGCCATGTGAATCTGATTCCCGTCAACGACGTGACGGGGAACAGCTTTCACAAGAGCCCGGCGGAGCGCCAGGAGCGCTTCATTGCCATTCTGGAGAAGAAGGGCATCCCCGCCACCGTGCGGCGTACCCTTGGTTCCGATATAGACGCATCCTGCGGTCAGCTTCGCCGCCGGATGGAAGAGGAGGAGTCTACTTATGCTGCTTTACGGGATGAGTGACGTCGGCCTGGTCCGAAAATCGAACCAGGATGGCTTCGCCTTCGGCGAGCTGCCCGGAGAGGGCGCCTGGGTCGTCGTCTGCGACGGCATGGGAGGGGCCAACGGCGGAAACGTGGCGAGCAAAATCGCCGTGGACCGGATCTCCTGGCAGTTCAAGTCCACCTACTGGAAAAACATATCCGACGACGGCATCAAAAACATCATGATCACCGCGGTCTACAACGCGAACCGCGCGATTTACCAGGAGGCGCAGTCGGATCGGTCGCTGCGCGGGATGGGGACGACGGTCGTCGCCGCCATCATGCGGGGAGGGCGCGTCGCGCTCGCCCACGCGGGCGACAGCCGCGCGTACCTCGCCTCCGGATCGAAGCTGACCCGCGTCACGACGGATCACTCCATCGTGCAGGAGCTGGTCAACCACGGAGACATCACCGAGGAGGAGGCCAGGGTGCATCCTCAGAAAAACATCATCACCCGTGTGCTCGGCGTGGAGCCCACCGTGGAGATCGATTACCAGGAGTTTGAGATCCTTCCCGGCGACTGCCTGCTCCTGTGCACCGACGGCCTGACGAACTATGTGGAGGACAGGGAGCTTCTCAAGGCGTCCGCCATGTCCCCGAAGGATTGCTGCAGCGTTCTGGTTTCCATGGCAAAGGACAGCGGCGGCGGCGACAATATCACCGTTGTCGCCGTAAAAAACTGACTTTTGATGGGAGTGACTGAGAATGGATAAATATACCGGGAAGCGCCTCGACGGGCGCTATGAGATTCATGAGCTGGTCGGCGTCGGCGGGATGGCGTACGTCTACCGCGCGCGCGACACGATCGACGACCGCATCGTCGCGATTAAGATTCTCAAGGACGAGTTCCTCGGCAATGAGGAGTTCATCCGCCGCTTCAAGAACGAGTCGAAGGCGATTGCCGTGCTTTCTCACCCCAACATTGTCAAGGTGTACGACGTCAGCTTCGGCGACCGGATCCAGTACATCGTGGAGGAATACATCGACGGCATCACCCTCAAGGATTACCTGAGCCAGCAGCACGAGGTCAAGTGGAAGGAGGCCATCCACTTCACCGTGCAGATTCTGCGCGCTCTGCAGCACGCGCACGAGAAGGGGATTGTCCACCGCGACGTCAAGCCGCAGAACATCATGCTCCTGCAGGACGGCACCATCAAGGTGACGGACTTCGGCATCGCGCGCTTCTCCCGCAGCGAGACGCGCACCATGACCGGCAAGACAATCGGCTCGGTGCACTATATCGCGCCCGAGCAGGCGCGCGGCGACCTCACCGACGAGAAGGCGGATATCTATTCCGTCGGCGTGATGCTCTATGAGATGATCACCGGCCGCCTGCCGTTCGAGGCCGACAACGCGGTCTCCGTCGCCATCATGCAGCTGCAGGCCGACCCGAAGCCGCCGCGCGAGATCAATCCCTCCATCCCGGAAGGGCTCGAGGAAATCACGATGCGCGCGATGCAGAAGGATCCGGCGCACCGCTACCAGTCCGCGTCCGAGATGCTGCGCGACGTCGAGGAGTTCCGCCGCAATCCGAGCGTCAGCTTCCAGTACAAGTATTTCGTCGACGAGAAGCCGACGAAGTACATCGACGCCATCAACAACGTCAAGGGCTCCGAGATCCCCGCGTACAACGACAACTACGAGTACGAGGAGGTCGTGGAGAAGGATCAGAAGAAAAAGAGCGTCGCGCCCCTCATCATCACGGGAATCGTCGCCGCCTTCCTGATTGTCGCGATTGCGCTCGGCATCTCCACGGTGCTCAGAGGCTGCGAGTCGGAGGAGGTTACGGAATTCTACCTCGAAAACCTCGTCGGGCAGATGTACAACGACGTGGTCAACGATGAAAAATACAGCGGCATGATCGTCTTCGAGAAGCAGGAGATCCAGAGCAGCGGCGACGAGCCGATCGGCCAGATCCTCGACCAGAATCCCGCGGGCAACATCAAGGTGCGCGTCGGCACGACGGTCACGCTCTACGTCAACGCGGGCGGTGAGATGGCCGAGGTGCCCGATGTGACGAACTATTCCCGCGCGGACGCCGAGTCGACGCTTATGAGCTACGGCTTCGCGCCGAGCTTCACGGAGATCGCCGACGACGAGGTGGAGGAGGGCAAGGTCATCCGCACGGATCCGGCCGCGAAGTCCTCCATCGCGAAGGGCGCCACCGTCACCGTCTTCATCAGCAGCGGCCCGGCCGACACGACGGTCACCATCCCCACGAACATCATCGGCCTTGACATCGACACGGCCAGACAGATTCTGGTCGACGCCGGCCTCACCGTCGGCGAAACTACGCCGCGCGACGATACGGGCAAGGAGAAGGGCGTCGTCGTCGACTGCTCGCCGCTTCCCGGCAACAAGGTCGAGAAGGGCAGCGCCGTCGATCTGACGTACAGCTCCGGCGAGACGACGGAGAAGGAGCTCTCCGTCTCCATCGAAATGCCCGCCGGCATCTCCTACGACCTGACGCTCAAGGCGTATATCGACGGCACGCTCGTCCAGGAGGACGTCGTCAATCCGACGTACGGCAGCGGCAGCTACGTCCTGACCTTCAGCGGAAAGGGGCAGCAGGAGCTGACGGTCGAGCTCAACGGCGTAAAGTACCGCGTCGTGACGCTGGACTTCGACGCCGGCGAGTACCATATCAAGGAATCGTATTTCTATGAGGAGCCGTCCGGGCCGGTGTCCTCGTCGCCCGCCTCCTCGCAGGATCCGTTCGAGAGCGAGCCGGATCCGCTGTTCCCCATCACGCCGTCGGACGAGTGAGATGGCGATGGAAACAACGGGACTGATTTTGAAAGGGATCGGCGGCTTCTACTATGTGCAGAGCGGCGATACCGTCTATGAGTGCAAGGCGCGGGGCGTGTTCCGCAAAAACGACATCACCCCGCTGCCGGGCGACTCGGTGAGGCTCCTCCTCGAGGAAAACCAGTCTCCGCTGATTGCGGAGATTCTCCCGAGGAAGAACTCGCTCGTCCGCCCGCCGATGGCGAACCTCGACCAGCTCGTCCTCGTGGCGGCCACCTGCCACCCGACGCCGAGCACGCTTGTGATTGACAAGATCATTGCCGCCGCGGAGGACAAGGGCATCGCGCCCGTGCTTGTGATTTCCAAGATCGACCTCGAGCAGGCGCAGTGGCTGCGCGAGATCTACGAGCCGATCGGCTTTCCCGTCATCTCCGTGTCCTCCGAGACAGGGGAGGGCGTGGAGCGGGTGAAGGCGCTTCTGCCCGGGAAGATCACAGCCTTCACGGGTAACTCCGGCGTGGGGAAGTCCACGCTGCTCAACCGGATCGACGCGCGCTTCCGGCTCGAGACCGGCGAAATCAGCCGGAAGCTGGGGCGCGGCAGACATACGACGCGGCAGGTCGAGCTGCTGCCCCTCGAGGGCGGCGGCTATGTGGCGGACACGCCCGGCTTCTCCGCGATTCAGATGGAGCGGTATGACGTCGTGCGCAAGGAGCAGCTGCCGTACTGCTTCAGGGAATTCGAGCCGTACCTCGGGGAATGCCGCTTCCCGTCCTGCTCGCACACCTGCGAGAAGGGCTGCGCGGTGCTCGAGGCGGTGCGCGAGGGGAAGATCAGCCGTTCCCGCCACGAGAGCTACGCTGCGCTCTATCAGGAGGTAAAGGACTTGAAGGAATGGAAGAAGTAAAGACGTGCCTCATCATCGGCGCCGCGCCGCTCAGAAGCGCCGGGAGCCTTCTGCGCGCCTACCGGCCTGACTGCTACGTCGTCTGCGCCGACGGGGGACTGCGCCATGCCGCGGAGGCCGGCATCCGGCCCGACCTGGCCGTCGGCGATTTCGACTCCTTCTCCGGCAGTCTGCCGGAGGGCGTGCCCGTGATTCCGCTCAACCCGCGCAAGGACGACACGGATATGCTCGCCGCGGTGAACGCGGGGCTGGCGCGCGGCTGCCGGCGCTTCCTGCTCGCGGGAAGCCTCGGCGGGCGGCTCGACCACTCCTACGGCAACCTGTGCGTCCTGCACCATCTGCATTCGCTCGGCTGCGACGCCGTCCTCCTCGGCGAGGACGAGGACGCGTATCTCGTCGGGGCGGGGGAGACCCGACGCCTCGACTGCCCCGCGGGGACGACCGTCTCGGTCTTCCCGTTCGCCTGCCCGGTGTGCACCGTCAGCTATACGGGGATGCGCTATCCGCTCGACCACGGCGACCTCTATTCCGACCTCGCCGTCCTTCCGATGGGCGTGAGCAACGTCGCGGAGGAGTCCCCGGCGTCCGTCGCCGTCCACAGCGGCCTGGCGCTCGTCCTCGTGACAAAGACGCCCGTTTGAGGAAGCCGGCGCGGCGCGGCCGCTTTCCTGTCCGGCCGCGTTTCGCGCAGCCCTTTTCACGCGGCATACGCAAAGGAGCCCGGCGTTTCGCCGGGCTCCTTTTCCTTTACAGAATAATGCAAATCAGGCCGCTGCAGCCCTCGTTGATGATGCGCTCGATGGTTTCGCGCAGCTTATCCCGCGCGTCGGACGGCATCCGGTAGAGCTTGTTGTGGAGTCCTTCGCTGACGAGCTCGTGCAAACTCTTTCCGAAGATGTTTGACTCCCAGATCTTCGCCGGATTCTCCTCGAACTCGCGCAGCAGGTACTCGACAAGCTCCTGCGACTGCTGCTCCGAGCCGACGATCGGCGTCACCTCGGTGGTGATCTGCGTCTTCATCATGTGGACGGAGGGCGCGCTCGCCTTGAGGCGGATGCCGTACTTCCCGCCCTGCCGGATGATCTCCGGCTCCTCGAGACTCAGCTCCTCGAGGCCGGGCATGACGATGCCGTACCCGGTGCTCTGCACCTCCTCGTAGGCGTCCTTGATTTTGTCGTACTGCTTCTTCATGCGGGAGAAGCCCATCATGCAGCTGAGCAGCTCGCCCTCGTCGCTGATGTTCAGCCCCGTCCGCTCGCCGAGGACGCGGTAGAACAGGTTGGGCTGCAGGGAGACGGCAAGCCGCGTCCTGCCGCAGCCGAGGTCGATGGAGACGGTCTGCGCGCTCGTGATGTGCTCGCAGCGCCCAATCTGCGCGAGGGCGTCGTTCAGCTCCCGGATGCGCTGGATCCTGCCCGCCGCCTGCTGAATCGCCCCGTACACGGACGTGCGCAGCCAGTGGTCGGCTTCGAGGCCGGTGATCCAGCGCGGCATCTCGATGCGGATCTCCTGCAGCGGGAACTCGTAAAGAATCTGTGCGAGAATCGAGCGGATCTCCGCCTCCCCGGCGTCGAGGCAGTTGATGGGGAGGGCGGGCACGCCGTACCGCTCGGAGAGCGATGCCGCCTCGGTTCGGGCCGCCTCCGACGCCGGCTCCACGCAGTTGTAGATGACGATGAACGGCTTGTTGATCTCCTTGAGCTCGTTGATGACGCGCTCCTCCGCCTCCTCGTACTCCTCGCGGGGGATGTCGCTGATGGAGCCGTCCGTCGTGACGACGAGGCCGATCGTCGAGTGCTCCGTGATGACCTTCTTCGTCCCGATCTCCGCCGCCATGTTGAACGGGATTGGCTCCTCATACCACGGCGTGAGCACCATGCGCGGCTGGTCGTTCTCGATGTACCCGAGCGCGCTCGGCACGATGTAGCCGACGCAGTCGATCAGCCGGACGGAGAACGCCGCGCAGTCGTCGATTTTCACGCTGACGGACTGCTCCGGGATGAACTTCGGCTCGGTGGTCATGATCGTCCGCCCGGCGGCGGACTGCGGCATCTCGTCGACCGCGCGCCCCTTGCGGTGCTCCTCCTCCATGTTCGGCAGCACGATGGTGTCCATGAACTTTTTGATGAAGGTTGATTTGCCGGTGCGCACGGGGCCGACGACGCCGATGTACACGTCCCCGTTGGTGCGTTCCGCGATGTCGCGGTAGATGCTGCGATCTTCCATTTTCATTCCCCCCTCAATTCGACTGCACGGGAATCAGAAGCATTCCCTTTGCTTCCATTTTTTCGCAGTCCAGATGGTTTTCCCGCTGGATGGCCTCCGGCGAGGTGCAGTAGCGGCGCGCGATGTCCCAGAGAGCTTCCCCGGCCTGCGCGTAGTACAGGACGAGGGCGGCGGAGGGATCGCTGTCCCGCGGCTTCGACTCGTCCGCCGAGGCCGCTTCCACCATCCGGCAGACACGCCGCGCGAACACGGAGCCGCACACGCTGATTTCCGCCTTCACCTCGAGCTCGTTCCCGGCGATGCGGTAGCTCAGGCCCGTGACGGAGGCGTCCGGGTCGCAGCGCAGCTCGCCGTCCCCCGAGCAGGGGCGCTGGTAGCGGAAGTCCGACACGCGCTCGAGATAGAAGGGCTTTCCGTCCGCGGAGAGCGCGAGCATACAGACGCTGAGCTTCCCGTCGAGCGCGAGGCCGTCCGCCTCCCGCGCGGGAGAGACGGAGCACAGCTCGCTCCACACGTCGAGAATCTTCGCCGCCTCCTGCTCCATCGGATAGGAGAATTTCGTCACCATGCTGTCGCGGAAGATCTCCGTGAGCTCCTCGACGCTCCGCTGCTGAAACTCGAGCGCCATCTCGTATTTCTTCGAGTACGCGTCGGTGACGACGGTCGTCTGCCGGTTTTCATACGCGGAGACGTCCGCCGCGAGACGGATCTGCGCGTCGAAGAACACCTTGCCGCCCGAGTAGTCGTTCTTGATCTGCACGTCCGTCCCGACGACAGAGAGGCGCACGTCGCTCTGATACTCCTCCGCGATGCCCTCGCAGTCAATCATCTGCGAGAAGGGAATGGCGTATTCCATCGTCTCGAGCGGCGCGCCCTCCGCCGCGGTGGCGTAGAGCAGATGGAGCGTGACGTCTCCCTTGACCATGAGCTTGTTCTGAATCACCTTATAGTCCTGCAGCGTGACGCACGAGAGCGCGTGAATCATCGTTTCCGCCTCGGGCTTGCTGCCGGGCAGCTCAAGCACCTCCTCGACGGAGAACGGCTGCACGCAGAAGGCCGAGAGCCGGCTGTAGGGAAGCTCCCCGGTGCGCTGCTCGACGTCGCCGCCGTTGAGGGAGCAGACGGCCTCGCAGTCCGCCCGCCCGTATACCTTCGCGCAGACGGAGAACGAGCCGTGCACGTCCAGCCGCCGCGAGCTCGCCGCGCGGCAGTTGATGTACTCCACCCAGGCGAACGCCTTGATTTTCCCGCTCTCGACCGTTTTCTTCATCGGAATCGCGCAGGAGAACGGCGCGCTGCTCTCGCAGCAGCGGACGCAGCCCGTCTCCGCGTCGGCATAGAGGATCTTGACCGTGTACGTCCCGCCGATCTCCAGCCGATCGCCGGAGAGGGAGCGGTCGAGAATCCGCGGGTACACCTGGCACTTGAGAATCTTCTGTATATCGGGGCAGTAGTCGGGCAGGGTGACGTCGAGATCGACAGACTGCTCCTGCCGTCCGTCGTAGAGCAGCTCGATGGCGCTCAGGGCATTTCGTTCCGCCGTATAGTCCATATGTGGCTTCCTCCCTTTTTGGTTTCTACGCTAAAGGTATTCGCCCTATTCCGCCGATATGCAGAAAAGCCCCGCCGCCCGAAAAAAATGGACGGCGGGGAGGGGGTCAGAGCTCCGTTCTCCTGATATGAAACATTTTGCGGAGGAAGAACCCGACGAATTTGGAGCTGCGCACCACGACTACTTTCATAGTAAGTACCTGCCTTTCGCTCGCGGTATGAAAAGGCGTCAGCGGCGGAGAAGACAGAAGCCGAGCCAGACGAGGATGGCCGATATGAGGAAGAACAACAGCCCGCTGGGGCAGAAGCAGGAAATCATCAGGCCAATCCCGAACGCAATGACGCAGGGGGCCTTGCAGCACCGCCTTCCTCTCATCTCAACACCGCCTTTTCCTTTTCTGCCCCATACTATTATGCGCCGCCCATTTTGGTGACAGGGAACGATAATATGAAGGATGCGCGGAAAAATCCTTCAAAATATAGAGGATTCTTCGAAAAATCGCCCTTTTCAGGCGGCTCTGTCGTCGTTTCCTCCGTAATTTTCGTATTTTCAAAGATATATCTTGCAAAACGAGACGTTTCACCGTATAATAAACAGGATGGTAAACTGTCTATATTTGATCGGGATAACGGGGGAATCAACAAATGTTTCAAATCGTACAGAAAAAGCGTTTGAACGACAGCATGACGCAGATGCGCGTCGCCGCGCCCTTTGTCGCGCGCAAGGCGCAGGCCGGTCAGTTTATTATTCTGCGCGTCAACGAGTACGGCGAGCGGATTCCGCTGACCATCGCGGACTATGACCGCGAGGGGGGCACTGTCGATATCATTTTCCAGAAGGTCGGCAAGACGACGCTCCTGCTCGACACGCTCGAGGAGGGCGACGCCATTCTCGACTTCATCGGGCCTCTCGGAAAGGCCTCCGAGCTTGAGGGCTATCAGTACGCTGCCGTCATCGGCGGCGGCGCGGGCTGCGCCATCGCGTACCCGCAGGCGAAGGCCCTCCACGCGCTCGGCGCGAAGGTCGACATGATCGCCGGCTTCCGCAGCCAGGACATCATCATCCTCGAGGACGAGATGAAGGCCGCGAGCGACAACCTCTACCTGATGACGGACGACGGCTCCAACGGCCACAAGGGCTTCGTGACCGACGCTCTGCGCCAGAACATCGAGGCCGGCGCGAAGTACGACCTCGTCGTCGCGATTGGCCCGCTGCCGATGATGAAGGCCGTCTGCAATCTCACGAAGGAGTACGGCATCAAGACGATCATCAGCATGAACAGCATCATGATTGACGGAACCGGTATGTGCGGCGGCTGCCGCGTGACGGTCGGCGGCGAGACGAAGTTCGCCTGTGTCGACGGCCCCGACTTCGACGGCCACCTGGTCGATTTCGACGAGGTCATGAAGCGCTCGAAGACGTACGCCGAGATGGAGCGCGAGTCCGCGCGGGAGTTTAATTGCCGGCTGATGAAGCAGGCGGAGCAGTAAGCGGAGGGGAAAAGCAATGCCGAATATGACGATGACAAAGACGCCGATGCCGGAGCAGAAGCCCGACGTCCGCAACCATAATTTTGAGGAGGTCGCCCTCGGCTACACCGAGGAGATGGCCGTGGGCGAGGCGCAGCGCTGCCTCAACTGCAAGAACAAGCCCTGCGTGGGCGGCTGCCCCGTCATGGTTCCGATCCCGGAATTTATCGCCCATGTGGCGAAGCGCGAGTTTGAGGAGGCGTATCAGGTGCTGACGCGCGCCACCTCGCTGCCCGCCGTCTGCGGACGCGTCTGCCCGCAGGAGACGCAGTGCGAGAGCAAGTGCGTGCGCGGCATCAAGGGCGAGCCCGTCGGCATCGGCCGGCTCGAGCGCTTCGTCGCCGACTGGCACATGGCCAACAGCAAGGAAGCGCCGAAGAAGTCCGAGACGAACGGCCACAAGGTCGCGGTCATCGGCGCGGGCCCCGCGAGCCTGACGTGCGCCGGCGATCTGGCGAACATGGGCTACGAGGTCACGGTGTTTGAGGCGCTGCACACGGCGGGCGGCGTGCTGATGTACGGCATCCCGCAGTTCCGTCTCCCGAAGGAGATCGTCCAGAAGGAGATCGACGGCCTGCGCGCGAAGGGCGTGACCATCCTGACCGACATGGTCATCGGCAAGGTTCTGACGCTCGAGGAGCTCTTTGCCGACGGCTTTGAGGCCATCTTCGTCGGCAGCGGTGCCGGTCTGCCGAACTTCATGCACATTCCCGGCGAGGGCCTTGTCGGCGCATATTCCGCGAACGAGTTTTTGACCCGCGTCAATCTGATGAAGGCGTACCGCCCCGAATACGACACCCCGATCATCCGCCCGAAGAACGCCGCGATCGTCGGCGGCGGCAACGTCGCGATGGACGCCGCCCGCACGGCGAAGCGTCTCGGCGCGGAGAACGTGTACATCGTCTACCGCCGCAGCGAGGCGGAGATGCCCGCCCGTGCGGAGGAGATCCACCACGCGAAGGAGGAGGGCATCGAGTTCCGCCTCCTGACAAACCCGGTCGCCATCCACGGCGACGAGAACGGCCGCGTCACCTCGATGGAGTGCGTGGAGATGGAGCTCGGCGAGCCGGACGCCTCCGGACGCCGCCGCCCGATCGAGAAGAAGGGCTCGAACTTCGAGCTTCCGATCGACTGCGCCATCATCGCCATCGGCAACAGCCCGAACCCGCTGATTCCGACGACCACCGCCGGTCTCGAGGTCAACCGCCGCGGCTGCATCGTCGCGGACGAGGAGACCATGGCCACCAGCCTGCCGGGCGTTTACGCGGCGGGCGACGCCGTGAGCGGCGCGGCGACCGTCATCCTCGCGATGGGCGGCGGCAAGCGCGCTGCGAAGTCCATCGACGAGTACATCAAGTCCAAGTCCTGATTTTCCGATACGCTGTCAGCAGGGGCAGACGCGGCACGCCGCGCCTGTCCCTTTTTTCGCGCCGCCTTCCGGGATTTTTTCCCTTCTCCGCTCATATAGATGAGAAAACAAAGGAACGGAGGAGAGAAAAATGCCCTATGAGAGAGAAGACGCTCCCGAGACGGAGTGGGACGAACGAACCCGCGAAATGCGCCGCGTCCCGAGGAGGAGAAAAAAGAGGGAAAAGCGCCCGGAGACCGGCGGCCCCCGCCCGGGCCGATCGCTTTTGACCGTCCAGCTCATCGCGTGCCTCGCCGTCCTGATCGCCGCCGCCGGGCTGCGCTTTTTCGGCGGGGAGCTGTACGGGACGGTGCGCGGCTGGTACTGGGAGCACCTTGAGAACAGCATCCTCACCGGAGACGGCCTCGAGGACGCGCAGAAGCGCTTCTGGGAGCTCTTTCCGCCGGACGGCGCGGCCTCCTCCGGTTCGGATACTGCAGCTTCCTCCGGGCCGGAAACTTCCGTTTCCTCCGCGGCGGATTCGTCCGCGCCGGAAGCCTCCGCCTCCTCCGGGACGGCTGCATGAGCTTTTCCCTCGGAGAACGCCGCGTAACGGTCAGCTTCCTGTTCACCGCGCTGCTCGCCTTTCTCCTGTTCTGCGACGAGCGCGGCGCGGCGCTCTCGGGGCTCGCCGCGGCGGCGCTGCATGAGGCGGGACACCTCGCCGCGATGCTTTGCCTCGGCGTCCCCGTGAAGGAAATCCGGTTCGCGCCGTTCGGCGTCGAGCTCGTCCGCGGGGACGAACGGCAGGAGAGCTATCTCGGGGACGCGCTCGTCTCGGCAGCCGGGCCGTGCGTCAACCTCTCCCTGTTTCTTACCTGCCTTGCGGCGGGGCAGGAGGAAACGCCGTTCGCGCTGGCGAATCTTCTGCTCGGCGCGATGAACCTGCTGCCGATCGAATCCCTTGACGGCGGGCAGCTGCTCTATGCGGCGCTCAGCCGGTTCGCGGGGCCGCAGAGAGCCGGGCGCGCGGTGGCGCTGCTCTCCTTTCTGGTGCTCGTTCCGCTCGCCGCCTGCGCGTTTCTGCTGCTGTTCCGGTCAAAGAACAACATTTCCCTGCTGCTCGCCGTCGGCTACCTCGGCGGTCTGCTGTTGAAGCGGGGGAGAGCTTGAGGAGGCTTCTATGGACGGGTCGGAGAAAGTCAGAGAGCTTGTCTGCGCGTGCAGAAGAATGGCCGCCGGGAAGGCGAGGGAGTGGGGCGAGCTTGCCGGTCTGGCGAAACGCCTTGCCCTCATTCGCCGCGAAAGGCGCTCGCTCTATACGCGGATCGGCTGCGCCTGCTGGTCGGAGCGCCGGAGGGAGACCGCGCCCTATTTCGGCGCGCAGTTCGGGCGGCTTTCCGCCCTCGCGGAGGAGGAGCGCGCCGTCGAGCGGCGCATCCGGGCGCTTCGCGGCGAATCCATGCCGTAAAAGGATTTGCATTCCGGCCGCGATTGGGCTATAATACCAGAGAGCGGGAAGGCGGGCGCGCCGCGGGGCGGCCCCTCTCCCGCAACTTGGACAAGTCAGGAGAGACGCTATGATTCCCGGACTGGAAAAAATCCTGCTGAAGGTGCAGAAGCCCGGCCGGTACGCCGGGGGAGAGCTCAACAGCATCGTGAAGGACAAAAGCGGCGTCGACGTCCGCTTCGCGTTCTGTTTCCCCGATATTTATGAGGTGGGAATGTCTCACCTCGGCATGAAAATATTGTACAGCCTCCTTAACCGCATGGAGGGGGTCTGGTGCGAGCGGGTGTTCGCTCCGTGGACGGACATGGAGGCTCTCATGCGCGAACGCGGGATTCCGCTCTACGCGCTCGAGAGCGGCGACCCTGTCGCGGACTTCGATATCATCGGCTTCACGCTGCAGTACGAGCTGAGCTATTCCAACGTGCTCAATATGCTCGACCTCGCGGGCGTGCCGCTTCTCGCGCGCGACCGGCAGGGGCTGTCCCAGCTCGTCGTGGCGGGCGGCCCGTGCGCGTGCAACCCGGAGCCGCTCGCGGATTTCGTCGATCTGTTCTTCCTCGGCGAGGGCGAGGAGGTCGACTGCGAGCTCGTCGAGCTGTACCGCGAGCACAAGCGCCGCGGCTCCACCCGCGCGGAATTCCTGCGCGCCGCCGCGCAGATCCCGGGCGTGTACGTCCCCTCGCTCTACGAGGTGACATACCGGGAGGACGGCGCCATCGACGCCGTCACGCCGCGCGAGGGCGCGCCCGCAAAGGTGAAGAAGCGCCTCATGCTGGACATGGACCGCTCCTATTTCCCGGAGAGCTTCGTCGTGCCGTATATCGAGATTGTTCACGACCGCGCGGTGGCGGAGGTCTTCCGCGGCTGCATCCGCGGCTGCCGCTTCTGTCAGGCGGGCTTTCTGTACCGCCCGCTGCGCGAGAAGTCGGTGGGAGTCGTCAACGACCAGTGCCGTTCCCTCTGCGAGACGACGGGCTACGACGAGATCTCCCTCTCCTCGCTGAGCACAAGCGATTACTCCGCGCTCAACCCGCTGCTCGACAAGCTCCTGACCTGGACGAAGGAGGAGAAGACGGGCATTTCGCTGCCGTCCCTGCGCGTGGACAACTTCTCCACCGAGGTGATGGACAAAATCAGCTCCGTGCGCCGCAGCGGCCTGACGTTCGCGCCCGAGGCCGGCACGCAGCGCCTGCGCGACGTCATCAACAAGAACGTCACGGAGGACGAGCTCATGCGCACGGTCACGACGGCCTTCTCCGGCGGGTGGAGCTCGGTGAAGCTCTACTTCATGATCGGTCTGCCCACGGAGACGCTGGACGACGTGGCGGGCATCGCCGCGCTCGGGCAGAAGGTCGTCGACGCCTTTTACGCGAACCCCGACAAGAAGAAGGGCAGAGGCGTTTCCGTGACGCTGAGCGCCTCCGGCTTTGTCCCGAAGGCGTTCACGCCGTTCCAGTGGGAGCCGCAGGACACGATCGAGACGCTCCGCGAGAAGCAGCGCCATCTCGTCAGCTCCGTCACGACGCGGAAAATCTCCTGCAATTACCACGACGCGGACACGAGCTTCATGGAGGCCGTCTTCGCGCGCGGCGACCGCAGGCTCGGGCCGGTGCTTCTCAAGGCGCACGAGCTCGGCTGCCGGTTCGACGGCTGGAACGATTACTTTTCGCTCGCCCGCTGGCGCGAGGCGTTCGCCGCGTGCGGCGTGTCGCCGGAGTTCTACGCGAACCGCCGCCGCCCGTTCGACGAGGTGCTTCCCTGGGATCACCTCGATTACGGCGTGACGAAGGAATTCCTCCGCCGCGAGTGCGAGAGGGCGTACGCCGCCGTCACGACGCCGAACTGCCGGGAAGCGTGCTCCGCGTGCGGAGCCGCCTGCTTTGGGGGAGGGATTTGCCATGAAAACCGTTAGAGTCTGGTTCCGCAAGACGGGCGCGGCGTGCTACATTTCCCACCTCGACCTCACGCACTGCATGGCGCGTGCCCTGCACCGCTCGAAGATTCCGCTGTGGTACACGCAGGGCTTCAATCCCCGCGCCCACATGGTGTTCGCCCTGCCGCTTCCGCTCGGCATGGCCGGGGAGCGCGAGTCGGTCGACATCAAAATCGAGGAGGACAAGATCTCCATGGAGGAGGTAGCGCAGCGCCTTTCCCGCGCGCTGCCGCCGACGCTGCCCGTCACCGCCGTGACGGAGCCGGTCATGAAGCCCGGCAAAATCGCCTTCGCCTCCTACGAGCTGCGCCTCGAGCCGGAGGGGGAGACGGCGGACGAGCTCGCCGCGGCCTTCGCCGCCCTGCTCGAGCAGCCGGAGATCCCCGTGGAGAAGCACACGAAAAGCGGGATGGCGCACTTCGACCTCATGCCGTACCTCGGCGAGCTGCGCTGGTCGGCGGGGGAAGGCGGCCTTCTGCTCTCGATGGTTCTCCCGGCGGGGAGCGAGAAGAACATCTCGCCCTTCCTTTTGACGGAGGCCTTCGAGAAGCAGCGCGGCGTCTCGTTCCTGTGCCGCGCGGTGCGGAACAACCTGTATGACGCCGAGCGGAAAATATTCGAATAATCCGGCAAATTGACACTTGCGAAAAAGCGCCGTGTGTGGTATCATATATAAGCATTTCGAGACCGCCGGACAACCCGGTGGGGGTCATGCCCGGATTTATCCGTGACATTGAAGCGGACAGTCCTCTGCGGCGAAATCCCGCGCGCATGAATGTCTGAAAACTAGGAGGAAAAGAAATGGACGCATTGAAAATGATTGCTCAGGATTCCGTCAAGGCGGAGCTCCCGCAGTTCGACGTCGGCGACACCGTCCGCATCGACGTGAACATCCGCGAGGGTGAGCGCGAGAGAATTCAGGTCTTCGAGGGCACCGTGATTGCCCGCAAGGGCAGCGGCATCTCCGAGACGTTTACCGTCCGCCGCGTTTCCTACGGCGTCGGCGTGGAGAGAGTGTTCCCCATCCATTCCCCCAACGTGAAGGCCATCTCCGTCGTGCGCAAGGGCCGCGTTCGCAGAGCGAAGCTGTACTTCCTGCGCGACAGAGTCGGCAAGGCCGCGAAGGTCAAAGAGCAGCTCAAATAATCATGCGGAAAAGGGACATGGATATGTCCCTTTTTTCTTTATCCGCGTCTGCGGCAGGGAGGTCAATTATGGGAAAGCATTATGAGAACGGACGCTCCAAAGGCGTGCAGGCGGCGTACGAGTGGCTCGAGGCGCTCGGCTCCGCGATCATCATCGCGATGATTCTGTTCACGTTTGTGATTCGCGTCAACGAGGTCAAGGGGGACTCGATGCTCCCGAATTACCGCGAGGGGATGCGCGTCATCGTGCAGACCATCGCCTACCAGCCCGCCGCGGGCGACGTCGTGGTCATCGACGCGACGAACACGCCGCTCGACGAGTTCGTCATCAAGCGCGTCATCGCGACGGAGGGGCAGACGGTGGACTTCGACGCGTTCGGCGGCGTCCTAGTCGACGGCGTCCCGCTCGACGAGAGCGCCTACCTCGATTCCGTCGAGACGTACGCGTATGATTTGGAGTTCCCGCAGACCGTTCCGGAGGGCTGCGTCTTCGTGCTGGGCGACAACCGCGGCTATTCGACCGACAGCCGCTCGTCCGAGCTCGGCATGATTGACGCCCGCTACGTCATCGGGAAGGTGTTCCTCTCCTTCGGCGGCGCGTGACGGCCGGGAACGGAGGGATTTCCTTGAAGGAGCATAGCGGGCCTTCCGGCCGTCCCGGCGGGGAAAAGCGCTTCGGCCCCGTGGCGCAGAGCTGCTACGAGTGGATTGAAGCGCTCACCTCCGCCGTCATTATCCTCGTCGTCCTGTTCACGTTCTTTTTCCGCGTCGTCAACGTGAGCGGGCCCTCGATGCAGCCCGCGCTGCAGTCGAACGACAGGGTGCTGATTTCCACTCTGTTCCACAAGCCGCAGGCCGGGGACATCGTCGTCGTCACGCGCACGCAGGGGCTCAGCGAGCCCATCATCAAGCGGGTAATTGCGACGCAGGGCCAGACGGTCGACATCGACTTCGAGCAGGGGATTGTGTACGTCGACGGGCAGCCCCTCGACGAGAGCGCCTATCTCGAGAACGGGACGACGACCCAGCCCTCCGACTACGCCTTCCCGCTCACCGTGCCGGAGGGGCACGTCTTCGTCCTCGGCGACAACCGCGCCGTCTCCAACGACAGCCGCAGCAGCGACGTCGGCATGGTGGACGAGCGCTTTATTCTCGGAAAGGCGGAGTGGATCCTCTTTCCGTTTGAGCGGTTCGGAAAAATATCGTGACATTGTGTTTTAGAAAGGCTGAACACCGAGTATGATCAAGAGAGAAAACGCTGCGCCCGACACGGAGGCCGTGTCGATCCAGTGGTTCCCCGGCCACATGACGCGCACGAAGCGGCAGATGGAAAAGTGCATCCGCCTCGTCGACGCCGTGGCCGAGATTGTCGACGCCAGAGTCCCCGTCTCGAGCCGCAACCCTGTGCTGCATCAGCTCATTCAGGGGAAGCCGCGCGTCATCCTGCTCAACAAGAGCGACATGGCCGACCCGGAGCAGACGAAGCGCTGGCTGCAGGTCTACAAAAAGCAGGGCATTCCGGCCATCGCCGTCGACTGCCGCTCCGGCAGGGGGCTCAACGGCTTTGTCCCGCTCGTCCGCGAGGTGCTGCGCGACAGAATCGCCGCCTGGGAGCAAAAGGGCATGGTCGGGCGCACCATCCGCGTGATGGTGGTGGGCATCCCGAACGTCGGGAAGTCCTCGCTCATCAACCGGCTTTGCAAGGGCGGCAAGGCCGCCGTCGCGGACCGCCCCGGCGTCACGCGCGACAACCGGTGGTTCCCCATCGGCAAGGGCTTCGAGCTGCTCGACACGCCCGGCGTGCTCTGGCCGAAGTTCGAGGATAAGGTCGTCGGCGAGCACCTGGCCTTCACCGGCGCGGTGCGCGACGAGGTCGTCGACACGGAGCGCCTTGCCTCCCGGCTGCTCGAGGCGCTGCTGCCCGTGTACGCCAGGGCCGTCTGCGAGCGCTACCGCCTCGACGAGGCAGCCGTCGCCGGTAAGCGCGGCGACGAGCTTCTCGAGGAGATCGGCAAAAACCGCGGGATGCTGATGGCCGGCGGCGTCGTCAACACGGAGCGCGCCGCCGCCGCGGTGCTCGACGAGTTCCGCAGCGCAAGGCTCGGAAAAATCACGCTGGAAAGGGCGGAGACGTAACGATGGAGGAGGCAAGCCGGCTTTCCTTTGAGCAGCAGGCCGCGGCGCGCGGGTTTTCGCCCGTCTGCGGTATTGACGAGGCGGGGCGCGGCCCGCTCGCGGCTCCGGTTTATGCCGCCGCCGTGATTCTGCCGGAGCGTTTTTCGCTGCCGGGCCTCGACGACTCGAAGAAGCTCTCCGCGAAAAAGCGTGAGCAGCTGTATGACGAGATCTGCAGTCAGGCCGCGGCGTGGTGCGTCGCGAGCGCGAGCGAGGACGAGATCGACGAGCTCAACATCCTGCAGGCGACCTTCCTCGCCATGCGGCGCGCGTGCGAGGGGCTGGCTGTCCCGGCTGCGTACGCGCTCGTCGACGGCAACCGGATGCCGCCGCTCGCCATCCCCGGGGAGACGATCGTCAAGGGCGACGCCCGGTCCGCGAGTATCGCCGCCGCGTCCATCCTCGCGAAGGTGAGCCGCGACCGCTACATGGAGGAGATGGACGCCCTTTACCCGCAGTACCAGTTCGCCAGGCACAAGGGCTACGGGACGAAGCTCCATGTGGAGCTTCTGCGGCAGTACGGCCCGTGCCCGATTCACAGGAGAAGCTTTCTCAAGAAGCTTCTGCCGCCGGAGGTGCTGTCCGATGGCAGATAATGTGAAGAAGGGGAGGACGGCGGAGGAGATTGCCGCCGCCTACCTCAAGCGAAAGGGCTACCGGATTCTGGAGCGGAATTATCAGATTCGCGGAGGGGAGATCGACGTCGTCGCGGAGGTCGGCTCCTTTCTTGTTTTTGTCGAGGTGAAGGAGCGGAAGGCGTCCGCGATGGTCTCGCCGCTCGAATCCGTCACGAGGAAAAAGCGGGAGCTTCTGCTCCGCGCCGCCGAGGTGTATCTCCTTCGCAGGCCAACGCAGCTGCAGCCCCGCTTCGACGTGGTGGGCATCGTCCGCGAAAGGGACGGCTCCTACCGCATAACACACATTGAAAACGCGTTTGGAGGAGGCACATGGCGCTGAAACTCTTTGACCTGCACTGCGATACCCTCACGGAATGCTTCCGCACGGGAAAAAGCCTGATCCGGAACGACCTGCACCTCGACATCCGCCGCGGCCTCGGCTTCGAGCGCTGGGTGCAGTGCTTCGCCGTCTGGATTCCCGACGAGGTGCGGGGAGACGAGGCCGTCTCCCTGTTCGAGGGAGCAGCCGATCTGCTTGAGCGGGAGGCCGCGCGCTGCCCCGCGCTGCGCCTGATTCGCTCCTCCGCCGACCTCGACGCCCTGCGCCCCGGCGAGTGCGGCGCGGTGCTCACCGTGGAGAGCGGCGCGGCCGCCGCGGGCAGCCTCGAGCGGCTTTCCGGCATGGTGCGCCGCGGCGTGCGGATGATGACGCTCACCTGGAACGGGGAAAACGAGCTCGGCGGCGGCGTGCGCGCGCCCGGCCCGCTGACGCCGTTCGGCCGGGAGGCCGTCCGCGAGATGGAGCGCCTCGGCGTCATCATCGACCTCTCGCACGCGAGCGAGCGGCTGTTTTACGCCGTCGCGGAGGAGACGAGCGGTCCGCTCGCCGCGAGCCATTCCGACGCGCGGGCGCTCTGCCCGCACCCGAGGAACCTCACGGACGAGCAGTTCTGCCTCATCCGCGACCGCGGCGGGCTTGTCGGCCTCAATTTCGCGCCGCCGTTCCTCTCAAAGGGGAAGGCGCGCCGCGGGGACGTCTGGCGTCACGCGGAGCATTTCCTCGCGCTCGGCGGCGAAAACGTGCTCGCGATGGGCAGCGACTTCGACGGCACCGACCTGCCGGAGGATCTGCGCGGCGTCGGCGATATGGAGGCGCTCTGCGAGGATTTCCTGCGGCACGGCTGTCCGGAGGACGTCGTGCGCCGGATTTTCTTTGAAAACGCCTATAATTTTTTTCATTCTCTTTGACACGGAGAGAAGAATCGGATAAAATAGGGAAGGACAACGCAGCGGAAGGAATTTCCGACTGTAAAATAAAGGAGGTTGTTCCTTTTGAAGTATTGTTGCACGCGGAACGCCGCCGAGCGCGTCTCGGCAGCGCAGGCGATTGCGCAGGGCATCAGCGCCGACGGCGGCCTGTTTGTGCCGGAGTCGCTGCCCCGCTATACGCATGAGGATCTCATGGAGCTGTCCCTGTGCCCCTACACGGAGCGCGCCGCCAGAATCATGGCGGACTTCCTGCCCGAATTTTCACGGGAGGAGCTGCTCGAGTGCGCGAACGCCGCGTACGCGCCGGAGAAGTTCTCCGGCGGCTCGCCCGCCCCGCTCTCGCTTGAGCAGAAGGGCTCGCTCAATATGTACGTTCTCGAGCTCTGGCACGGCCCGACCTGCGCGTTCAAGGATATGGCGCTGCAGATGCTGCCGCACCTGCTCACCCGCTCGCTGAAGAAGACCGGCATCGACAAGACGGCGGTCATCCTCGTCGCGACCTCGGGCGACACCGGCAAGGCGGCGCTGGAGGGCTTCCGCGACGTCGACGGCACGAAAATTCTCGTCTTCTATCCCGAGAACGGCGTCAGCGCGATGCAGAAGCGCCAGATGCAGGTGCAGGAGGGCGGCAACGTCGCCGTCTGCGCCATCGAGGGCAACTTTGACGACGCGCAGACGGGCGTGAAGCGCATCTTCACCGACCCCGCCGTCAAGGAGCGGCTCGCCGCGCGCGGGATGATGTTCTCGAGCGCGAACTCCATCAACTGGGGACGCCTGCTCCCGCAGATTGTGTACTACTTCTCCGCCTACTGCGATCTCATCCGCACGGGGGAGATAGACTATCCCGGCGAGAAGATCAACGTCGTCGTCCCGACGGGCAATTTCGGCAACATCCTCGCCGCGTATTACGCCCGCGAGATGGGGCTGCCCGTCAACCGGCTGGTCTGCGCGTCCAACGAGAACAACGTGCTCACCGATTTCCTGAGAACGGGCGTTTACGACCGCAACCGTCCGTTCCACGCGACGATTTCCCCGTCGATGGACATTCTCGTCTCGAGCAACCTCGAGCGCCTGCTCTACCACCTGACGGACGGCGACAGCGCCCGCGTGGCCGGGTGGATGCGCAGCCTTGGGGAAACGGGCCGCTATGAGGTCGACCCGCAGACGCTCGCGAAGCTCCGCGAGCTGTTCTGGGCCGGCTGGTGCGGCGACAAGGAGACGAAGCAGACCATCCACGAGATGTACCGCACCGAAAATTACCTGTGCGACACGCACACCGCCGTCGCCGTCAACGTCTACGGGCAGTACGCCGCCGGGACGGGCGACAGCGCGACCCCGACCGTCGTCGTCTCGACGGCCAGCCCGTACAAGTTCGCCGCGAGCGTGCTCGAGGCGGTCGCCGGGGAGGTCTCGTCGTCCGACGAGTTCTCCCGCGTGGAGGAGCTCTCCGCCCTGACCGGCGCGCCCGTCCCGCAGCCCATTCTGGCGCTCCGCGACAAGGCCGTGCGCTTCACGCAGAGCTGCCCGAAGGAGCAGATGGCCGGGACGGTGCTCTCCCTTCTGGAGTGAGCCGATGTCGGTGTTTGTGATAGCGGACCTGCACCTCTCTCTGGACGGGAAAAAGCCGATGGACGTGTTCCCCGGCTGGAACGACTACGTCAGCCGCCTCGAAAAGAACTGGCGGGCGATCGTCTCCCCGGAGGATACCGTCGTGATTGCGGGGGACGTCTCCTGGGCGATGAAGCTCGAGGACGGGGAGCGCGACTTCGCGTTTCTGCACGCCCTGCCGGGGAAAAAGCTTCTCCTCAAGGGGAACCACGACTACTGGTGGAGCACGCGGAAAAAGATCGAAACCTTTTTTCTCGAGCGCGGCTTTTCCTCGCTTTCGCTTGTGCACAACAACGCCGTCCCCGTGGACGATATCGCCGTGTGCGGGACGCGCGGCTGGCTCTACAACGCCGCGACGCCGGAGGACGTGAAGATCGTGAACCGCGAGGTGGGGCGGCTGACCGCCTCGCTCAACGAGGCGGAGGCTCTCGGCCTGAGGCCCGTTGTTTTTCTCCACTACCCGCCTCTTTATGACGGGCAGCGCTGCGAGGAAATCCTCTCCGTTCTGGAGGAGAGAGGCGTCACGGACTGCTATTTCGGCCACATTCACGGGACGCAGGCCGCCCGCCGCGCCGTGATTGGCGAATATCACGGCATCCGGATGCACCTGATTTCGTGCGATTCGGTGAAATTTGCCCCCGTTTTGGTGCGCTGACGCACACCTTGAATAAATTTTAAATATTTGAATCCCGCTATGGAATATTTCGGTATGGTATGCTATAATTATCAGGATAATTTGCTATTTCGCAGGAGGAAACAAAAATGAGTCTGAAGTCAAGCAATAAGGTAGATACCAATCGTTACCAGTTGGAAATTGAGCTGCCCGGCGACGTTTTTGAGAAGGCTGTTGAGCAGGTTTACCGCAAGGAAAATAAAAAGATCACGATTCCCGGCTTCCGCAAGGGAAAGGCGCCCCGCTCCTTCGTCGAGAAGGTGTACGGCAGCCAGGTCTTCTATGAGGACGCCATCAACGCCCTGTATCCCGCCGCTCTCGAGGAGGCCGTGAAGGAGGCCGGCGTCGAGTATGTCGAGGATAAGGTCGACTTCGAGCTCGTCGCCGCCGGCAAGGACGGCCTGTGCTTCAAGGTGACGATCACCACGAAGCCGGAGGTTTCCATCGAGAACTACAGAGGCGTGGCCATCGAGAAGAAGCCCGTCAAGGTGACGGACGAGGACGTCGACGCCGAGGTCCGCAAGGTGCAGGACCGCAACTCCAGAATGGTCACGGTTGAGGACCGCGAGGCCCAGACCGGCGACATCACCGTGATTGATTACGAGGGCTTTGTCGATGGCGTCGCGTTTGAGGGCGGCAAGGCGGAGAACGCCACGCTGAGCCTCGGCTCCAACACCTTCATCCCCGGCTTCGAGGAGCAGGTCGCGGGCCACAAGACCGGCGAGGAGTTTGAGATCAACGTCAAGTTCCCGGAGGAGTACCATGCCGCCGAGCTGGCCGGCAAGGACGCCGTCTTCAAGATTAAGCTGCACGAGATCAAGGTCAGAGAGCTGCCCGAGGTCGACGACGACTTCGTGAAGGACGTCAGCGACTTCGACACGGTCGACGCCTACCGCGCCGATCTCCGCGAGAAGCTGACGAAGTCCGCCGAGGAGCGCTCGAAGAACGAGGTCGAGAACGCCATCATCGACAAGCTCACCGAGCTGGTGCAGGCCGAGATTCCGCAGGCGATGTTTGAGAACCGCATCAACGACGACGTGCGCGACTTCGCTTACCGTCTCCAGTCCCAGGGCCTGAACCTCGACACCTACATGAAGTACACGGGCATGGACAACGAGGCGCTCCGCGGCTCCTTCCGCGCGCAGGCCGAGCGCCAGGTCAAGGTTCGCCTTGCCCTCGAGAAGATTGCGGCGCTTGAGAACATCCAGCCGACCGACGAGGAGCTCGACGCCGAGTACGAGAAGATCGCGAAGAGCTACGAGATGGAGGCCGACAAGGTCAAGGCGTTTATCCCGAAGGAGGATCTCGCGAAGGACGTCGCGGTCGAGAAGGCCATGGCGATCGTGCGCGACAACGCCGTCATCACCGAGGCGGCCGAATAAGTTCGGACGTTTCCGTATAAATTTGATTCTGCCGGCCAATGATGAAGATGCGGCTTTCAATTTGGAAGGCATGACTGCGCCGGGCCGTTCTCTCCCGCGGGAGAGAACGGCCCGCGCGCAGGTTTCACAGAAAACACAGCGCCTTGACGGTGCGGAAAGGCAGAAAGACTATGAGCAGTTTGGTACCCTATGTCATTGAACAGACCAACCGCGGCGAGCGTTCCTATGACATTTTCTCGCGCCTTTTGAACGACAGAATCGTCATGCTGACCGACGAGGTCAACGACACGACGTCCAGCCTCATTGTGGCGCAGCTTCTGTACCTCGAGGGGCAGGATCCGACGAAGGACATCAGCCTCTACATCAACAGCCCCGGCGGCTCCGTGACGGCCGGCATGGCGATCTACGACACGATGCAGTACATCAAGTGCGATGTGTCGACGATCTGCATGGGCATGGCGGCGAGCATGGGCGCGTTCCTGCTGGCTGCGGGCGCGAAGGGCAAGCGTCTTGCGCTGCCCAACAGCGACATCATGATCCACCAGCCGAGCGGCGGCGCGAAGGGGCAGGCGACGGACATCATGATCCACGCCAACTACATCACGAAGAAGAAGAAGCTTTTGAACGAGATTCTGGCCGAGCGCACCGGGCAGTCGCTTGAGACGATCATGCAGGACACGGAGCGCGACAACTTCATGAGCGCGCAGGAAGCGCTCGAGTACGGCCTGATTGACAGAATTATTGACAAGCGCTGAGTTTCCCGGAACGGTTGGCGCGAATGAAATAGGTTGGTGATGATTGCATGTCAAGCAACGATGAGATCAGAGATCGCGGAGTCTGCTGCTCGTTCTGCGGCAAGACGCAGAACGAGGTGCGCCGCCTGATAGCAGGGCCCGGCGTCTATATCTGCGACGAATGCGTCGATCTCTGCGTGTCGGTTCTCGAGGACGAGAACAACCTCCCGGGACGCAGAGGCGCGCGCGACCGCGACGGGCAGGTCAAAATTCTGCCGAAGCCGCAGGAGATCAAGGAGCAGCTCGACGAATATGTGATTGGTCAGGAGCGCGCCAAAATCGCTCTCTCGGTCGCGGTGTATAACCATTACAAGAGAATCTACTTCGGCAAGTCGGACGACGTCGAGCTCTCGAAGAGCAACGTCCTCCTGCTCGGCCCGACCGGCGTCGGCAAGACGATGCTCGCCCAGACGCTGGCGAAAATCCTCGACGTGCCGTTCGCCATCGCCGACGCGACGACGCTCACGGAGGCCGGCTACGTCGGCGAGGACGTGGAGAACATCCTGCTGCGCCTGATTCAGGCGGCGGATTTCAACATCGAGCTTGCCGAGCGCGGCATCATCTATATCGACGAGATCGACAAGATCGCGAGAAAGTCCGAGAACCCGTCCATCACGCGCGACGTCAGCGGCGAGGGCGTGCAGCAGGCGCTGCTCAAGATCCTCGAGGGCACGGTCTCGAACGTCCCGCCCCAGGGCGGCAGAAAGCACCCGCAGCAGGAATTCCTGCAGATCGACACGTCGAACATCCTCTTTATCTGCGGCGGCGCGTTCGACGGCCTGAACAAGGTCGTGGAGCGGCGCACGGCGTCCTCCTCGCTCGGCTTCGGCGGCGAGGTGCACAGCAAGGAGGAGCTCGACACGCTCGACTGGATGAAGAATGTCGTGCCGCACGACCTCGTGAAATTCGGCCTGATTCCCGAGCTTGTCGGGCGTCTGCCGGTCATCGCGTCGCTTGAGGGACTGAGCGAGGATATGCTCGTGCGCATCCTGCAGGAGCCGAAGAACTCGCTCGTCAGCCAGTACGTCCGGCTCTTTGAGCTTGACAAGGTGCAGCTCGAGTTCACCGACGGCGCGCTCCACGCGATTGCCAGAAAGGCCATCGCCAGAAAGACGGGCGCGCGCGGCCTGCGCTCCATCATGGAGGAGCTGCTCACGCCGCTGATGTTCCGCGTCCCGACGGACTACACCATCGAGAAGGTGGTCATCACGGAGGACACGGTCGAGAAGGACGAGGATCCCGAGTTCGTCTTCGACAGCGAGAGAAAGCCCGTCAAGATTAAGATCAGTCTGCAACAGAAGAAGCGCGGACGCAGAGACACTGCGTGACGCGCGGCATTGGCTGCTGTGAGGGAACGGGAGTCCGTGGCCCGCGGCAGCCAATTTTCTCAACGGGAGGAATTTCCACATGAGCAATCAACCCACTCTCACCATCCCCGTGATTGCGCTGCGGGGTCTGGTGATTTTCCCCGATATGATGATTCAGTTCGACGTCGGCCGGAAGAAGTCCGTCCTGGCGCTGGCGGCCGCGATGGAGAAGGAGCAGCTCGTCCTTCTCGTGTCGCAGACCGATCTGGAGGACGGGGAACCGGCGAAGGATCAGCTTTACCGGATGGGCGTCGTCGCGAAGATCAAGCAGGTGCTGCGCCACTCCGAGGAGGGCGTCCGGCTGTTCGCGGAAGGGCTCTACCGCGCGCAGATCGAGTCCGTCGTCAAGGAGACGCCGTTCCTTCTGGCGGAGGTCAGCCAGCCGGAGATTCCCGCCTGCAAGGTCACGACGACGACGAAGGCGCTGATCCGGCGCACGCGCGCCCTTTTTGAGGACTACGCGAGAAACTACGCGAAAATTGCCCCCGACATCCTGTTTGGCGTGATGCAGCAGAAGGATCCCGGCAAGCTCGCCGACTACATCGCATCGAACATCATGCTCGACTTTGACCGCAAGCAGGTCGTCCTCGACGAGGTGCACCCCGTCAGGCGGCTGCGCAAGCTCATCTCGCTCCTTGAGGAGGAGATCCGCATCATCTCCATCGAAAACGAGATTCAGGAGAAGACGCGGGAGCAGGTCGACGAGAACCAGCGGGAGTATTATCTGCGCGAGCAGATGAAGACCATCGCCTACGAGCTGGGCGACGACGACAACCCGCAGGAGGAGGCCGACGAGCTCAGAGAGCGTATCGCGAAGCTCAATCTGCCGAAGGAGCAGAGCGAAAAGCTGCTCAAGGAGTGCGACCGCCTCGCGAAGATGCCTGTCGGCTCGCACGAGGGCAGCGTCATCCTGACGTATCTCGAGACGTGCCTCGACCTGCCGTGGAACGAGCGCACGAAGGAGAACATCGACCTGCAGCGCGCCGAGAAGATTCTCGACGCCGACCACTACGGCCTCAAGAAGGTCAAGGAGCGCATTCTCGAGGCGCTGGCCGTCAAGAAGCTCGCGCCGGAGAACAACGGGCAGATCATCTGCCTCGTCGGCCCGCCCGGCGTCGGCAAGACGTCCGTCGCCCGGTCGATTGCCCACGCCATCGGGAGAAAGTATGTGCGCGTCTCCCTCGGCGGCGTGCGCGACGAGTCCGACATCATGGGCCACAGAAGGACGTACATCGGCTCCATGCCGGGGCGCATCATCGCGGCGCTGCGGCAGGCCAAGGTCAAGAACCCGCTGCTCCTGCTCGACGAGATCGACAAGCTCGGCAGCAGCTACCGCGGCGACCCCTCCTCGGCGCTGCTCGAGGTGCTCGACTCCGAGCAGAATCACGCGTTCTACGACCACTATATCGATATGCCGTTCGACCTGAGCGAGGTGTTGTTCCTGACGACGGCGAACGATTACAGCGCCATCCCGGAGCCTCTCCTCGACCGTATGGACGTCATTACGCTCGGCAGCTACACGCACGAGGAGAAGTACCAGATCGCCGTGCGCCACCTGATTCCGAAGCAGCTCAGGAAAAACGGCATTCCCGCGAAGAACCTCAAAATCACGCCCGCGGCGCTCCACGCGCTGATTGAGGGCTACACGAAGGAGGCCGGCGTCCGCACGCTCGAGCGCCAGATCGCCTCCGTCTGCCGCAAGTGCGCCAAGCGCGTCGTGGAGGACCCCGAGGTCAAGATCTCCGTGACGCCGCGGATGCTCGAGGAGCTTCTCGGCCCGGCGCGCTTCAAGAAGGATAAGCTGCGCGACAAGGACGAGATCGGCCTTGTCAACGGCCTGGCCTGGACGAGCGTAGGCGGCGAGCTGCTCCCAATCGAGGCCGCCGTCCTGCAGGGGACGGGCAAGATTGAGCTCACCGGCTCGCTCGGCGACGTGATGAAGGAGTCCGCGCAGACAGCCATCAGCTGCATCCGCGCCCGCGCGGAGACGCTCGGCATCGCCCCGGACTTCTACAAGAAATACGACATCCACATCCACGCGCCGGAGGGCGCCGTCCCGAAGGACGGTCCCTCCGCCGGAACGGCCATGGCGACGGCCATCACCTCCGCGCTGTGTGAGATTCCGATCCGCCGCGACGTCGCGATGACGGGCGAAATTACGCTTCTCGGGCGCGTCCTGCCGATCGGCGGCCTCAAGGAGAAGACGATGGCGGCCTACCGCAGCGGCATCAAGACGGTTCTGATTCCGAAGGACAACGTGCCGGACCTGTATGAGGTCGAGAGCGTCGTCAAGGAGAACGTGGAGTTTGTGCCTGTGGAGCGGATTGAGCAGGTGCTCAAGGCGGCGCTTGTCACTCCGCCGGGACGCTCCGGCAAGACGGCGAAAACGCAGGACGCGAAGGACGCGGCGGGCCGGGAGTCCGCGAAGGGCTCCGGCGCTTCCGGCGTATGCTGAGCGGGGAGGACGGCCATGCAGTATCAGAACGCGTCCTTTGAGATGTCGGCGGGGCGGGCGGACCAGCTTCCAGCCCCTTCCGCGCCTGAGATTGTCTTCTCGGGAAAATCGAACGTCGGCAAGAGCTCGCTCATCAACAAGCTCCTTAACCGCAAGGCGCTCGCGCGCGTCAGCTCCACGCCGGGGAAAACGGCTACCATCAATTTCTACACAATGCCCGGCTGCCGCTTTGTCGATCTGCCGGGATACGGATACGCGAAGGTATCAGACAGCGAGAAGCTGCGCTGGGCGTCGCTGGTGGAGGGCTATCTCGCCGCCGGACGCCCGATTGCGTGCGTCATCCAGCTGATCGATATGCGGCACGCCCCGTCGCGCGACGACCTCGAGATGATTCAGTTCCTGCTCGACAAAGAGCTGCCCTTCGCGCTCGCCGCGACCAAGAGCGACAAGCTCAACAAGACGCAGCGCGCCGCCCAGCTTCAGCTGTTGGGCGAATATTTTAGGGAAATCCCGGATGTTCCTCTGATTCCGTTCTCCGCGATGAACGGGGAAGGCGTCGACGCGCTTCGGCAGCTGATCGACAACGCCTGTGCACAACGATGAATTTGGGCGGATTTCGTCTTTACTTTTGTACTTTTGTGTGCTAAAATTGTGTCGTGGTGAACAGAGAGGAGGATCATTTTGAACTCAAAGATCAAAGACGAGAGCGTGGATTTCCTGTTTCAGGCGGTACTCTCGCTGCAAACGGTGGAGGAGTGCTACAACTTTTTTGAGGATCTCTGCACCGTGCCGGAAATCAAGGCAATGTCCCAGCGGCTTCTCGTCGCCCATATGCTGAGCACGAAAAAGGTGTACAGTGACATCGTGGCGAAGACGGGCGCTTCCACCGCCACCATCAGCCGCGTGAACCGTTCCCTGAATTACGGCTGCGACGGCTACGAGCTCGTGTTCTCGCGCCTTGACAGCAAGGACGGACAGCAATGAGCTACAACGTTTTCGCGCGCTATTACGACGCGCTGACGCAAAATGTGGATTACAGGAAAATGGCCGACTATCTATGCGCGCTTCTCGAAAGGGAAGGCCATGAAGCCGGCCTTACTCTTGACCTCGCGTGCGGGACGGGCAGCCTGACGCTTGAGCTTGCCCGCCGCGGCTTTGACGTCTACGGCGCCGACGCCTCGCGGGAGATGCTCTCCGCCGCGCAGGAGAAGGCGATGGAGGAGGATTTTCGCATCCTGTTCCTTCGGCAGAAGATGCAGTCCCTCGACCTGTTCGGGACCGTCAACACAGTCTTCTGCTCGCTCGACAGCATCAACCACCTCGCGAACGAGGAGGAGGTGCGCAAAACGTTCGGGCGCGTCTCGCTCTTTCTCGAGCCGGGCGGCTATTTCGTCTTCGACATGAATACGCCCTACAAGCACCGCTGCGTCCTCGGGGACAACTGCTACGTCTACGACGTCGACGAGGTCTTCTGCGTCTGGCAGAACCAATATGAGGAAAAGACGGACCGCGTCGAGATTTCGCTTGACTTTTTCGAGAAAAAGGGAACACTGTACGAGAGGAGCAGCGAGCGCTTCCATGAGCGGGCATACCCGACGGAGCAGGTGCTCTGCTGGCTCAGGGAGGCGGGGCTTGAGCCACGCCTCGTCTTTGCAAGCGGCACGTTCGACGCCCCCGGCGAGACGGCGGAGCGCGTCACCGTCGCCGCGAAAAAGCTATAACAGGCAGGAGAAATCGGAAACATGGATCGCATCATTCGCTGTATTTCATCCGACGGAGGCGTCATGGCCGCCGCCGTCGACGCTACCTATCTCGCCGCCGCCGCGCAGCAGATCCACGGGACGAGTCCCGTGGCGACCGCCGCGCTCGGCCGTCTGCTCGCAGGAGCCGCCCTGATGGGCTCGATGCTCAAAAAGGACGGGGCCTCCGTGACGCTCAAGGTGAACGGGGGAGGCCCGCTCGGCACGGTGACGGCCATCGCTGACGCGAGAGGCAACTGCCGCGGGACAGTGGAGCATCCCGAGATTTCGCTCCCGCTGCGCGCCGACGGCAAGCTCGACGTCGGCGGAGCCGTGGGCAGGAACGGCCTGCTCGGCGTCATCCGCGACTTCGGCGAGGGCCAGCCGTACACGGGCCAGGTGGAGCTGCGCTCCGGGGAAATCGCGGAGGATTTGTCGTACTACTACGCCGTCAGCGAGCAGATTCCCACGGTCTGCGCTCTCGGCGTGCTGGTGGATAAAACGGACGCCCGCCGCCTGCTTGCGGGGGGACTGCTCGTCCAGGTGCTGCCCGGCGCGTCGGAGGAGGCCGTCGCCCGTCTCGAGGAGAACGCGCGAAAGCTCCCTCCCGTGACGACGATGCTTGCCCGCGGGATGACCATCGAGGAGATGTGCCGCGCGGCTCTCTCCGGCTTTGAGATGGAGATTCTCGACGAACTGCCCGTCCACTATGCCTGCCCGTGCAGCAGGGAGCGCGTCCAGCGGGCGTTTCTCACGCTCCCGAAGGAGGACCTGCTCACTCTCGCCGACGAAAAGACGGGCCTCGCGGAGGCGCGCTGCCAGTATTGCGGGAGAGTGTACACGTTCACGAAGGCCGAGCTGGAAGAGCTTGCAAAAAAAAATCGGAAGAAAATAAAAAAATCTTCATTTACCTGTTGACAACCGAACAATTTTATAGTATGATATTACACGTCGCTGAGAGAAACGGCGGCGACAACGGGAGCATAGCTCAGCTGGTTAGAGCACCTGCCTTACAAGCAGGGGGTCATAGGTTCGAGTCCTATTGCTCCCACCAAGAAGTGGCCCGGTAGTTCAGTTGGTTAGAACGCTAGCCTGTCACGCTAGAGGTCGACGGTTCGAGCCCGTTCCGGGTCGCCACTTTTGCCTCTGTAGCTCAGTTGGTAGAGCAGGGGACTGAAAATCCCCGTGTCGGTGGTTCGATTCCGCCCGGAGGCACCATTATGCGAACGTAGCTCATCTGGTAGAGCGCCACCTTGCCAAGGTGGAGGTAGCGAGTTCGAGCCTCGTCGTTCGCT
>CALWIH010000007.1 GCA_944380675.1 uncultured Clostridia bacterium | reverse complement strand
TCGGCAAAGCGCAGCGCTAGGTTCAGGTCGTGGATGGTGACAATCGCGGTCAGCCGCTTTTGCCGGACGATCTCCCGGATGGTGGAGAGCGCCTCGAGCTGGCGGTTCAGATCGAGGCTGCTCGTCGGCTCGTCCAGCAGCAGGACGGGCGATTGCTGCGCCAGCGCACGGGCGAGCGCGACCCGCTGCCGCTCGCCGCCGGAGAGCTGCCGCACGCTTCGCATGGCGAAGGAGGAAAGCCCCATCGTGTCGAGCGCCTCCCGCGCGGCGGCAAGATCGCGGTCCGTCACGTCCCAGCGGACGAACGGCAGCCGCCCGAGCAGGACGGCGTCAAAGACGGTCGAGTCGGCGAACTCGCAGCTCTGCGCCACATAGGCGACGCGGCGCGCAAGCTCTCTGCGGCTCAGGGAGACGGCGTTTTCCCCGTCGAGCAGGATTTCCCCCGAGCGGGGGCGGTGGATGCGACTGACGCACTTGAGAAGCGTCGATTTTCCCACGCCGTTGACGCCGAGAATCGCCGTCACCTCCCCGGCGTTCGCCGTGAACGTGATGTTCCGCACGACCTCGCGCTTCCCGTAGGAAAAACACAGATCCTTTACTTCAAGCTTCATGCGGTCTCGTCCCCTTCAGCAGCAGAATAAAGAACGCCGGCGCGCCGAGCAGCGACGTGATGGCTCCCACCGGCAGTACGACGGGCGGAACCACCGTCCGCGCGCAGACGTCCGAGAGGAGCAGCAGCGCCGCGCCGGAGAGCGCGGAGGAGGGGATCAGGAAGCGGTGATCGCCGCCGATGATGCGCCGCGCGAGCTGCGGGCCGACGAGGCCGAGAAAGCCGATCATCCCCATGAAGGAGACGCAGACGGCGGTCAGCAGCGAGGCCGTCACCAGCCCGAGCAGGCGCACGCGGGACGCGTCGACGCCGAGGCCGCGCGCCGTTTCCTCGCCGCTCCACAGCGCGTTGCAGCTCCACCGCATCAGAAGAAAGATGAGCAGGCAGCCCGCCGTCACGGCGGCGAGAATCGCATTCTCGCTCCACGAGACGCGGCCGAGATCGCCGAACGTCCAGAACACGGCGGAGGCGATCTGCGTCTCGTCGCCGAAATACTGCAGGAGCGTCGTCCCGGCGGAGCACAGCGCGCTCAGCGCCGTGCCGGTCAGCACGATGGAGGCGGGGGAGAAGCCGCGCAGCCGCGAGATGGCGAGGATCAGCCCCACCGCGCCGAGCGAGCACGCGAACGCGCACACGGCGACGAGATACGGGCTTTGAATGGCGACAGCTCCCGACGCCCCGGTGACGGCGCCCGCGCCGAGGCCGATGATCGCGAGGTTTGCCCCGAGCGCCGCCGCGGACGAGACACCGAGCGTCGACGGGGAGGCCAGCGGGTTTTTCAGGCAGCTCTGCATGAAGCAGCCCGCCGCCGCCAGCCCGGCTCCCGCGACGGCCGCGGCCGCGGCGCGCGGCATCCGGATGCTCCACACCACGAGACGGGCCTGCTCGCTCCCGCCGCCGAACACGGCAAGCAGCGCCTCCCGCACGGAGAGCGAGGACGTCCCCGCCGCGACGGACGCGGCGAAGAGCACAAGCACGGCGGCGAGCAGCGCCGCGAGGACGCCGCGCCTGCGGCGTACGCTTTTGCGGTATGCGCGAAGCCCGCCGTCCGCGCGCGATGTGATTTGACTTGTCACCGTAACCCCTCCCTGTTCACCGCGCTATTATACCGCGCCGCCGTTCCGCGCGGAAGCCGGGGAGGGGGATCGGTTTTTCCGGCTCGGAGCCGGGGAAATCGCGCGAAACCCCCGGGGGAGGTTTTCAAAAGCGGCGATTTGTGGTATTTTATAAAGAAATCGATACGCCCGGAGGGCCGAAAGGAGGAGAGACACCCATGGAACAGGAGCACCATCACGCGCACAGCCATGTGCATGATCCGAAGGAAAAGAAAAGGCAGCTGAACCGCCTGTCGCGCGTGATTGGCCATCTGCAGTACGTTAAGCGGATGCTCGAGGCGGACGAGGACTGCTCCGCCGTCCTGATGCAGCTCTCCGCCGCCCAGTCGGCGCTGAACGGCCTCGGCAAGGAGATCATCAACGAGCACATTTCGCACTGCATCGCGCACGCCGTCGAGCACGGCGACACCGCGGCCATCGAGGAATTCCAGAAGGCCATTCAGAAATATCTGTAAGAGACAAGCTCCCGTCTCAGCCGGACGGGAGCTTTTCGAAAAAGGGCAGGCTGCATAAAATCGGAAGCTTTCGGCCCGGTGCAAATCATCCGGAAAAAGGCCGTCCGTAGGGCGGCGTCTGAATTTCAATTTTGCGGTTTGAAAAACCGGAAAATTAAAATTCAGCGGCTGGGTGCAAAATAGAGGCGGCTTCGCGAACTATTTTGGGGCTCCGGTCTCGCCTGCCGGCTCGGGTGCCGTGTGCCGGTGGCACACAATAGGGCACCGACCGAAGCGGCAGCGGAGACCGGCGCTAATTCGTGTGCCACCGGCACACCGCGCCCCAAACCCCGCAGCCTTTTGAAAAAGGCTGGCGAAAACTTCACGTTTGCCCTTTTTCAGCTTTTTCGACAGCCTGAAGCTCCCGTCTCAGCCGGACGGGAGCTTTTTTTACGCCTTTCGCCGTATCGCGTCGTACCGCGACAGGCCGGAGAGCAGGAACACCGTGCACGCGAACAGCAGCGCCGCGGCGGCGGCGGGCGATCCGGCCAGCGCCGCGGACGGCTGTCCGATTTCGTTGGACAGCACGGGCTCCGCGCTCTCTGCGGGGACGGGCAGCAGCGGCGTCAAGAGCGCCGTGAGCAGCGCCGCTGTCGCCGCGTGGGCGAGCCGCGCGAGCAGAAACTGCGGCAAGGAGACGCGCGGCACGCCGGGCAGGGAGAGAATCTGCAGCTGCACGCTCAGGCCGCCGAAGCCGAGCGCGGCGGCAAACGCCCAGAGCGGCGCGCCGGAGGCGGTCAGCTCGCGGCAGCCGTTCGTCACCTCGAGGACGGCGGCGAGCGCGGCCCGCGCTTTCCCCGGCGGGAGCAGCGGCGCGAAGTATGCGTACACGACGGAGAACAGCACCACAAAGCAGCACATCGAGACGAGCGACCGGCACGCGTCCGAGACGGAGGCCGTCAGCGCCTGTCCGGCTTTTTCCGGAGGCCGGACGGGACGGCGGCGCTCCGTGCGCCGCGCGCCGCCGCGCCCACGCAGCAGAAGGCCGAGCAGAAGGCTTGCCGCGAGCCCCGAGGCGAGCAGCACCGCGCCCGCCTGCACGCTGCGGAGCATTCCCGCCCCTACGGCGCTCAGGACGAAGGCCGGTCCCGCGTTGACGCAGAAGGCCGTCAGCCGCCTCGCCTCGCCTTCACTGACGCTGCCCTCGCGCAGGAGCGACGCCGCGCCCCGCGCCCCGACCGGGTACCCGCCCGCGAGCCCCATCAGCACGACGGGCGCGCAGCACCCCGGGAGCCGGAACAGCAGCCGGAACGGCCGGTCGAACACGCGCCCGAGCAGCGCGGCCCCTCCCGATCGGACGAGAAAGACGCTCAGCACGAGAAACGGGAACAGCGACGGGACGAGCACGCCGAGACACACGTCGAGTCCCGCCGCCGCGCCCCGCGCCGCCGTCTCCGGCGCGAGCGACAGCGCCGCTCCGCAGCTGAGCGAGAGCAGAAGCAGCGCGGCGGAGCGCAGCAGATCCTTTTTCCGATCCATTGTCATCCCTCCTCCTACGCGGATTGTATGCGGAGAGAACCTCATACATACATCTCTTTCCCCGCGCATACGATGGAGAAGCACCCCGCCGGAGGGCGGGACGCGAAGGAGGCGTGACGCGGTTTGGAGGAACAGAACACACAGCACAGAGGCGGCCTGACGCTCCTGCACCACGCGGTGGGCGGCTGTCATATTGAGCTTTTGGGGAACCGGCAGGCCGTCGTCGAGGGCTCGCAGGGCATCCTCGAGTACGGGGACGACGTCGTCCGTGTGCGGGCCGGGAAGCTCGCCGTGCGGTTCCGCGGAAGAAACCTGAAAATCCGGTGCATGACGGCGGATTCCCTCGTCGTGGAGGGCTTTCTGCTCGGCATGGATTTCCTGACGTAAGGGGGAGAGCGCGATGCTTGTGCAGCTCGCCAGATGGTTCTGGGGCTCCGTCCGCTTTCGCGTGACGGGTTCGCCGGAGCGATTTTTCAACCGCTGCGCCCGCGAGGGCATCGCCCTCTGGGGCATGGAGTCCGGCGAGACGCCGGGGGCGTGGATCCGCGCCGGGTACTACAAGCAGCTTCCCGCGTGCGCGAGGGCGTCGCAGTGCGGCCTGCGCATCCTTGAGAAGCGCGGCCTGCCCTTTTCCACCATGTGGCTGCGCCGCCGGAAGGGGCTTCCCACGGGGGCGGCGCTCGGCGCCCTGTTGCTCTTTGTCCTCTCCCAGCAGATCTGGTGCGTCCAGGTGAGCGGCCTGCAGACCATTCCCGAGGAGGAGCTGCGCGCCGCGTGCGAGGAAATCGGCCTTGTCCCGGGCGCGTGGAAAAGTCAGGTCGATCCGATCCGCGCCGAGCAGGAGCTGATGCTCCGCTTCCCGAACGTCTCGTGGATGACCGTCAACACGCAGGGCAGCTCGGCCTACATCGAGCTCGCCGAGGGCGTGCAGAAGCCCGACATGAGCGCCTTTCAGAAGCCGTCGAACGTGAAGGCCGACGTTTCCGGCCAGATTCTCCTCTTTGAGACGTACGACGGCACGGCGCTCGCGGCGGAGGGCGACGCCGTCACGGCGGGGCAGCTGCTCATCAGCGGCGTTGTGGAGGATACCTTCGGCAACGTCTCGCTGCGCCACGCGGCAGGACGCGTCATCGCGTCGACCACCCGCACGTTTACCGCCTCGATTCCGATGACGGAAACGCTCTCGGAGGAGACGGGCAATACCGTTTCGCGAAGAAGCCTCCGGCTGTTCGGCCTGCGGCTGCCGCTCACGCTCGCGGAAGCGCCCGGGGAGGGCTGGAGCTGCAGCCGAACCCTCACCGCCCTGCGCGTCAACGGGGTGGAGCTTCCCGTCTCCCTTTTCGAGGAGGTCTGGGCGGAGACAGCCTCCCGCGAGCGGATTCTCACGCCGGAGGAGGCGCTCGAGGCCGCGCGGCGGGAGGTGGAGCGCCAGCAGGCGGCGCTCAAGAGCCTCAGGATCCTCTCCTCGGAAGAGAAGATCGAGGAATCCGGCGGCGTGCTCCGCTACACGCTCACGGCAAAGTGCGAGGAGGATATCGCGCGCGAGGCGGAGATCCTTGTAAATTCACCAAATTGACGGCGCGGAATTCATCATATTTTTAGGGGGAAAGCAGATGACGAACCGCAAAAAATGTGCTATAATCAGGATAATCAAATTGAATAATATTTGATGAATTTTCTGTGAACACTATACAATATTTGCTTCCTTTCTTCTCTGCCTAAAAAACCGTGTGGGGGATCTGGGGCTTTTTGGATAGATTGTCAGAACGCATTTGGGAGCGATGGAATGTTTGAGCAAAGGATAGATATGGAACGGATGGAGCAGGCCGCCGCGCTCTTCGGGAGCCTCGACGAGAACGTGCGTCTGCTGAGCTCCGAGTTCGGCGTGTCGATTGTGGCGCGCGACGCGGAGCTGAAGGTGACGGGCGAGCCGGAGAACGTCGCGCTGGCTGTGCGGGCGATTGAGAGCCTGCTCGGTCTGCTCAACCGTGGCGAGGGGCTGACGGAGCAGAACGTCCGCTACTGCATCTCCCTCGTGCGCGAGGGCTCCGAGGAAAAAATCACGGCTCTCGCCGGGGACTGCATCTGCATCACGAGCAAGGGAAAGCCCGTTAAGCCGAAGACGCTCGGCCAGAAGCGGTACTGCGCGGCGATCCGCGAGAATACCATCACCATAGGCGTCGGGCCCGCCGGAACGGGCAAGACATACCTCGCCGTCGCCCTGGCGGTGACGGCCTTCCGCGCGCAGGAGGTCAACCGGATCATTCTGACGCGCCCTGCCGTGGAAGCGGGCGAAAAGCTCGGCTTCCTGCCCGGCGACCTGCAGCAGAAGGTTGACCCGTATCTCAGGCCGCTGTACGACGCCCTGTTCGATATGCTCGGGGCGGAGACGTACCAGAAATACGTCGAGCGCGGCAACATCGAGGTCGCGCCGCTCGCCTATATGCGCGGGCGCACGCTTGACGACAGCTTCATCATCCTCGATGAGGCGCAGAATACGACGCAGGAGCAGATGAAAATGTTCCTGACGCGTCTCGGCTTCGGCTCGAAGATGGTCATCACCGGCGACGTCACGCAGATCGACCTGCCCGACGGCCGCAAATCCGGCCTCAAGGAGGTCATGCGCATCCTGCGGGACGTCAAGGACATCGCTCAGGTGCGCTTTGACGGGCGCGACGTGGTGCGCCACCGCCTTGTGCAGGACATCATCAAGGCGTACGAGAAGGCGGAGGAAAGGCGCTGAGCGCCGTATTGCCGCCCTGCTCTGAAAGGACATTGCATTCTATCAATCAATCAATCAACCAATCCCGCCTGGCGCGGACGGCGGATCTTTTGAGCGCGGACAGGCAGGAATACAATAAACGGAGGACGCGGAATTATGGAAAAGATCAGAGTAGTCATCGACAACAAGCAGAAGAACGTGAAGATCCCGACCGGCCTGCGGATGCTGGTGCGGCGCTGCTGCAACGCCGTCCTGCGTATGGAAAACTTCCCCGGCCCCGCGGAAATCAGCGTGACGTTCGTCAACAACGAGCAGATCCACGAGCTCAACCGCCAGTATCGGGACAAGGATATGCCCACCGACGTGCTCTCCTTCCCGATGGGCGAGAACGGCGAGTATGACGTCAACCATGACACCGGCGCGAAGATCCTCGGCGACATCGTCATTTCCATGGAGAAGGCCGTCGAGCAAGCGCAGCGCTACGGTCATTCGCTCGAGCGCGAGGTCGGCTATCTCACCGCGCATTCCATGCTTCACCTGCTCGGCTACGACCACGAGACGTCCGGCCTCGACCGTGTGCGGATGCGCGAGAAGGAGGAGCAGGTCATGTCCCAGCTCGGCCTGCCCAGCACGAGCAGCTATGTGATGGGCGACGAATGAGCTTTCCGTTTCACAGGAGCGTTTTGTGCGCCGTGCGCGGGATTTTCCGGTGCATGAGGCACGAGAGAAATCTGCGGATCCACACCGTGGCCGCGGGCTACGTCCTGTTTTTCTCGACATTTTTTGAACTCAGCCGAGCGGAATATGCCGTCCTGTTTCTGACGTGCGGGGCGGTGCTCTCGGCCGAGGTGTTCAACACGGCCGCGGAGAGGCTTTGCGATTTCGCCTCCCCCGGCTTTGACCGGCGCATCGGCGCCGTCAAGGATCTGGCGGCGGGGGCGGTTCTGCTGTGCGCCCTCGCCGCCGTCTGTGTCGGGGCGGCCCTTTTCTGGAGGCCGGAGCGCTTTCCCGCCGTCGCCGCCTGGTTTTGGGAGACGCCGCCGCGCCTTGTCGTTCTTCTCTTGACGGCGGCGGCCTCCGTCTGCTTCATTATCCTTCCGGGCCGCGGCGAAAAGGACGGAAGGCCTCATTACCACAACAAAGGAGAGTAACGCATTGCCTCAGGATTTCATGATGACAGAAAATCAGAGAGAGGGGCGCTGCGCGTTCGTGGCGATCGTGGGCCGTCCGAACGTCGGCAAGTCCTCTCTCCTCAACAGGATGCTCGGCCAGAAGGTCGCCATCGTGAGCAGCAAGCCGCAGACGACGCGCACGCGCATCATGGGCGTGCTGACCGAGGGGGAGGACCAGCTCGTCTTCCTCGACACGCCCGGCCTGCACAAGCCGCGCAGCCGCCTCGACGAGTACATGGCGCGCTCCGTCACGGAGTCCGTCTCGGGCGTCGACGCCTGCCTGCTCGTCACCGAGGCGTCCTCCCCCGTGTCCCACGCCGACCACGATCTCCTCGAGCGCTGCCGCGCGCAGAAGATCCCGGTCATCCTCGCGATCAACAAGATCGACACGCTTTCGGACAAGTCCGCCCTGATGGCGCAGATCGCCGAGTGGAACGCCCTCTATCCGTTCGAGGCCGTCGTGCCCGTCTCGGCGCAGGACGGCAGCGGCGTGCGCTCCGATCTGCTGCCCGAGCTCAAGAAGCTCTGCCAGCCGGGCGGCCATTTCTTCGACGAGGACACCCTCACCGATCAGCCCGAGCGCGTGCTCGCCGGCGAGATGGTGCGCGAGAAGCTGCTGCGCCTGCTCGACAAGGAGATTCCGCACGGCGCGGCCGTCGCGGTGGAAAAAATGCGCGAGCGCGAAGACGGCAGCGGCATCACCGACGTTGAGGCCACGATCTACTGCGAGAAGGAGAATCACAAGGCCATCATCATCGGCAAGGGCGGCTCGATGCTCAAAAAGATCGGCAGCTACGCCCGCGCCGACATGGAGCGCTTTTTCGACTGCAAAATCAATCTCCGCCTCTGGGTCAAGGTCAAAGAGGACTGGCGCAACCGTGAGGCCATTCTCCGCAGCCTCGGCTACGATAAGACGGATTTCGACCTGTGAGCTTTCCTCTGCGGAAAATTGCACAAAACAGTAATTTCCTGACATAGCCCGCCGCCGCGCGCGAATACTGAAAACAGAATTCGCACGCGAAAGGGGCTGTGACAGATGGATGAACGATCGGCCTGGGAGCGCTTCGCGCTGACGGGACGCGTGGGCGACTACCTGCGGTACGCGCAGTGCCGCGGGGAGCCTATGCCCGCCTTCCCGCAGGCTCTGGAGGAATCGGATGACGCTGGAAACAGACGGGCTCGTGATAGCGGAGCAGAGTGTGGGGGAGAGCGATCGCCTGGCGACCATTCTCACGCGTGACGAGGGCGTGGTGCGCGCCTTTGCCCGCCAGGCCATGAAGGTGGGCAGCGCGAAGGCGAGCGCGACGCAGCTCTTCTGCTATTCCCGCCTGACGCTTTACAAGGGGCGGGAGAAGTATGTGATTGACGACGCGCGGCCCGTCGAGCTGTTCTTCGACCTGCGCCGCGACGTCGAGCGGTTGGCCCTGGCTCAGTACTTTTGCGAACTGGCCCGCACGCTGGCTCCGCAGGAAGCGCCGGCCGGGGATTTTTTGCGCCTTGTGCTCAACGCCCTGCATTTCCTCTCGAAGGGGAAAAAGCCGCCGCTGCTGCTTAAGGCGGTGGTGGAGATGCGGATGCTCGAGCTTTCCGGCTATATGCCGGATCTCGTCGGCTGTAGGGAGTGCGGCAGCTACGAGGCCGACCCGATGCTCTTTTTTCCGCGCGAGGGGACGATCTGCTGCGCCTCCTGCGCCGCGCAGCAGCCCGTCGGCGCGATGGCGCTCTCGCCCGGCGTGCTCACGGCGCTGCGACACACGATCTACGCCGATTTCGAGAAGCTGTTCTCCTTTTCCCTCAGGCCGGAGGGTCTTAAGGCCCTCGCCGCCGTGAGCGAGCGGTACACCCTGTGTACGCTCGAGCGCGGCTTCCAGACTCTTGACTTTTTTCACGGGCTCTCGCCGCAGTGACGCGGAGCCCTTTTGGGAGCAGAACATATGACTGATATGATGAAACGAAACGTCCGCTCTCTGGAGCTGGACAAAATCCTTGCCCTCCTCGCCGAGGAGACGGCCTGCGACGACGCCGCCGAGCTGGCGCGCGCGCTCGAGCCCGCCTCCTCCCTCCGGGAGGTGCGCCGCCGCCTCGACGACACGAACGAAGCCCACGCCATGATGGCGCGCTTCGGCTCCCCGTCCTTCGGCGGCCTGCGCAACGTGACGGCGTCTCTGCGCCGCGCCGAGGCCGGCGGCCTGCTCACGATGGGCGAGCTGCTGCGCGTCGCCGGCGTCCTGCGCGTCCTGCGCGGCGTCGTCGAGTGGCGCGCCCGCAGCGAGGGCGTCAAGACCGTCCTCGACTGGCGCTTCGACGCCCTCATGCCGAACAAGTATCTCGAGGACAGAATCAACACCTCCATCATCTCCGAGGAGGAGATGGCGAGCGAGGCGTCCCCGGAGCTCGCCTCCATCCGCCGCAAGATCCGCAGCGCCTCCGCCCGCGCGCGCGAGCAGCTCGACAAGATGATTCGCTCGCCCGTCTACCAGAAATACCTGCAGGAGCCGATCGTCACGATGCGCGGCGGCCGCTTCGTCGTGCCCGTCAAGGCGGAGTGCCGCGGCGACGTGCCCGGCCTCGTGCACGACACCTCCTCGTCCGGTGCGACGGTCTTCGTCGAACCGATGGCCGTTGTCGAGGCGAACAACGAGATCCGCGTCCTGCTCTCGAGCGAGCAGGCGGAGATTGAGCGCATCCTCGCCGAGCTGTCCGCCGAGGCGGGCGGCTTCGCCTCCGGCATCATCTCGAGCTACGAGGCCGCCGTGCAGCTCAACCTCATTTTCGCCAAGGCGAACCTCGCCTACAAGATGAAGGCGACCATGCCGGAGGTCAACGACGAGGGGAAGATCGAGCTCAAGCGCGCCCGCCATCCGCTCATCGCGAAGGAGAAGGTCGTCCCGACCGACATTCAGCTCGGCCTCGGCTTCGACACCCTCGTCATCACCGGCCCGAACACGGGCGGCAAGACGGTCTCGATCAAGACGATCGGCCTGATGACGCTTATGGCGATGTGCGGCCTGCTGCTGCCCGTCGCGGACGGCAGCCGCGTCTCCGTCTTCGACAAGGTGCTCTCCGACATTGGAGACGAGCAGAGCATCGAGCAGTCGCTCTCCACCTTCTCCGCCCACATGACGAACATCATCCGTATCCTCGCGGAGACGGACGCAAGAAGCCTCGTTCTCCTCGACGAGCTCGGCGCGGGCACCGATCCGATCGAGGGCGCGGCGCTCGCGACCTCGATTCTCGAAGCCCTCCGCCGCCGCGGCGCGCGGATCGCCGCCACCACGCACTACGCTGAGCTGAAAGCATACGCTCTGCAGACCGAGGGCGTCGAGAACGGCTGCTGCGAGTTTGACGTCGCGACCCTGCGCCCGACATACCGCCTCCTCATCGGCGTCCCGGGCCGCTCGAACGCGTTCGCGATCTCGCTGCGCCTCGGGATGGAGGAGTCGATTGTCGAGCGCGCGAAGGAACTCGTCTCGAGCGAGAACACGCGGTTCGAGGACATCGTCCAGAGCCTCGAGGAGAGCCGCCAGAAGCTCGAGGCGGAGCGCGCCGAGGCCGAGGCGCAGAAGCTCGCCGCCCAGCGGGCAAACGAGGAGGCCTCCCACAAGCTCGAACGGCTCGAGGAGCAGGCGGAGAAGGAGATGGAGCAGGCGCGCCAGCGCGCCTCCGAGATCATTTCCCGCACGCGCGCCCAGGTTGACGCGATGCTCAACGAGGCCGAGGAGGGACGCAAAAAGCAGAACAAGCTCCTCTCCGCCGAGCAGAAGGCCAAGCTCAAGAGCGGCATCAAGCGCCTCGAGGAGGAGGCCGATCCGGTTCGCCGCCGCCGCGCCGAGGAGGGCGAGTACATCCTGCCGCGCCCGCTGCGCCCCGGCGACACCGTGCTCATTTACGATATCAACAAGAAGGCCAGCGTGCTCGAGGTTCCGGCGGACGGCAAAGGCCCCGTCCTCGTGCAGGCGGGCATCATCCGCACGCGCGTCCCGATGGAAAACCTGCGCCTCGCGGAGCCGGAAAAGGAGAAAAAGGATCCGCGTGCCCGCTCCCGCAACGTCACGAAGCAGCTTGACTCCGCCGGGCGCGGCGCGATGGAGATCGATCTGCGCGGCCAGATGGTCGAGGAGGGCGTCATGAACGTCGATCGCTTCCTCGACAGCGCCTCGATGGCGGGCGTGCATCAGGTTACGATCATCCACGGCAAGGGCACCGGCAGGCTGCGCGCCGCGATTCAGGCGCATCTGCGCCATCACCCGCTCGTCAAGAGCTTCCGCCTCGGCGCGTACGGCGAGGGCGAGGCCGGCGTGACGGTCGTGGAGCTCAAATAAAGCACAAATAAAGGAGGACGACGCAATGCGCGACGGAAGTACCAGAGGAAAGGGGAAGACGCCGGTCATTGCCGCCGTCCTCCTTCTCATTTTGGCCGCCCTCATGGTGACGGCGGGGCTTTTTCTCGCCGACCCCGGCTTTGACGGGTCGAAGCCGGAGCCAGTGGACGACGACGCCGTCCTGACCGCCGCGGGCTGCGTGCTCTCGGGGGAGGGCTTTTCGCTGACGGAGGGTCAGGTCTGCGGCCTGCTTGCCGCGCAGCTGGAGGAAACGCCCGTCTCCTGGCTCGACCCGCAGTCCCTCCGCGTCCGGGCGGACGGGGAGCAGCGCCTGACGGTCTATGCCCCCGTCTCATGGAACGGCCTGACGCTGCACGTCACGGCGGAGTTCCTGCTCACTGCGGACGCGTCGGAGAAGCGCCTGACCGCCGAGCTGACCGGCGCGGCGGTGGGCCGGATGCCCGTCCCGCCGCAGTGGCTGGCTGACCGCGCCGCCGGAGAGCTGCCGGACGGCGTTTCCATCGTGAGGACGCGCCTCTCCTTCCCGGCGGAGCTGCCGCTTGTCCTCCTCGGCGGCGACAGGACGCTCGCCGCTCTCGAGGTGACGCGCGCCGAGGTCTCGGAGAGCGGGATGACGCTCTTTCTCACCGTCAACGCGGACGGGACGGCCGACCTCCTGCAGGAGGGGATGGACTGGCTCGGCGGACTGCTTGGCCTTTCGTGACGGCTGCATTTCAGTATAATTTTCGGCGTGTTCATGCGGCGTTCACTGAAACGCGGTAAAAAATTGGTTTTCACTGTCCGGACTGGAGGGATTCCCGTGAAAAAAAGATTTTTCGCGCTTGCCATGAGTTTCGCGCTGCTGTTCTGCTGGGGGACGCAGGCCGCCTTCGCCGCGGAGCCGGCCGCCGCGTGCACCGTGGTGTCCTGCGACCCGGCGGACTACGAAAACGGCGAAGTGCTCGTTCTCTACCGCGACGGAACGTGCGCCGTCGAGACGTACGGGGAGGAGGAGCTTGCCGCGGCGCTCGAAGCGCTCGCGGCGCGGGACGATGTCCTGCTGGCGCAGCCGAACTATTCGTATGAGAACGACGCGCTCTCCGTCAACGATACCTACGCCGGATTGCAGTGGGCGCTGTCGAACGATGGCAGCTTCACGCTCTCCGCGTCCGGCATCCCGTACACCGCCTCGCCCGAGCTCTCCGCCTCCGGCGTCGGGAGCTTCGCCGCCTCCGCGATCGGAGCATCGTCCTCCGCCGTAGCGGGCATCGACGTCGGCGCGGAGGAGGCGTGGAGCCTGTTCGGCGAGGGGAAGCGCGACGTCGTGATCGCGCTCATCGACACGGGCGCCGACGTCACCCACGCGGATCTCTCCGGCTCTCTCTGGGTGAATGAGGACGAGATCCCCGGCAACGGGATCGACGACGACGCCAACGGCTACATCGACGACGCCAACGGCTGGAATTTCTACCACGGCAGCAGCGTCCTGTACACCGGGGCGGAGGACAACCACGGCACCCACGGCCTCGGCACCATTGCCGCCTCCGCGAACAACGGCGCCGGCGTGTCGGGTCTCGTGCGCGGAAGCCATATCAAGGTGATGGTGCTCAAGGTGCTCGGCGGCGAAAAGGGGACGGGAACCACCTCCTCCGTCATCGAGGCCATCCGCTACGCGGAGGCGAACGGCGCGTCGATCTGCAACCTGAGCTTCGGCGGCTCGCAGCACGATCCCGCGCTCTATGCCGCGATGGCCGGCTCGTCAATGCTGTTTGTCGCCGCCGCCGGCAACGAGGGGACAAACAACGACGTGCTGCCGTCTTATCCGGCGAGCTATAACCTGACGAACCTCATTTCCGTCGCGAACCTCAGCTTTGACGGCACGCTCCACGCGACCTCCAACACCGGCACCGTCTCGGTGGACCTTGCCGCCCCCGGGACGTACATCCTCAGCACGATCACCGGCTCGCGGTACGCGTATATGACGGGCACGTCCATGGCAGCCCCCATGGTGACGGCCGCCGCCGCAATGGTTTATTCTTATTTTGACGCCGCCTCGCTCTCCGCGGTGTGCGAGATTCTTCTCTCCACCGCCGAGCCGCTCGACAGCCTCAAGGGGCTGACGGCCACCGGCGGGATGCTCGACCTCGCCGCGGCGCTGCGGGAGGGCGGCGCGCTCGCGGGCTCCTCCGGGAGCAGCGCGCCGCAGCTGACGGTGCAGACCGTTTCGTCGGGCGGCGTCTCTTATGTGAAGGTGCAGGCGTTCGACCCGAACGGCGATCTCGTCCGCGTCGCGTACAGCGCGGGGACGCTCTCGCTGACCGAGTTCCGCGACGCGTCAGCCGGGATGACCGTCTCTCTCGCTGCCGACGGGACGGCGTTGATCCCCTGGCCCGGCGCGGGGACGTACTCCTTCTGCGCGCTGGACGCGGCTGGCAACGCCACGGTCGTCTATGTGAAGCTGTGATACCTCAAAAGGTGCATGACACAATGAAGAAAGGGAGAACGCCGCGCGGCGTTCTCCCTTTCCTAATGCTCTTAATGCGGAAGGACAGCTTTTATTTTGTCAGGAACAGCACGCCGAGCGTCCTCGGCCCGCAGTGCGCCGAGATGGTGCAGTTCGCGCGTGTAACGAGAATCTCCTTGAAATTCGCGCAGCGCTCGACCTCCCGGCGGACGGCGGCAATGTCGCTCTCCGGCGACCCGGAATGGGTGATGAACACGCGGCGCAGGTCGAGATCCGTGCGGCCCTCAAGCTTGTTGCGCACATACTGCACGAGGCACTGCTCCATCTTGCCGCGGTACTTTTTCCCGACGTGCATCCTGCCCGCGTCGCTCGCGTCGACCTCGATGCCCGGCTTGAGCTGCAGCAGCGACGCGCCGAACGCCGCGAGCGACGAGCAGCGGCCCCCCGCCTTCATGAACTCGAGCGTGTCGAGCAGAAAGCTCGCGTGCGAGCGCGGCCGCAGCGCCTCGATCTGTCCGGCAATCTCCTGCGCGGAAAGCCCCTGCTGCGCGAGCTCGGCGGCTTCGAGCACAAGCAGGCCGAAGCCGGTCGAGAGGTTCTGCGAGTCGATCGTCACGACGTGTCCCGTTTCCCGCGCCGCCTGCACGGCGTTCTGGTACGAGCAGGAAAGGCTCGAGCCGAGGCCGATGTGCACGATCTCGTACCCCTCGTCGATCAGGGGCTGAAAATGCGCCTTGTACTCCTCGCTCGTCGCGCCGGTCGATTTCGGCAGCACGCCGCGCTCGCGCCAGGCGCGGTACAGATCGTCGGGCGTGACGCTGACGTTGTCGAGGTATTCCTTTCCGTCGAGCAGAATCCGCCAGTTGAGCAGGCGGACGCCGTAACGCTTCTGCAGCTCCGGCCCGATGTCGCAGGTGCTGTCCGCGCTGATGATTACCTTGTTCATTTCATTATCCCCTTTCAGACGCCGGGCGGTTCCCGGCGGAAGATGCGGGAAGCGGGGGCGCTGCGCGTCTCCCGCCCGAAGCAATTAAACAATATTAGCATTTTCCGCAGAAAAATACAATAGGAAATGAAGGTTTTCTGGCGCTTCTGCCGGTACGTTTCTGATTTTATGTAGAAATCCGCGCATAAAATTTGGGGAAAATGAGAGCGAACTTTGTGAAAAAAGCAGAATTTCGCCGATTGGTTTGTGCACAGCCTCCGAAGCAAGGCTTTTTCCTTGACAGAAGGGAAAAAATAGGGTATAATCTCAAACTGTAAAGATCATTCCTTTACAGTACCGATCGAAGGAGGCTGCGCCGTGGCAAAGAATCTCGAGATTTCCTTTCTGCTGGACTTCTACGGGGAGATGCTGACGGAGAAGCAGCGGGAAGTGATCGAATTCTATTACAACGACGACCTCTCGCTGGCCGAAATTGCGGACAATGCGGGCATCACGCGTCAGGGCGTGCGCGATTCCATCAAGCGCGCGGAGGCGCAGCTCCTCGAGATGGAGGAGCGGCTCGGCCTCGCACGGCGGTTCCGAGAGATGCAGGCCGGTCTGCGGCAGATTACCCAGGCCGCGCAGGAGATCATCGCCTGCAACGAGAGCTTCGCCTATTCCAGGGATATTTACGAGCGGGCCGCCCTCATCCGCGATACGGCGATCCGCCTGAACCAGTAAATCGGGAGAAAAGGAGAGATTCCGTTGGCATTTGAAGGCCTTGCAGACAAGCTTTCGGCCGCGTTCAAACGGCTGAAGTCCAAGGGTAAGCTCAGCGAAAGCGACATCAAGGAAGCCATGCGCGAGGTTCGCCTGGCTCTGCTTGAGGCCGACGTCAACTACAAGGTCGCCAAGGAGTTTACCGCGAAGGTCAGCGAGCGCGCTGTCGGCGCGGAGGTCATGGAGAGCCTCACGCCGGCGCAGATGGTCGTCAAGATCGTCAACGAGGAGCTGACCGCCCTCATGGGAGGCGGAGAAGCTCGCCTCGCGTCCCCGCCGTCTCCCCCCACGATCCTCATGCTCTGCGGCCTGCAGGGCGCCGGCAAGACGACGCACTGCGCCAAGCTCGCCGCGATGCTCAAGAGCCGCGGCCACAGGCCGATGCTCGTCGCCGCCGACATTTACCGCCCTGCCGCCATCAAGCAGCTGCAGGTGCTCGGCTCGAAGGCCGGTGTTCCCGTCTTTGAGATGGGCACGGAGAATCCGGTGGAGATCTGCCGCGCCGCCATCCGCCGCGCGAAGGATTACGGCAACGATTTCGTGCTCATTGATACCGCGGGCCGCCTGCAGATCGACGAGACGCTCATGGAGGAGCTGCGCGAGATCAAGGAAAAGATAGGCCCGCAGGAGATTCTGCTCACGGTCGACGCCATGACCGGCCAGGAGGCCGTCAACGTGGCGAAGGCCTTCGACGAAAAGCTCGATATCACCGGCGTGATTCTCACGAAGCTCGACGGCGATACGCGAGGCGGCGCGGCGCTTTCCGTGCGCGCCGTGACGGGCAAGCCCATCAAGTTTGCCGGTGTAGGCGAGAAGCTCGAGGATCTCGAGGTTTTCCATCCCGACCGCATGGCCTCCCGCATTCTCGGCATGGGCGACGTGCTGACTCTCATCGAGGAAGCGCAGATGAAGATCGACCAGAAGGAAGCCGAGAAGATGTCGCGCAAGCTCATGCAGAGCAAGCTCGATTTCAACGACCTCCTTGCCCAGTTCGAGCAGGTCAAGAAGATGGGTCCCATCAAGAACATCCTCAGCAAGTTCCCCGGCATGGAGAAGCAGCTCAAGGACGTCGAGATCGACGACCGCATCATGGATCGCACCGCGGCCATGATCCTCTCGATGACGCCCGAGGAGCGCGAGAAGCCCTCGCTCATCAACCCGTCGCGCAAGCGCCGCATCGCGGCCGGCTCCGGGATGCAGGTCGAGGACGTCAACCGTCTCTTAAAGCAGCTCGAGCAGATGCAGAAGATGGTCAAGCAGCTTGGCGGCAAGAACGCGAAGCGCAGAATGAGGATGCCGTTCTGAATTTTGGTTCATCCGGGTTTTTGCCCGATGAAATAGATTTGAAGTATTATTGTGGAGGTGAGTTCCATGTCCGTTAAGATCAGGCTGCGCAGAATGGGCGCCAAGAAGGCTCCGTTCTACCGTATCGTCGTGGCCGATTCCCGTTTTCCCCGCGACGGCCGCTTTATCGAGGAGATCGGCACCTATGATCCGATGCAGGAGCCTTCCGTCGTGAAGGTTGACCCCGAGAAGGCCAAGAAGTGGATTGCCAACGGCGCTCAGCCGACGGATACCGTGAAGGCTCTGTTCAAGAAGCACGGCGTCCTGTGAGCAGGGAGGAAGCAATGAAAGAATTGTTGACTGCCATTGCGCGCGGCCTTGTCGAGGATCCGGACGCCGTCTCCGTGACGGCCGACGAGCCCGACGAGGAGGGAGCCGTCGTCTACCATCTCCATGTCGCCGAGAGCGATATGGGGCGCGTGATCGGGAAGCAGGGGCGCATCGCGAAGGCGATTCGCGTTGTGATGCGCGCGGCCGCGACCCGCACGAACGACAAGGTTTCCGTGGAAATCGACTGAATCCGGCTTCGCCTCGGCGCGGTCGGAAAAAGGGGCTGGCGCGCTGCGCCCGCCCTTTTATTCTTTTTGATGTATGTTTTCGCCAGAAAGGGGGAAATGAAATGAAGAGCCCGTTTCTCGAGGCCGGACGCGTCGTCGGCACCCACGGCGTTCGCGGCGAGCTCCGCGTGGAGCCATGGTGCGACTCCGCCCGCTTCCTGACAGGGTTTTCCGAGTTTTACTGGGACGGCGGCAGGGAGAAGGTGAAGGTCGTCTCCTCCCGCCCGCACAAGAGCCTCCTGCTGCTCAAGCTTGAGGGAGTCGACACCGTCGAGGCGGCCGACGCCCTGCGCGGCCGCGTGCTCTGGCTCGCGCGGAAGGACGCCGCCCTGCCCGAGGGCCGCTATTTTGTGCAGGACATTCTCGGCCTCTCGGCGGTGGACGCCGATTCCGGCCGCGTTTACGGCAAGGTGACGGACGTCTTCCCGACGGGCGCGAACGACGTGTACCAGGTGACGGACGGGGACGGAAAGGAATACCTCGTCCCCGCGATCCGGGACGTCGTCGTCCGCGTGGATCCTGACGAGGGCGTCCTCGAGCTTCGGCCGATGAGGGGGATTTTCGACGATGCGGATTGATCTGCTCACGCTGTTCCCCGATATGTGCGAGACGGTGATGGCCGAGAGCATTATCGGCCGCGCGCGGCGCAAGGGCGCGCTGCAGGTGTGCTGCCACCAGTTCCGCGACTTTTCCGGCAACAAGCACAACCGCGTCGACGATAACCTCTTCGGCGGCGGAATGGGGATGCTTCTCATGGCGGAGCCTATCGCCGCGTGCATCGAGGACGTCATGGAACAACTCGGAAAGCGACCGCATATCCTGTATATGTCCCCGCAGGGAAAAACACTCACGCAGCGGCGCGTCCGCGAGCTGGCGCAGTACGAGAACCTTCTCATCCTGTGCGGCCACTATGAGGGCGTCGACGAGCGCGTCCTCGAGGCCTTCGTCGACGAGGAGGTCTCGCTCGGCGACTTCGTCCTCACCGGCGGCGAACTTCCCGCTCTCGCGCTGGCGGACGCCGTCAGCCGGATGCTCCCCGGCGTCCTTTCCGCGGACGAGTGCTTCGAGGAGGAAAGCCACTTCTCCGGCCTGCTCGAGTATCCGCAGTACACCCGCCCCGCGGTCTGGCGCGGCAGGGAGACTCCGCCCGTCCTGCTGTCCGGCCATCACGCCAACATCCGGAAATGGAGAAGGGAGCAGTCTCTGCTCCGTACGGCAAGGAAACGCCCTGAGCTGCTGAAAAATGCCGAGCTTACGGAAGCGGATTTGGATTTTTTGCGCAGAGAGGGCTTTTCCGTACCTCCGGAGGAGAGCGTCTGATCGCGGCATTTTCCCGAATTTCTCCGCATATTCCCTAAAATTTGACAGAGGAAAGTCTTACCCTCGCAGCAAACGATATAAAAGTTTTCCACAATTACTGCAACTTGCACAAAGCAAAACTTTCCTCCGAGCGACCGATTCGGTGACTAAGCCAAACTTTTTCCCAATCGGTTGACGATGTGCCGAATTGTGATATAATAACGATAAATCCTGAAAACCAAACGGCAGCAACGAATGTGCGGAAAGAATCTTGATTAGCTAGGAGTGGATTTCAAATGTGTGTCAAAGAGGTATTGGTTCAGAACCAGGTAGGCCTGCATGCCCGTCCGGCGACCTTCTTCATCCAGAAGGCGAACGAGTTCAAGTCCTCCATCTGGGTTGAGAAGGAGGAGCGCCGCGTGAACGCGAAGAGCCTTCTCGGCGTCCTGTCCCTCGGTATCGTGGGAGGCACCAACATCCGTATTATCGCCGACGGCTCCGACGAAGAGGAAGCTGTCAGCAGCTTGGTCGAGCTGGTGAAGTCCGGCTTCGCCGAGTAATTTGGCGCACAGGGCTTCGATTCCCTGCAAAGCTTAAAGGCCGTCTCTCAGAGCGCCGGTGCGGGCCGCGCGCGGTGGGGAGACGGCCTTTTTTCCGTATCTGTCAGACGAAAAGGGGGCGAAAGGACGATGGACGAGCAGCGCCGCCATATCAGAGAGCTGCGTGCCCGCGCCATGCGCCTGCCGCTGCTTCCCGGCGTGTATCTGATGCACGACAAGAGCGGGAAGATCATCTACATCGGCAAGGCCAAGGCGCTCAAAAACCGCGTGAGCCAGTATTTCGGCAGCGAACGCCATCACGACCGCAAGGTGCGGCAGATGGTCTCGAACGTCGAGTATTTTGAATATATTGTCACCGACAGCGAATTTGAGGCGCTCGTCCTCGAGTGCAGCCTCATCAAGCAGCACACGCCGAAGTATAACATCCTGCTCAAGGACGACAAGGGCTACCATTATATCCGCATCACGAACGAGGCGTGGCCGCGCATTTCGCAGGCGCTGCAGAAGCTCGGCGACGGCGCGTCGTACCTCGGCCCCTACGTCAGCTCCTGGGCGACGAAGGAGAGCGTCGACGAGGCGGTCAAGATCTTCCGACTTCCGACGTGCAATCGCCGCTTTCCGCAGGACATCAAAAAGGCGCGCCCCTGCCTGAACTATTACATCAAGCAGTGCTGCGCGCCGTGCCGCGGCGAGATCTCCTGCGAGGAGTACAACGAGATCGTCGCGGAGGCCGTCGATTTCCTGCGCGGCGGAGGCGGAGACAGCGTCCGCCTGCTCACCGAGCGGATGAACGAAGCCGCCGAGGCGCTCGAATTTGAGCGCGCCGCCCGCATCCGCGACAGGCTCGAGGCCGTCAGGAAGATCCGCGAGCGGCAGAAGGTCGTCGCCATGCGCGTCCCGGAGCAGGACGTCATCGCCCTCGCGCAGGGGACGTCGAACGCGTGCTTCGAGGTCTTCCGCTTTCAGGAGGGCAGGCTCTGCGACCGCGAGAGCTTCCTGCTCTCCGATATCGGAGACCCGAAGGCCGCCCGCGCCGAGTTCCTCGAGCGCTACTACTCCATGCGTGACCGCGTCCCGCCGCGTATCAGCCTCGACGGCCCCGCCGCGTCCATGGAGCTTCTCGCGCGCTGGCTCTCCGAGAAGGCTGGCCGTAAGGTGACGATTTCCCTGCCGCAGCGCGGCGAGCAGAAGGAGCTGCTCGAGATGTGCCGCAGCAACGCCGCCGAGCAGGTCGCTCAGACGACGGGCCGCACGGGCCGCGAGACCTCCGCGCTCGACGAGCTCGGCCGCCTTCTCGGCCTCGATAAGCCCCCGGCCTACATCGAGTCATACGACATCAGCAACCTCGCGGGCGGCGAGAACGTCGCCGGCATGGTCGTCTTTGAGGACGGCCGTCCGCTCAAGAGCGCGTACCGCAAATTCAACATCAAAACGGTGGAGGGGCAGGACGATTACGGCTCCATGCGCGAGGTGATCACCCGCCGCTTTGAGGAATATTTCCGCCGGAAAGATTCGGGCGAGGGCTTCGGCAGGCTGCCGGATCTCATTCTGCTCGACGGCGGCAGAGGACACGTCGCCGCCGTGCGGCCCGTCCTCGAGTCCATGGGGCTCGGCGGCATTCCGCTTTTCGGCATGGTGAAGGACGACAAGCACCGCACCCGCGCCATCGCTCTCGACGGCGGGGAGATCTCCATCCATTCGCACCGCGCGGCGTTCACGCTCGTCGGCGCGATTCAGGAGGAGGTGCACCGCTTCGCCATCGGCTACCACCGCCAGCGCCGCAGGAAGACGATGATTGGCTCCTCGCTGCTCGAGATCCCCGGCGTCGGGCCGACGCGCGCGAAGGCGCTTCTGCGCCATTTCCGGACGGTGACGGCCATCCAGAACGCCGACCTCGAGGAGCTGGAGGCGGCCCCGGCCATGACGAAGCCGGCCGCCCGCGCCGTTTTCGACTACTATCACCCGGAAAATAAAACCGATCTTGACAAAGAAACGTGAATGATGGGATAATAGAACAGCGATATCGCGCCGCGGCGCGGGGGAACTCCCCGGGATACGCCTGCGGAGAGCGGAGGGATTTACAATGCGAGTCATTACAGGAAGCGCGAGAGGACGCCGCCTCATCACTCTGGAGGGGGAGAGCGTGCGCCCCACGGCCGACCGCGTCAAGGAAGCCATGTTCAGCGCCGTCCAGTTTGAGATAGAAGGCAGAAGCGTGCTCGATCTGTTTGCCGGCTCCGGCCAGCTGGCCGTGGAAGCGCTCAGCCGCGGGGCGGCGAAGGCCGTCCTCGTCGACGCGGCGAAGGCGTCGCTCGCCGTGGCGGAGAAAAACCTCACGTCGACCGGCCTGCGCGACAGAGCGCGCCTCGTCAACAGCGATTTTGTCGCGTACCTCTCCTCGTGCCGGGAGCGGTTCGATCTGGCCTTTCTCGATCCGCCGTACCGCACCGGCCTGCTCCAGCGGGCGCTGCCGGCGGTGGAGAAGCTCATGAACCCCGGCGGCACCATTCTGTGCGAGCATCCGATCGACGAAACGCTCCCCGACGCCGTCGGCGCGTTCACGAAATACCGTTCCCACAAATACGGAAAAATCATGGTAACGCTGTACCGCCGGCAGGCGGAGGAAGGGCGGGAAGACGAATGAAAACAGCCATTTGCCCCGGAAGCTTTGACCCTGTGACGCTCGGACACATGGATATTATCCGGCGCGCCTCCAAGATTTTCGATAAGGTCATCGTCGCGGTGATGGTCAATCCCGCCAAGAAGACGGCCTTCACGCTCGACGAGCGCGTCCGTCTGCTGCAGAAGGCCACCGCGGACATGGAATGCGTCGAGGTGGTCGGCTTCGAGGGCTTCCTCGCCGATTACGCGAGAAAGCGCGGCGCGTGCGCGATCGTCAAGGGCCTGCGCGCCGTCTCCGATTTTGAATACGAGTTTCAGATGGCTCTGATCAACCAGAAGCTCAACAGCGAGCTGGAAACCATGTTCCTCACCACGCAGGCGCAGAATATGTACCTCAGCTCCAGCATGGTCAAGGATATCGCGAGCTTCGGAGGGGATATCTCCTCGTTTGTTCCGGCGTGCATCCTTGACGATATCCGTGAGAGACTGTGCAAGGGGGGAAACTGACATGAGTGAGAATATGAACGTCGAGGAGCTGCTCGACGAGCTGACCGATATGGTGGACAAGGCGTGGAACCTTCCGCTCAGCCGCGGCCGCGCGATGCTCGACGTCGGCGAGGTCAAGGCTATCCTCGATGAGATCCGCGAGGCGATGCCGCAGGAGATCCGCCAGGCCAAGGCGATTGTGGCGGATCGCTCCCAGATCATCAGCGACGCGAAGCGCGAGGCGGAGACGATCGTCCGCGTGGCCGAGGAGCGCGCCCGCGCCCTCGTCAACCAGGACGAGGTCGTGCGTCAGGCGCAGCAGAAGGCCAACGAAATGCTCGCGCAGGCGCAGGCGCGCTTCCGCGAGATGCGCAAGGCGTCGAACGACTACATCGACGACCTTATGCGCCGCACCGACGAGGGGCTTTCCGCCAATCTTGCCGAGCTGCGCAAGACGAGGCAGAATATCAAGGCCTCTCTGCGCTCCGGTCAGAACTGACTCTTCCGTCATTTGAAAAATATTTTGGAAAATTTTTCACATTTCCCCCGCCTTGCACACAATATCTGGTGCATAGGGCGGGGGATTTTCACATCATATGGACGGCTCCCGCTTTTTTCCCGAAATCGCACGAAAAAAGGTTGACATAATTGAAATCTTTCGGTTGCAATTTTGTAATGAATCGAGTATAATCATAATCAATAAGCGTGGAGGAAAGTGGGGGAAAGTTCCACAAAAGGGTTCCCCGGTGTGGAATCCCACTGAAAAGCGATGTTGATTGGCGAGTATCAGCATAATATCGACCCCAAGGGCCGCCTGATCGTCCCCGCCAGATTCCGAGAGGATCTGGGGGAGCGTTTCTATGTCACCAAGGGTCTCGACGGCTGCCTCTTCGTTCTCTCTCCCGCCGAATGGGACAAGCTGCAGGAAAAGATCATGGCCATGCCGATCAGCAAGGCGCGCGGCCTGCAGCGTTTCTTCTTCTCCGGCGCCGCCGAGCTGGAGCCGGACAAGCAGGGGAGAATCCTCCTTCCGCAGCATCTGCGCGAGTACGCCAACCTCACGAAGGACGTCGCCTTCATCGGCGCTTCCCGCCGCGCGGAGATTTGGGACGCCGCGAGCTGGAAGAAGTTCAATTCCGCTCTGACGGAGGACGCGATCGCCGAGGCGATGGACGAGCTCGACCTGTAACGCGGAGGACAGCACATGGATTTTCAGCATATTCCCGTTTTGTTTCATGAAACCATCGATTCGCTTCAGATAAAGCCCGACGGCGTCTACATCGACGGCACGGCGGGCGGCGGCGGCCACTCGCAGGCGATTCTCGATCGCCTGACGGCGGGCACGCTGCTTTCCATCGATCAGGACCCCGACGCGATTGCCGCGGTGACGCGGCGCTTTGAAGGGAATCCCCGCTCCCTCGTCCGGCGCGCCAACTTCTCCGAGATGGCACGCGTGGCGCGGGAGGCCGGGATCGACCGTGCGGACGGCGTCCTGCTCGATATCGGCGTCTCCTCCTACCAGCTCGATACGCCAGAGAGAGGCTTTTCGTACCACACGGACGCCCCGCTCGATATGCGCATGAGCCAGGAGGGGTCCACGGCGGCGGATTTGCTCCGCACGCTGTCCGCGAAGGAGATCGCCTCCATCCTCAGCCGCTACGGCGAGGAGAAAAGCGCCCGATCCATCGCGAACGCCATCGTGAAGGCGAGGGAGACGAAGCCCGTCGAGACGACGCTCGAGCTTGCCGAGCTTGTCAAGGCGAGCGTTCCCGCGGCTGTCCGGCGCGAGCCGGGCCACCCGGCGCGCAAGACGTTCCAGGCGCTGCGCATCGCCGTCAACGGCGAGCTTGACCGCCTCTCCGAGGGGCTTGACGCCGCGTTTTCGCTGCTGCGCCCCGGCGGGCGGCTCGCGGTGATCACCTTCCACTCGCTCGAGGATCGCATCGTCAAGCAGCGCATGGCCGCGTGGTGCGAGGGCTGCACCTGTCCGCCCGATTTTCCGGTCTGCGTCTGCGGCAAAAAGCCGCGGGCGGAGCTGGTTTATAAAAAAGGGCTTGCCCCGAATGAGGACGAGCTCCGCGAGAACCCCAGAAGCCGAAGCGCCAGACTCCGCGTCTGCGTCAAGCTCCGCGACAGCGCGCTGGATCCGTAAACAGGCTTTGCGCGCGTCCCATTTTCATCTATCCGCAGGGAGGGAACTTTCAGAATGGCAGTTCAGAACAACACGGCGTATGATTTTTCGAGATTCGAGCCCAGACGGCAGGAGACGGCCGAGCAGCCGAAGAAGAACAACGTCATTCAGCTCCCGCAGGAACAGATTGAAAAGAACGCGAAGCCGCGGCTGCATCCGCTGCGTTTGCTGTCGTCGCTCGCCATGATCGCCGTCATCCTCGTCACGCTCGGCAGCCTGGTGTACGGCCAGGTGCAGCTGACGGAGCTGACCGACAGCATCAACGACACCGAAGAAAAGCTCTCCGAGAGCGAAAGCCTGTATACGCAGCTGCAGATGAAGTCGGACGCTCTGCTCTCCATCGACGCCGTCGAGGAGTACGCCGAGCAGAACCTCGGCATGCGCAAGGCGGAAAAGGGGCAGGTCGAGTACGTCAGCTCCGCGCAGGGAGACGAGAGCACCGTGCTTGTCAGCAGCGGAGAGGAGAGTTTCCTCGATCAGATTTGGCACTGGTTTGAACAGCTTCTCGGCTGAGCGCCCGAAGGTATAATTTTACAGGGCGTGAAATAAGTATAAAACACCGTTTTATTGAAATGTTGAGATAGAATTGTTTGACTGGATGAGAAATGGAAGTTAAGAGAAAATCTTGACTTCCATTTTTCACATCACACGGGAACGGAAAGGCAGGGAAGCACAGATGGCAAAGGGGACGACCGTCCGGATGTGGCGGCGCACGATCTTCGTCTTACTGGTTCTGATTGTGGGAGGCTTCGGCACGCTCGTCGTCAGCCTGTTCCGCCTGCAGATCCTCGAGGGCGAGGAGCTGCAGACGCGCGCCGTCAACCAGCAGACGCAGGATACCTCCCTCTCCGCCAAGCGCGGGACGATTTACGACTGCAACATGAAGGTGCTGGCCACCAGCGCCGACGTCTGGAAAATTGTGCTCGATCCGAACTATATCCGCAAGGAGCTCGTACCCAAGGAGGGCAACGAGAACATCCAGGACGTGATCGCCGAGCGCCTCGCCGCCATCCTCGGCAAGGATCAGGAGACGATCCGCGCGCTGATGGAGAAGCAGACGTACTACGCCGTCGCCGCGACAAAGGTCGAGACGGACGTCAAGGATCAGATCCTTGAGCTCAAGACGGAGCTGAATCTCGGCAACGCCATCCAGCTCGAGCCGGATTACAAGCGGTATTACCCGTACGGCGCGTTCGCGTCGAGCGTTCTCGGCTTTACGAACAGCGAGAATCAGGGCGTCACCGGCGTCGAGGCGTCGTACAACAGCTATCTTTCCGGCACGCCGGGCAAGCTCGTCACGGCAAAGAACGCCTGGGGCATCGATATGCCCTACCAGTACGAGCAGCGCGTCGAGGCGCAGGATGGCTACAGCATCGTCCTGACGATCGACGAGGTTGTCCAGCATTTCCTCGAAAAGAGCGTCGCCGAGGCGGCGGAGAGCTGCCAGGCGAGAAACCGCGCGTGCGGCATCGTGATGAACGTGAACACAGGCGAGATTCTCGCCATGACGGTCAAGGGCGACTATGACCCGAACGATCCGTACACCATCACCGACGAGGCGGATCTCGCCGCCATCGCCGCCATCCCGGACGACGAGGAGCATCAGGAGGAGCGCTCCGAGGCGATCCGCACCGCGCAGGAAAAGCAGTGGAGAAACAAGTGCATCAGCGATACCTATAATCCCGGCTCCGTCTTCAAGATGGTGACGGCGGCGATGGGCATCGAGGAGGGCCTCGTCAACGAGAACACGACGTTCAGCTGCGGCGGGTATTACCGCGTCGCGGATTACAACATCGGCTGCTGGAAAACGGCCGGCCACGGGACGGAGACGTTCGCGCAGGGTTTGAGCAACTCGTGCAACCCCGTCTTCATGCAGCTCGGCGAGCTTCTCGGCGCCGACACCTTCTTCCGCTATTTTGAGGCGTTCGGCCTCACGCGGAAAACGGGCATCGACCTGACCGGCGAGAGCAACAGCATCTACTATGACGCCGCCGGCCTCGGCCCGACGGAGCTTGCGACGTCCTCCTTCGGCCAGACCTTCCGCGTCACCCCGATCCAGATGATCACAGCGGCGGCTGCGGTCGCGAACGGCGGCTACCTCGTGCAGCCGCACGTCGTCAGCAAGATCATCGACAGCGACGGCAATATTGTCTCGACGAACGACACGACCGTCAAGCGCCAGGTCATCTCCGAGGAGACGAGCGCGCGCGTCAGCGCCATGCTGCAGGAGACGGCCACCACCGGCACCGCGAAGAACGGCTACGTCGCCGGCTACCGCATCGCCGGCAAGACGGGAACCTCCGAGAAGATCGACGAGTGGAACGCCGCCGGCCGCGAGGGCGAGAAAATGTACATCGCCTCCTACTGCGGCTACGCCCCGGCGGACGATCCGGAAATCATCATGCTGGTGTTCTTCGACGAGCCCGTCCCGCAGAACGGCGAGGTCTTCGGCAGCGCGATCGCCGGCCCGCCCTTCGCGGAGACGATGGCGGAGATTCTGCCGTATCTCGGCATCGAGCCGAAGTACACCGAGGAGGAGCTCGCGAAGCTCGATATCTCCACGCCCGGCGTCGTCGGACAGTCGGTGGAGTCCGCGCAGACGACGGTGAGCAACGCCGGCCTGACGTACAAGGTGTACGGCGAGGGTGACAAGGTCGTCGCGCAGATCCCGGAGCAGGGCGAGAGCATCCCGAAGGGCGGCACCGTCGTGCTGTACCTCGACGCGGAGAGCGCCGCCGGGACGGTGACGGTTCCCGAGCTGACGGGCCTGACGCTGTCGCAGGTCAACGCGAGAATCTCGCAGGCCGGGCTGAATATCAGCGTCTCCGGCGCGGCTCTGACGGGGAGCAACGCCGTCTCCGACACGCAGGATATCGCGGCGGGCACGGAGGTTCCCGCCGGAACGGTCGTCACGGTGAATTTTGTGGATCTGGAGGCGGTCCACTGAGGACTCCCCGCGAGCCAAGCGCTTTGAAGAGAGTCCGTTCGGCAAATAGAAACAGAGGGTGTGAAAGGTATGAATCAGATGAACAGCTGGCTGGTGCTTCTGGCCGCGGTGATTTCCTTTGCGGTGACGGCGCTGCTCGGAAAATGGATGGTGCCGCTGCTGCACCGCATCAATTTCGGGCAGACCATCCGCGAGGAGGGCCCGAAGTGGCATCAGAAAAAGAACGGAACCCCCACCATGGGCGGCTTCCTGTTTATCATCGGCGTCTTTCTTGCGGTGGCTGTCTGCCTGCCGCTGTACTACGGGCAGAGCGGGCAGGATCCCTATTTGCGCAGCCAGTCGCTGACGAAGGCGGCCGGCGGCCTGCTGATGGCGCTCGGCTTCGGCTTCATCGGCTTTATTGACGACTATATCAAGGTGGTCAAGAAGCGCAATCTCGGCCTGAACGTCAAGCAGAAGCTCATTCTGCAGTTCCTTGTCGCGGGCGCGTATCTGCTGAGCCTGTGGCTCTCCGGCTCCGGCACGTCGACCTTCATCCCCTTTGTCGGGAGCGTCGACCTCGGCTTCGCATACTGGATCCTCTCCGCGCTCGGGATTGTCGGCATCGTCAACGCAGTGAACTTTACCGACGGCATCGACGGCCTTAACGCCTCCGTGACCTTCTTTGTTTCCGTCACCTTCATGATCATGGCGGGCATCATGTACCTCTACGGCATGAGCATCACGGCCGCCGCCGTGGCGGGCGGCTGCCTCGGCTTCCTGGTGTGGAACTTCAATCCGGCCAAGGTGTTCATGGGGGACACCGGCTCGCTGTTCCTCGGCGGCGTCGTCTGCGCCCTCGGCTTCGGCGTGAATCTGCCGGTGCTGATTCTGCCCGTCGGCATCATCTACCTCTGCGAAATTCTCTCCGTCGTGCTGCAGGTGTCGTATTTCAAGGCGACCCACGGCAAACGGATCTTCAAGATGACGCCGATCCATCACCACTTTGAGATGTGCGGCTGGAGCGAGGTCAAGATCTGCGTGGTCTTCAGCGTCGTGACGATTGTGTTCGGCGTGCTTTCCGTGCTCAGCCTGCTGTATGGTTTCTGATTGACATGGCATACTATTCCGGAACAGGGGAAAGGGGGACGCCTGCAATGACGACAGACGTACGCGCCGGCGCGGCGGGAAGCGCGCCCGGCGCCGCAAACGACGGCCAGACAGCCCAGCGAAAAAAGAACTCGGTGCTCAAGCGCGTGAGGAAAAAATTCCGGATCTTTTCCATCCGTTCCGGCATGGATCTGCCCTTTTTCTTCCTGATTCTCGTGCTCCTGACCATTGGTCTTGTCATGCTGTTTTCCGCCAGCTATCCCTACGCCTATTATAACATGAACGGGGACAGCTACTATTTTATCCGCAATCAGGTGATGTTCGCCGTTTTGGGCGTGGCCATCATGATTGCCGTCTCGTACTTCGACTATCACCATCTGCACAAGCTCGCGATTCCGATTCTGCTTGTCACCTATCTCCTGTTGGTGGCAATGCTTGTGCTTAAAGATTCCGTTTTCGTGCCGAACATCAAGGGCGCGTACCGCTGGTTCTACATCGGCCCCATCAACTTCCAGCCCTCCGAGGTGGCAAAGTTCTCGCTGATTCTGATTTTTTCCCATCTTGTCTCCCTGAATTTTGACAAGATGGACACCTTCCGGTACGGCGTGCTGCCGTACGTTCTGATCCTCGGCTCGATAGCGCTCCTCGTCGTTCTCGAAAAGCATATGTCCGCGACGCTTATCATCCTGATTCTCGGCGCCGCGATGATGTTCATCGGCGGCGTGCGGCTGCGGTGGTTCGGGCTGGCCTTCGCCGTCCTCCTCGCCGCGGCGCTCTATCTTCTGGTGTTTACCGACCTGTTCTCCTACGCGATGGATCGCGTCTACGGCTGGCTCGATCCGTTCAACCCTCCCGAAGGCGTGGACACCTGGCAGACGCGCCAGTCCCTGATGACAATCGGCTCCGGCGGCCTGCTCGGGCTCGGTCTCGGCCAGTCGCGCCAGAAGTATCTCTATCTCCCGGAGCCGCAGAACGACTTCATCTTCGCGATCGTCTGCGAGGAGCTCGGCTTCATCGGCGCGCTGATTATCATCGTCCTCTTTGCGATGCTGATCTGGCGCGGCATCGTCGTCTCGCTCAAGGCGAAGGATAAATTCGGTATGCTGCTCGGCGTGGGGCTTACGTTCCAGATCGGGCTTCAGGTGATACTCAATATCATGGTGGTGACGAACACCATCCCGAACACGGGCATCAGCCTTCCGTTTTTCAGCTACGGCGGCACCTCGCTCATCATGCTGCTGGCGGAAATGGGCGTGGTGCTCTCCATCAGCCGCAACTCGGCGATCGAAAAGCTGTAGCGGCTGAAAAGCATTAAGAAAAGGGTGTATGACGATGAGGATTCTCTTTGCAGGCGGCGGAACCGCCGGACACATCAACCCGGCGCTGGCGATAGCCGGCACCGTCCGCGAGCGGGAGCCCGACGCCGCGATTCTCTATGTCGGCGCGAAAGGCGGCATGGAGGAGCGGCTCGTCCCGAAGGCGGGCTTCGACTTCAAGAGCGTCACCATCTCCGGCTTCCAGCGCAAGCCGAGCTGGCAGAATCTCAAAAAGAACGTGGTGACGGCGGTGCACCTCTTTACCTCCACCGCGGAGGCGAAGCGCATCATTGAGGAGTTTCAGCCGGACGTCTGCGTCGGCACCGGCGGCTATGTGAGCGGGCCGGTCATCCGCGAGGCGATGAAGCTCGGCGTCCCCGCTCTTATCCACGAGCAGAACGCCTTCCCCGGCGTCACGAACAAGGCGCTGAGCAAGAAGGCCGCTTACACGATGCTCGCCGTCCTCGACGCGAAAAAATACCTTCCGGCCGGCGCGCGCTGCGTCCTGACGGGCAACCCGATCCGCCCGGCCGTGCTCCGCGCACGCCGCGAGGAGTCGCGCGAAAAGCTCGGCCTCGACGGCAGGCCGGTGATCCTCAGCTTCGGCGGAAGCCTCGGCGCGCGCCGCGTCAACGAGGCCGTCGCCGACCTGATGGCCTGGAGCGTGAAGGAGGGCCGCTTCCAGCATATCCACGCTTACGGACAGTGGGGCCGCTGGTTCCCCGACCTCTTAAAGGAGAAGGGGATCGACCTCGCCGCGCACCCGGAGCTCGACGTGCGCGAATACATCGACAATATGCCCGAATGCCTCGCGGCGGCCGATCTCGTCATCTGCCGCGCGGGCGCGATTACGCTCTCCGAGCTGCAGGCGCAGGGCAGGGCGTCCATCCTGATTCCCTCCCCGAACGTCGCGGAGAACCACCAGTTCCACAACGCCATGGCGCTCGTCAACCGCGGCGCGGCGGAGATCCTCGAGGAAAAGGATCTCTCCGGCGAGACGCTCCGCAAAATGGTCGAGGATTTGTTCCACGATCCCGACGTCGTCGCCTCGCTCTCCGCGAACGCGAAGAAGATGGCGATCACCGACGCCAACGACCGCATCTACCAGCTGATCGGCGAGGTGCTGCACTGCGGCTGAGCCGCGGCTTCGCTTCACCGCTTTTCTTCTCCCCGCATAGTATGGCATACTTCATCAAGAGGAAGCGGGGAGTATCTATGGTAAAACTTTTGATCCACGGGCCGAACCGCCTGAGCGGAGAGCTGAACGTCCACGGGGCGAAGAACAGCACGCTCCCGCTGATGGCCGCGACCCTCCTGTGCCGGGGTGAATGCGTGCTACATAATTGTCCGCGCCTGTCCGACGTGGACGTCTCGGCGCGCATTCTGCGGCATCTCGGCTGCTCCGTCAGCCGCCAGGGGGACAGCCTTGTCATCGATCCGCGCTGCGTGACGCAGTGCGACATTCCCGACGGGCTCATGCGCGAGATGCGCTCCTCCATTGTCTTTCTTGGGGCGATCCTCGCCCGTACAGGCCGGGCCGTGCTCTCGTTCCCCGGCGGCTGCGAGCTCGGGCCGCGCCCCATCGATCTGCACCTGCAGGCGCTGCGCCGCATGGGCGCGAGAATTGTCGAGGATTACGGCTGTCTTTCGTGTTCGGCGGAGGGCCCGCTGCACGGGGCGGCCATCGGCCTGTCCTTCCCGAGCGTCGGCGCGACGGAGAACGTCATGCTCGCCGCCGTGCTCGCCGAGGGCACCACGGTGGTGACGAACGCCGCGCGCGAGCCGGAGATTTGCGATCTCGCCGATTTCCTGAACCGCTGCGGCGCGCGTGTGAGCGGCGCGGGAGGAAGCACGCTCGTCATCGAGGGCGTCAGGAGCCTGCACGGCTGCGAGCACCGTGTCATCCCCGACCGGATTGCCGCCGCGACGTTTATGAGCGCGGCCGCCGCGACGGGCGGCTGCATCCGCCTCAACCAGGTGATTCCCGCGCACCTCGAGCCGGTCATCCCGTCGTTCGAGGAGCTCGGCTGCTCGATTGAGATCGAGGATACGAGCCTGCGCATCAGCGCGCCCGCCCGCTTGGGACGCGTCAAGAGCGTCCGCACGATGCCGTACCCCGGCTTCCCGACGGACGCGCAGGCGCCGCTCATGGCCGCGGCTTGCCTCGGCTCCGGCACGAGCATTTTCGTGGAAAATATTTTTGAGAGCCGGTATAAGCACGTCGGAGAGCTGCTCCGCCTCGGCGCGAACGTCAAGGTGGAGGGGCGCGTCGCCGTCGTCGAGGGCGTCCCGCGCCTGTCGGGCGCTCCGGTGGAAGCCGCCGACCTGCGCGGCGGCGCGGCGCTCGTGGTGGCGGGTCTGGCCGCGCGCGGCGCGACGGAGGTCACCGGCGTGCGGTACATCGACCGCGGCTACGAGAACCTCGAGCGCAGCCTCTCGGGTCTCGGCGCGCATATCCGGCGCGAATACGAATAAAACGTCAGGAAAGGGAGTGGAACAGGATGGAAAAAACCCGCCGGACGTCTCCGCAGCGGCAGAGGCGTCCCTCAGGGGAAACCGCCCGGCGGCAGCGCGCGCCGGCGAGAAATCCCGCGCCCTCCCAGTCCCGTCCGCCGCGCGCCGCGGACAGCCGGCCCAGGCAGTCGCCTCCGCCGAAAAAAGCGCCCCCGCCGCGCAAGGCGCCGCCGAAGCGCCGCCGCAGGCCCCCTGTCAACGCCGCCGAACGCCGCAGGAGACGCCGCCGCCGCATGGCGATCTTTTACCTGCTCCTGTTTCTCGTCGTCCTCGGGTCGGCGCTCACCCTCTCGCTGACGGTGCTTTTCCGCGTCGAGACGATCGAGGTCAAGGGGGAGAGCCGCTACTCCGCCGAGGAGATTCTCGAGGCGTCCGGCCTCGAGGCGGGCGGCAACCTGTTTTTGACGGACGTCTCCGCGGCCTCCGCCGCGATCGAGAAGACGCTTCCCTACATCGGGGAGGCGGACGTCCGCCGCGTCCTCCCCTCGGAGATCGAGATCGAGGTCAGCGAGGAGGAGCTCGCCGGAGCCGTTCTCGACGATACACAGTACATCCTCGTCGGCGTCTCGGGCAAGGTGCTCGATCGCACGGCGGAAAAGCCGGAAAATTGCCCCCTCGTGAAGGGGCTGACGGTGCTCGAGGCGCAGATTGGCTCGCAGATCGTCTATGAGGAGGGTGAGAACCGGAAGGTTTTTGAGTCCCTCTCCGCCGCCGTCGCCGAGTGCGGCCTCGACAAGGTCACGGAGCTTGATGTGACAGACGCCTATGATTCGACGCTTCTCTACAACAACCGCATTCTCCTCGAGTTCGGCGCGCCTACAGCCCTTGTGGAAAAGATCTCCTTTTTCCAGACCATCCTCGAGAGAGGAGATCTCACAGATCAGGACGCCGGAACGTTCAATCTGACCGTCTATGATTCCACCAAGCGCGGATTTTTTGAAGAGTCCCTCGCCGCCTCCTCCGCGCCGGAGCCATCCGAGCCTTCGGAGCCGTCTGAACCTGCGGATCCCGCTTCGTCTGCCGCAGCGGCGGAATGACGAGTACTTCGGAAAGAAAAAATCCGCTCGGAACGCGGAAAATCCGCTCTTTTCTCTTGCAATTCCGGGCCGCTTATGTTAACCTTTTTAAGAGGACTACCTTCCTTTGATTGGCAGGAGGAAAAGATTTCCAATTCACAAATTTTTTATTGAATTTGAAGCCAAAACATGGTACAGTAAGCTTATGTGATTTTCCAAATCTGATTTACGGCGGCGGGGCTTCCCGCGTTGCTATAGACGGACGAATAAAGGGGGACGCGTCAAAGATGTCTTTTGAGATTGAAAACGATTTTGACAACAACGGTGTCATTATAAAGGTGGTCGGCGTTGGCGGCGGCGGCGGAAACGCCATCGACCGCATGGTGAAGATGGGCGCCAAGGGCATGGAATTCATCGCCGTCAATACGGATAAGCAGGCTCTTGTCCGCTCCCAGGCCACGCAGAAGATCCAGATCGGCGAGAAGGTTACGCACGGCAAGGGCGCAGGCTCGAAGCCCGAGGTCGGTCAGAAGGCCGGCGAGGAGAGCCGCGAGGCCATCGCCGCCGCAATCCGCGGCAGCGACATGGTGTTTATCACCGCCGGTATGGGCGGCGGCACCGGCACGGGAGCCGCTCCGATTGTCGCGGAGATTGCGCGCGACATGGGCATCCTGACAGTCGGTATCGTCACGAAGCCGTTCCACTTTGAGGGCAAGCTCCGCATGGCGCAGGCCGAGAGAGGCATCTGCTCCCTGCGCGAGCACGTCGACAGCCTCGTCGTTATCCCGAACGAGCGTCTCAAGCTCGTCAGCGAGCAGAAGATTACGCTCCTCAACGCCTTCTCGGTGGCGGACGACGTCCTCCGTCAGGGCGTACAGAGCATTTCCGATCTGATCAAGCTCCCCGGCCTCGTCAACCTCGACTTCGCGGACGTGACGACCGTCATGAAGGACGCCGGCTACGCGCATATGGGCGTCGGTCATGCCTCCGGCAAGGACAAGGCCGAGGCTGCGGCCAATATGGCGATTTCGAGCCCGCTGCTCGAGACGGCCATCAACGGCGCGAAGGGCGTTATCATCAACATCACCTCCTCGCCCGACATCGGCCTCGAGGAGATCGAGACGGCTTCCGCCATGATCACCGAGCAGGCGCATGAGGAAGCAAACATCATCTGGGGCGCCGCGTTCGACGAAACCATGGAGGACGAGATGAGCGTTACCGTAATCGCCACCGGCTTCGCGACGCACGACGGCAGCCAGACTGCTCCCGCGTCCTCCGCCCAGAAGGAAGCCGCGCCGGCTCAGAAGGCCGCGCCCGTCAATTCCGCGTACGCCGCGCCGAAGGAGTCCGCTCCGTCGCTTGACAGCAACCCCATCGTCGACGACAGCGACTTCGTCGACATCATGTCCATCTTCAACAAGAAATGAAGAAGCGCTTTCGCGCATGAAACGCTCCCGATTTTCGGGAGCGTTTTTTGCGCATGAGAGCCTCCGGAGCCGGAAATACTACAGGCGGCGATCCGTATTACGCGCCTTTCGCAGACAAGAGTAACATTTTTGTGACTTATCTTGCGCCCTTTCGCCGGGTATGGTATACTAAGGGCGTTATCGCGCCGCCCGCCCTTTTGCGCGGGACAGGCCGTCCTGCGCCGCCCCTCTGCGGGGCGGACGTCCCTCCCGTCAGACGGGAAAATAATTCGGAAGGGGAATCCATTCACCCATGAAAATGAAATTCCTTGCTCTGCTTTTCACGGCGCTGCTGCTCGCCGGCGGCTGCGCCGAGCGCCCGGAGCTTGCTTCCTCCGCGGCGGACGTCTCCTCCGCCCAGACCTCGGCGGACGTCTCCTCCGCCCAGACCTCGGCGGACGCCTCCTCCGCGGCAGACCCTTCGTCCGAGGCGGCTTCCTCCGCCGAGTCCGCCGATCCGGCCTCCGGCGCGTCCTCGCAGGAGGGCGAGCCCTCCTCCGCCGCGCAGACCTCCACCGCGCCGTCTCAGACGGGAGGCGCTCTGGCCGAGTCGCCGCGCGCCGAGGATTCCTATTTTGACGACGCCGTCTTCATCGGCGACTCCGTCAGCCTCAAGCTGAATCTCTACGTCACGAATTGCCGCCAGTCGTCGAATCCGACGCTCCTCGGCAAGGCGCAGTTCCTCACGGCGGGCAGCATGGGCAGCGGCAACGCGCTCCAGCCCGTGTCGGACGACTCCATCCACCCGCTTTACAACGGCGAGAAGCTGAGCCTCGCCGACTCGGTCGCCGCCAGCGGCGCGAAGAAGGTCTACGTCATGCTCGGCATGAACGACCTCGCGGTCTACGGCGTGGACGGCGCTGCCGCCAACATGGAGACGCTGCTCAAGGGCATCCTCGAGAAAACGCCGGACGCGCAGATTTTCGTCCAGACGGCCACGCCGCTCGTCAAGGCCAAGAACATCGAGACGAACAAGCTCAACAACGCGAATATGCGCCTGTACAATGAGAAGCTCGCGGAGGTCTGTGAGAACAACGGCTGGTATCTCGTCGACGTCTCCTCCGCCGTGCAGGACGGCGAGGGCAATCTGAACGCTTCCTACTGCAGCGATCCGGACGATATGGGCATCCATTTCACAGACGAGGGCTGCAACGTCTGGATTGACTACCTCTACACGCACGTTCCGCAATAAATAGGGAAGGAAGAGGAAACCGTATGAAAAAGCTTGCCGCAGTTTTCTGCACCGTGATGCTCCTGCTCGGTCTCACCGCCTGCAGCGGGGAGGCGAAGAGCGCCGATCTCTCCGCCGCCATGGAGGAGATGAAGGCCGTCCTCGAGAACACGGAAATGATGGATCTCACCGCCGATAACCTCATGCCGCAGTACGGCATCGATTCCGCCGACTGCAAGCAGTTCGCCGTCTACATCGATTCCACCGGCCTCAAGGGCGACGAGATCGTCCTCCTCGAGGGCGTCGATGCCGACGCCGCCTCCCGCCTTAAGGAGAAGATGGACGAGCGCTACCGCCAGAAGGAAAACACGATGAAGGATTACCAGCCCGAGGAGTTCGCCATGCTCAAGGAGTGCAAGGTCGAGCAGCAGGGCACTTACGTCAGCATGATCGTCTCCCCGCAGCACGAGGAGCTCGAGGAGATTTACGCGAAGGCGTTCCAGTAAAGCAAAAATCCCCGCGCCAATCGGTTTTCAGCCGAACGGCGCGGGGATTTTTTATGTCCGTCTTACACGGGGTGCACCGCGATCTGGCCGAGCACCTCGCCCACGCTCCCGCTGATCAGCAGATCGGCGCGGCTGTCCATCGGCGTGGGGCTGCGGTTGATGACGACGAGCCGCTTTCCCTCGTAATAGTTGACGAGCCCGCTGGCCGGATAGACGACGAGCGACGTCCCGGCGATGATGAGCATATCCGCCTCGGCGATGGCCTGCACGGAGCGCTGCAGCGTCCTCTCGTCGAGGCTTTCCTCGTAGAGGACGACGTCCGGCTTCACGATTCCCCCGCACGAGCAGCGCGGCACGCCGGTGGAATGAAGGATGAAGTCGAGACCGTAGAACGTATGGCAGCTGCGGCAGTAATTGCGCAGCACGGAGCCGTGCAGCTCGTAGACGGTGCGGCTGCCCGCCGCCTGATGCAGGCCGTCGATGTTCTGCGTCACGATCGCGGAGAGCCTGCCCGCCGCCTCGAGCTCCGCGAGCTTGCGGTGCGCCGCGTTCGGCTTCGCGTCGGGATAGAGGAGCTTGTCCCGGTAAAAGTCGTAAAACTCCTCCGGATGGCGCTCGTACATTGTGCGGCTCAGCATCTCCTCGGGCGGATATTTGTATTTCTGATGGTACAGCCCGTCCGTGCTGCGGAAGTCGGGGATCCCGCTTTCCGTGCTTACTCCCGCTCCGCCGAAAAAGACAATCCTGCGGCTCGCGTCAATCCATTCCTGCAGCCTGCTGATTTCTGTCATGAAGACCGCCTCCTTTTACCGCATCAGCAGCCGCACGAGCGGCAGCTTTCCCGTGTACGGCGGGTACCGGACGGGCAGATCCACCGCCTCCGGTTTTTCGAGAATGCTCTTGAGATGGGAGAACGTCAGGAAGCCCGCCTTCCCGTGGTACGCGCCCATGCCGCTCTCCCCGACGCCGCCGAACGGCATCCTCGGGTTCGTGAGGTGGACGACCACATCGTTGACGCAGCCGCCGCCGAAGCTGACCTCGCGCAGCGCCCGCCGCTTGTGATCCTCGTCGCGCGTGAAGACATAGAGCGCGAGCGGCTTCGGCCTGCGCCGGATTTCCTCGAGCGCCTGCGAGAAGCTGCGGTAGGGAAGAAGGGGCAGAATCGGCCCGAAAATCTCCTCCTGCATGACGGGGCTGTCCCACGACACGCCGGTCAGGAGAGTGGGGGCAATCTTCCGATCACGGTCGGAGTACGTCCCGCCGAGCAGCGGCGTCCCGCGCTGGAGCAGCTTCTTGAGGCGTTCCATGTGCTTCTCGTTGATGATTTTCCCGTACTCCTCGCAGCGCATCGGCTCGTCGCCGTACATCCGCCGCACCGCCGCCACGTATTCCCGCGCGAAGGCGTGCAGCATCGTCTCGTGGATGAGCACATAGTCGGGCGCGACGCACGTCTGCCCCGCGTTGAGAAGCTTTCCCCACGCGATTCGCTTCGCCGCGAGGGCGACGTCCGCCGTCTCGTCGACGATGCACGGGCTCTTCCCGCCGAGCTCGAGCGTCACGGGCGTGAGGTGCTTAGCCGCCGCCTCCATCACCACGCGGCCGACGGCGGGGCTTCCCGTGAAGAAGATATGGTCAAATTTAAGCGCGAGGAGCGCCTGATTTTCCGCCGCGCCGCCCTGAAAGACGGTCACAAGCCCGGACGGGAACGCGCCGCGCAGCATCTCCTCGAGGGCTGCCGCCGTCTTCGGCGCGTACCGCGAGGGCTTGACGATCGCGCAGTTGCCCGCGGCGAGCGCCGCGGCCAGCGGCGCGAGCGTGAGCTGGACGGGATAGTTCCACGGCGACATGACGAGCACGACGCCGAGCGGCTCGGGGCGGACGGTGCAGCGGCACGGCAGCTGCGTCAGCGGGGGAAGCACGGCCTTCGGCCGCATCCAGCCCGCGAGATGGCGGCGCAGCTCGCGAATTTCCTCGTACACGACGCCGAGCTCCGCCGCGTACGCCTCAAACGGAGATTTCCCCAAATCCTCCCGCAGCGCCGCGAGAAGCTTTGATTCATTGGCGCGCATCGCGTCGGCGAGCCGCTTGAGCGCGGCGAGGCGAAAGCCCGCTGAGAGCGTGACGCCCGTCCCGAAAAAACTGCGCTGGCGCGCGAGGGCTTCCTCAAAGCGATCCATTGTCAGATTCCTCCTCTGCCGGCGCGTCGAAATACGCGCCTTCTTTCCTTCTATTGTAGGCGAGCGCCGTCCCGTTTGCAAGAAATTTTTCTCCCCGGGGGAAATTGTTCACAGAAAACGGGTTGTGACGGAAAAAAGGATTATGCTATAATACACACTGGAATTGTCTGTCGCAGTCTGATTGTGTGCAGATTGGATTTTGGAGGAAGATACATGGAACAGCTCTCACAGCGGATCCTGAACGAGGTCGCAAAGACAGTCATCGGAAAGGACTGCATCATCCGCAAGGTATATATGACAATATTGGCCGGCGGCCACATCCTGCTCGAGGATATCCCCGGCGTCGGCAAGACGACGCTGGCCCTCGCCTTCGCGGGCGCGCTCGATCTGCGCTTTCGCCGCCTGCAGTTCACCCCCGACGTCACCCCCTCGGACATCACCGGCTTCTCCGTGCCGGATGCCGCGACGGGGAAGCTGCAGTACCGTCCCGGCGCGGCGGCCTGCAACCTGTTTCTCGGGGACGAGATCAACCGCGCCAGCCCGAAGACGCAGAGCGCCCTGCTCGAGGTGATGGAGGAGGGGCAGATCACCGTCGACGGTGTGACCCGCCGGATCACGCCCCCGTTCATCGTGATTGCCACACAGAACCCGGAGGGCTCCGCCGGTACGCAGCCGCTGCCGGAGTCGCAGCTCGACCGCTTCATGGTGCGCCTGAGCATGGGCTACCCGAGCCCGGAGGACGAGGAGGAGATCCTCATGCGCCGCCAGCCGGGAGCCGCCCGCGTCCCTGAGGCTGCGCCCGTCGTCACGCGCGACGAGCTCGTCCGGATGCGCCGCGAGACGGAGGAAATTTACCTCTCCCCGGAGATGAGCCGCTATCTCGTCGCCCTCGCGAACGCGACGCGCGAAAGCCCGGAGCTCCGCCTCGGCGCGAGCCCGCGCGCGACGCTCGCCCTCGCCGCCATGAGCCGCGCCGGCGCGTATCTCGAGGGGCGCGACTACGTCGTCCCGCAGGACGCCGTCGCCGTCTTTCTCGACGTGATGACCCACCGCGTCAAGCTGGATCCGAAGGCGCGCATCAGCGGCAGGACGGCCTTTGACGTCCTCGCCGAGATCCTCCGCGCGGTGCCCCAGCCCGCTCTGCACCGGTAACGGCCATGTGGAGCAGACGGCTGGCCTACCTCGGCATTTTGCTGGCCGGGGGATTGTTTTTTATCTTTTTTCGCGGGTATCTGTCGTACTACGTTTTTCTGTTTCTCCTTGCGCTGCCCGTGCTCTCTTTTTTGTGGCTTCTCGCTTCGTCCTTCTTCGTGCGCGTCCGCGTGGAAGCGGATCACAGCGCCGCGGAGCGCCGCGAGCCGTTTTCCTTTTCCGTCACGGCGCGCAGCAGCCGCTTTCTGCCTGTGCCGTGTCTCAGGCTGACGCTTCGCGTCTCGAACGTCCTCGGCGGGGAGGCGGAAACCGAGTCCCTTCTCTTTTCCGTATTCGGCGGCGAAATGTCCGCCTCGCAGCTCTGCCGCTCCTCGTGCTGCGGCAAGGTGGTCTGCGCCGTGCGCAGCGCCCGGGCGCTTGACTTTCTGCGTCTGTTTTCCCTGCCGGTGCGTTCCGGGGAACCGGCGTCCGTTTTCGTGCTGCCTTCGCGCGCGCCCGCCCCGGCTCTTGTCTCCGAGCTTTCCCTGCTTCCCGGCTTCGGCGAGCTGACGCTTCCCTCCCAGCCGGGCGACGATTTCTCCGAGCCCTTCGACGTGCGCGAGTACCGGGAGGGCGACGCGCTCAGCCGCATCCACTGGAAGCTGACGCAGAAGGAGAGAACTCTGATGGTGCGCGAGGGAGGCCGCTCCGCGAGCCGGTCGCTGCGCTTCCTCATTGAGTACGGCGCCGACCTGCGCGACACCGACTGCGTCCTCGAGACGTTCTCCCGCCTCGCCTTCCTGCTCGCCGAGCACGGCGTTCCGGCGGAGGTCTGCTGGGAGGGCGGCGGCGTCCTGCACACGGCGTCTTTCCGGGGGGAGGAGGAGGCCTCCGATTTGCTCGGGCTGCTGCTCTCGCGCGAGCCGGGCGGCGGCGTCTCCGCCCTGACGCTCCTTTCCGGCGAGCCGCGCTGGAAGTGCGCCCATCTCCTCTATCTGACGCCCGACGCATCCGGCGATTGCCTCTCCGCTCTTGCCGAGGAGGAGAGCGCCGCGCGCTTCACCGTCCTTCTGTGCGGCTCGCGCGCGCAGGAGAACAGCTCCCCCGCCGTCATTCCGGTTCTGCCGGATCAGGCGGACACTTGTCTGGCGGAGGTGGAACTGTAGCATGAGGATACGAAATTGCCGGGACGCTTCCCCGTCCACGCTTTTCCTGAGCGCTCCCGCGTTTGCCGGGGAGGAGAAAAAGGGCTGGGCCGATCTGCTCTGCGGCGCGCTGCTTTTGTTTCTCGGATTGATGGGGACAGCCTGGTCGTTCGTGAGCGCGTTCTCGCTCGACGTTTCGCTCTGGGTGCCCGCCTGCGTCGCCGCGTGCGCCGCGCTCCTGCTCGCTGCCGCCATTCGCTGGCATTTTGCGGACATTCTGCTCTTTGTCCTCTCCGCCGCCCTGTGCCTCTTTTTGTGGCGGTATCAGGAGGAGATTGTGCAGGGGTTCCTCCTGACGGTCAACAGCATCACGAAGACGTACACGGAGCATTCCGTTTACGTTTTCCCGACGTTCCTCACTGAGGAGCTCACACCCAGCGAGGCGCGGCAGTGCAGCGCGATGTTCCTCGGGGCGTGTATGGTGCCGGTGGCCGGCGCGCTGTCATGGTCGGTGATCCGCGCGAGAAGCTTTGTCTTCTCCTTTCTGTTTACTTTTCCGTTTCAGCTTTCCTTCCTGATGTTTACGGTGACGCCCGATCTGCGGTCTGTCGCGATGCTGCTCGTCTTCTGGACGGGAACTGCCTTCTTTTCCGCCCGCGGCCGCGGCAGAGGACGCGCGCGGCGCAGTGTCTGCCGCGGCCGCCTTCCCGCCGGCGTCTTCCTCTCGATTGCCTTTGCGTCAGGACTGATCGCCGCGCTGTTTGCGGCAGTGCCCGCGGAGACGTATGAGCGTCCCGCGCGGATGGACGAGCTGCGTTCCTCGCTGGAAACCGCGCTGCGCGATTTCTCCCGGCGGGCAGTCATTGCGGCTGACTTTACCGGGAATAAGGATCGCTCCTACCTGCAGGGGAGGACGCCTGGCTTCAGCGGCGGGACGGTTCTCCTCGTCCGAAGCAGCCTCCCGGCGGATCTGCGCCTGCGCGGCTTCACAGGCTGCGTCTATGACGGCGTGAGCTGGAGCACCCTTTCGGACGGCGCGTACGCCTCCATCGAGGAGGAGCTCGGCGGGACGTTCCCGCTCAGCCTTCCCGGGCTGCTGATGCAGAATTTCACCGGCGAGATCCGCCTTTCGGTGGAAAACGTCGGCGGGGACGACGAGATTCTGTATCTGCCGGACTACCCCTGCGGCGATCTCGGCGAGCTCGAGGGCGTCGATTTGGTGCACGACCTTTTCCTCCGCCAGGAGGACGGCGCTTCCCTCGGGCAGTATGATTTTACCTGCCTCGATCCCGATGAGCAGGTTCTTTACGGCGATCGCGTTACTGCTGCGCTTGCTTTTCTCAATCTGGTGGATCTGGGCAGTGGGGAGCAAACAGAATTCTATCCTGACAACATCTATACGCTGGACGGCACGCCGGATTCTCTCGAATATCTGGAGCAGCTCTACCGTTCGCCCGTGCCTGACGCGGTTCTCGATTCGCTCCCCGAACCGCTGCGCACCTGGGCGCAGCAGGAGGCGTCATATTCCTCCTTTGTATACGACCACTATCTTGAGGTTCCCGACGGACTGCGGGAACGCCTCGCTTCCTCGTTTGGAATGTACGGCTGGTCTACGTTTGAGGACGCACTCGCGTGGGTGGAACATCAGGTCAATCTCGATGGGACGTACACCCTCGATCCGCCCCACACGCCCGCAGGAAAGGATTTCGTCGAGTATTTCCTGTTCGAGGACAAGCAGGGCTACTGCGTCCACTACGCCACGGCCACCGTCCTGACGCTGCGCGCCCTCGGCATTCCGGCGCGCTACGTCGAGGGCTTCTGCGTCACGGCGGACGAGCTCGCCGACGCCGGGCCGGAGGGCTGGGTGCAGATCCCGGACACGCGCTCCCATGCCTGGGCGGAGGCGTACTGCCCCGGCTTCGGCTGGGTGCCGGTCGACGCTACGCCCGGCGGCGCGACGGCGCAGGAGGAGCTTGCCTCCGAGCTCGAGACGTCCTCCTCCCCGCAGGAGGAACCCTCGTCCGCGCCCGCATCCGAGCCGGAATCCTCCGCCCTGCCGTCGTCCGCCGCCTCCTCCGAGGCTTCGCGGCCCGCGTCCTCCGCCGCTGCCGTCTCAGAGCGGGAGCCGGCTTCCGGCTCGGCGGCGGTGTGGCGGGTGCTGCTGATGGTGCCCCTCGTTCTTTTGGCCTGCGCGGTGGCGGTTCTTTTCTTCCTGCTCCGCCGTTCCCTGCGCGAGAAGCGCCTGCGCAGCCTCCCGCCGAGCACAGCCATGCCGATCATCTACCGGCGCGCGCTCCACGCCGTCCGCTTCGGCGCGGCGATGGATCCGCGGCTTCGCGAGCTCGCCGAAAAGGCGAAGTTCAGCCGGAACGGCGTCACCGAGGAGGAGAGGGGAGAGGCGCTCTCCCTGCTGGCCGCCCTCTTCGAGAAGACGCGCCGCGAGCTTCCGCTCTGGAAGCGCGTTCTGTTCTTTCTGTATCTTGCATGAAAAAACGGACTGCCCGTTCGGGACAGTCCGTTTTTCGTCAGCCGCTCGTCGCGGTCGAGGGCTGGGGATTGCGCATCAGCGAGGCCCGGTGCGCGGGAATCCACGCGAGCAGGGCAAAGAGGACGGCCGCGCAGAAGCAGACGAGCGTCACATTGCCCGGCGCGCTGAAAAAGTGCAGGAGCGTTTGCCCCAGAGCCTCCATCTGCGCCGGCGGAAGCAGGAGCACAAGCGAGGGAAGCCCCGCGAACAGCGTGACTGGAATCAGGATGGCGAGCACAACGCGAAGCCATTTCGGGATGACGTAAAACACCACGCCGAGGAAAAATCCGCTGTAGGCCAGGGCGAGCGAGCCCGCGATCTGCAGCAGCAGCCCCTGTGCCGCAAAGCCCGCGCTCGAGAACGAGGAGGCGACGTCTGCGCTCTGCCCATAGATCAGGAAGAACAGCGTCGGCGCGTTGAGAAAGCTGTTGACGAGGAGGCTGACAAGCAGCTCCACCGGCACGAGAACCACGCACAGCGTGAGCAGGCTTGCCAGCGTGCAGACGAAAAGCCCCCTGCGCGTCACACCGGTCGCCATCGAGAGGTGGAAGCTCTCCTTCCACATACAGCAGCCGAGGACGAAGCAGAAAATGACGGACGAGGATTCCTGCGCGTTGCTGTAGATCGGCTCGCCTGGATCAGCGGCGATCAGAATGACGCCGAAGACGACCTGAACCAGAAAAACGATCGCGACCATGATGCCTGCCGACTTGAGGATATTTTGCATCTGAAAACGGTACAGGCCCTTCCAGAGTGAACTGGTCATATGTTTCATCCTTTCTGAGCGGTCAGTTGTTTGTCAGCTGAATGAAAAGCTGCTGCAGGTCGAGCTTTCCGAGCTCGATTCCCGCCGGCGCGGTTTCCCCCTCCGGCCTGCCCTTCACATAGGCTGTCTTGAGGCCGCCGAGGCTCTGCGCTCCGTAGAGCGCTTTCCCCGCGGTGAACGCGTCCACCGCGCCCGCCGGGCCGCTCACGGAGTACCCTCGGGCGAGCGTTTCCTCCGTGGCCTCGTTGAGCATCAGCCTTCCCTTGTTGATGACAATAATGTGGTCGAGGAGGTTCGCGCACTCCTCGATAAGGTGCGTCGAGATGACGACGCAGCGCGGGTTGTTCCCGTAATCCTCCATCAGCTCGCGGTAGAACAGGTCGCGGTGGTTGGCGTCGAGGCCGAGCACCGGCTCGTCGTAAAACGTAAACGGCGCCTGCGAGGCCATCGCGACGATCAGCTTGAAGATGGTGCCGTAGCCGGTCGAGAGCGAGTGGATTTTCGATTTGAGGGAAAGCTCAAATTTCCCGCACAGCCGCAGCGCCTGCTCCATGTCAAAACCGGGGCGGCAGCGCGAGTACCAGATCAGCCCCTGCTTCACGCGCAGCGTGGGGAAGAGGTTGCCGTCGCTCATGCAGACAATTTGCTGCAGCGCCTGGGGGTTTTCCCACACGGATTTCCCGTCGAGGAGGATCTCCCCCTCCGTCGCGTGACGCCAGCCCGCCGTAAGGCTCAGCAGCGTGCTTTTGCCGGCGCCGTTTCTGCCGAGCAGACCGTACACATGGCCGGGTTCGAACGAGAAGGAAACGTGGTCGAGCGCCGTGACGTCCCCGAAGCGCATCGTGACGTTTTGATATGTCAGCTTACTCATGGCTGTCCTCCTCTCCGCCGAGCATGGCGGCCAGCTCCCGGCGCGAAATGCCGAGCTTTTTTGCCTCGTCCAGGAGCGATACGATGTAATTGTCGTAAAAATCCTGTTTTCTCTTTTCCATAATCTTCTTCTTTGCTCCCCGGGCCACGAACAT
>CALWIH010000006.1 GCA_944380675.1 uncultured Clostridia bacterium | reverse complement strand
GATGAAAAACGTCAGGAACGAGAAAATGCAGGTCATAAATGATCAGAACAATGTTCATATTTTGTTTGAAAATACTGCTTGATTCGATGCTTTTCTGCGCTTTTTTTCCATGAATACTTGAAAAGAACCAAAAAAATAAAATCTACGGCAATCATATTGACAAATTCATGTATTCGTCATATAATTTAGTCGTATTAAAAAATGTACCGTTTCTATTTGAAATACGGAGTATTTTCGTCTATTGTTACATGGCCAACGCCCGAAGATGCGCATCTTCGATTTTTGTTCCATTTTGCAAAGGAACAAAAATTCCCGAAAGCAATGCTGCGCACGCGGAATTAACAAGGAGGAATGCAGAGTGAAGGCAAAGCCGCAGGTACAGCCGCCGAAAGGGAAATTCCGAAAGAGGTTTAAGAAAGAGAAGGAGCTCTGGTTCTGGAGCGGTCTGAGTATTGTCTGGTGGTTCATCTTCTTCTTAATTCCGCTTTACGGTATTTTATACGCTTTCTTCGATTATGTTCCCGGCCGTGACCTGACCTGGGATCGCTTTGTGGGCTTCGACAACTTCGGCGCCTTCTTTGAAGGCAAGGATGCCGCAAACATCATCCGCAATACGCTTGTCATCGGCGGCCTGAACATTTCCGTCGGGTTTATCGCTCCGATTGTTCTGGCGCTGCTTTTTGACGAACTGCGGAGCACGAAGCTCAAGCGCGTGACGCAGACGGTCTCCTATCTGCCGTACTTTGTTTCCTGGGTCGTTGTGGCGAGCATTATCACCACCTGCCTCGGCAGCGAGGGCGTCATCAATGAGGTGCTTGTCGGCCTCGGGATCATCGACGATCCGATCCTGTTCCTCTCGGAGGGCGAATATTTCTGGACGATCATCACGGTCGCGAACATCTGGAAGAATATTGGCTGGAATACCATTCTGTATATGTCCGCAATCGCCGGCATTGACCAGGAGCTTTACGAGGCTGGCGCTGTCGACGGACTCGGGCGCTGGGGAATGGTCCGGCACATTACCATCCCGAGCATCCTGCCCACGATTGTTCTGCTGTTTATTCTCGGCATCGGCAACATTCTCAACATCGGCTATGAGCAGAACCTCCTTATCGGCCAGCCGACGACCAGAGCGTACTGGGATATCATCGACACCTATGTTTACCGCTACGGCGTGCAGATGGGCCGCCATTCCTTCGCGATTGCCGTCGGTCTGATGAAATCAGTCATCGGTTTGTTCCTTGTTTTCCTCGTAAACCGCATCGCGAAGAAAACGATGGATATGTCCATATTCTGAGGGGGGAGAGCGCATGAACGCAAGAACAAAGCTTGCGAAAAAAACAGCCGCAAGCAATATTTTCGATTTCTGCAACGTCGTTTTGATGCTGATTCTGCTGTTTGTCATGGTGTATCCCTTCTGGAATCAGCTTGTTATCTCGCTCAACGACGGCATCGACGCCCAGCGGGGCGGCCTGTACTTCTGGCCGAGAGTTTTCACGCTCTCAAACTATGACTATATCCTCAAATCGAAGGGGCTTCTCAGCGAGCTCGGCTGGTCGCTGCTGCGCGTCGTCGTCGGTACGGTGACGCAGCTCGTCTGCACCGGTTTTGTGGCTTATATCACGACGGTGAAGTTCTTTTCCTTCCACCGGGTGCTGCGCACAATGTTCATGATCACCATGTATGTGTCCGGCGGCATGATTCCCATTTATCTGTGGTATCAGAAAATCGGCCTGCTCGAGACCTTCGCGGTCTACTGGGTACCCGGCCTGATTGCGGCGTACAACATGATGATCATCGCTTCGTACATTGAGGGACTTCCCACCGCGGTGACGGAATCGGCAAGAATTGACGGCGCGAAGGAGGTCACCATCTTCTTCCGGGTGGTCGCTCCGCTGTGTATTCCCGTGTTTGCCGCTCTGGCCGTCATGGTCGCGGTAGGACACTGGAATTCCTGGTTCGACGTCATGCTCTACAACGCCTCCGGAAATTATGATACGCTGCAGATGCTACTGCGCGATATCCTCATCGAATCCGATAAAATCAAGGAACTGATGCAGGATTCCATGGTGGGCGCCGACGCGGTCAAGAGTCAGGCGTCGCGTATCTCGACGCAGTCCATGCGCGCCGCGACGACGATGATAGTCACCATTCCGATTGTGTGCGTCTATCCGTTCTTCCAGAGATACTTTGTCAAGGGCATTTCCATCGGCGCCGTCAAGGGCTGACGGCCTTCTCAGAGGCTTCCCCTCAGCGGACATGGGGCAAATGTTTTGCCCTTTGTTCACGGAGGGTTACGGCATAGCCTGTATCAGCATACATTGTCTTTCGATTTGCGGTCAAAGCACAAAAGAGAAAGGAAGGATATTTTATGAGCAAACGCAGAAGACTTCTCGCGGCGTGTCTGGCCGGCGTGCTGGCGCTGTCCGCAGCGGCCTGCAGCAGCGGGGATACCTCCTCTGTCGGAGGGGCGGGCGATCCTGCTTCCCAGAGCGGGGGCAGCGAGAGCGGCGCAGCCGAAGTGAAGCTGACCGGAGAGGTCAACAAGTACGGCTGGGACGTTCCCGAGGAGACCATCAAGATTACCTACTACTATGCGGGCGATATCACGCTCGATCAGGCCGAAGAGGACGAGCGCCTTGAGCAGGTTGCGACCGTGCTGAAGGATGAGTTCAACATCGAGATGGAACGCATCATCTATAAGCAGGACGCCACGGAACGACTGAATCTGATGCTGGCCGGCAACGATTATCCGGGCGTCATCGTGGGTATGCCCGACGATATGGCGGAAATCTTCATCGATCAGGGCCGCGCTCTTGAGCTGACGCCTTACCTTGAGAAGTACGGCCAGAACATCATCGACGGCTTCGGCAACTACCTGAACCTGCTCAAGGACGACGAGGGCAACCTCTATAAGCTCGCCGCATCCTGGGGCCATACGACTGATTTCATGGGCAGAGACTTTGCCATCCGCTACGATATGCTGACGGAGGCCGGCCTGCCGATGTACGACAGCTTTGAGAGCTATTATGAGACGGTCAAGAAGCTTGTCGAGCTCAACCCGACCAATGAAAACGGCGAAAAGACGTACGGCATCACCGCATTCAGCGAGAAGGGCGAGGAGTTTTACAAGACGCCGCTTGCCTACCTCGGCCTGTACGGCGTGAGCAGCGGCACGAACACCAGCGGCGGCACCATCACCCACTACTACAAGGTCAACGACGACGACACCATCAGTCACTGGGTTGACACGGACGAGGGCCTCTACGTCGCGAAGTACATCAACCAGTTCTGGCGCGACGGCCTGATCGATCCCGACTTCCAGACAAAGGACTACGATTCCGCTCTGGCCTTCATGTCCAATGAGCGCGTTGTGGGCAATATCGGCACCTGGTGGCATTGCTATGTCGGCGGACATCAGGTCTGGCAGTCCACCGAGGACGACTGGACGATCGACAAGCGCTTCCAGTGCGTGACCTTCCAGGAGGGCGACACGGCTCCGGCGCTGATTTCCGACAACTTCATCCGCACCACCCGCTGCATCCTCACCGATAAGTGCGAAAATCCTGAGGAGGTTATGCTCTACTGGAACTGGGAGGTCACCCCGATGGGCGTCGCCTTCACCTCCATGGGTCCCGAGGGCGAGGGCCGTCCGTGGACAATCGACGAGGACGGCAACTGCAAGGTCAACGACTGGTACTGGTACGGCAAGGACGGCGACAACACCTTCCTGTGGGACGACTGGGAGAACGACATGGGCAGCTTCAACTTCAACATGATGGCGCCCGGCTATACGCCTGAGAGCCGCGTGGATGATCCCTCCGTCGGCTGGGCGGATCCTGTCGCTTCCGTCAATATGTGGGATCTTGTTCCCGATTATACCCAGATGGATCAGTCCAAGCTTGCTCCCGGCCAGGAGATCCAGATGCTCCATCAGGAGACCGCGGACGCCTATCTCTGGGATCAGACCCTGTGGACCATCTCCTTTGCGGCTGACGCTCCGGAGAAGATCATCAACCAGGATATCGCGGATCACATTTCCAGCGCCTGGGTAGAGATTGTCATGGCCAAGTCCGAGGAGGAGTGCGAGCAGCTCTTCCTGCAGATGAGAGAAGATCTGCACGCCATGGGTCTCGACGATCTTGTCGCGTATCAGCAGGCCACGCTCGACGCCAATACGGCGAAGTTTGAGGGCGCCGCAAACTGAGAAGCCATACCGTCTGAAACGCATTGAACGCAAATCATTTTTGAAAGGCACCGATCTGAGGGGCCCGCGCCACCGGTTTCCCGTGTGGTGCGGGCTCCCCTTTTTTCCGCGTGCGCAGAAGGCGCCCGCAGCACAAACTTCCTTCGGGAGAGGAGTATGATGAATGGAACAAAAGCGATATGAGCTTTGCAGCCGCGCCTTCCGTGCCGAGGCATCGCGCGGCCTTTTGCTCTCGATCCGGCCGGGCGCTGCCGTGCCGGGAGAGGCGGAGACGGAATATATCCTGCCGGGGGAGGCGTTCGGCCGTTTTTCTCTCACCTGGCGGCGTGGGGAGGAGGAGGGAACGTTTGCCCTTGCGCCGGACACGGAGCCCGCGGGCGAGCATTTTTCACGCGAACCGCTTTCCGTACGGTATGAGACGCGCTGGCAGGCGGCGGGAACGCCTGTGCGCGCCGCGGTGCGCTGGACGCTTTCCGGCGATGCCCTGCTCTTCGAGCTGACGGCGGAAAATGCGGGGGATGAGCCGCTTACCCTTCTCGATGCGGGCTTTTCCTTTCCGTGCAACGCCGATTTCCGCTGGGGAGGAAACGCGGGGAGTAAGGTAATCGGCCACCACTTTATCTCAGGCCACGGATCGCACCTGCTGTTTGAACGCTGTGACGGAAAAGGCCCGATTCTTGCCGTTCTCCCGCAGGACGGTACACAGCTTGAATATTTTGACGAGACGCCGGCCTTCGTGGTGAAGGAAGGCAGCGGAAACAAGCAGAAGGAGACGGCCTTCACGGCTTATGCCCTCTCCGCCGGCGTCCGCCGCGAGGCGGAAAAGCGCGGGACGCGCCTGCGCCTGCCGGGGACGGAGCGCCGTCTCGCTCCGGGAGAATCCGCGCGGTTTGTTCTTCGGTACGAGTTTGCCGCCGACCGGGCCGCGGCGCGCCGGCTTTTTGCCGATCGCGGTCTGGTAGACGTCGAGGCGGCGCCGGGACTCACCGTCCCCGAGGAGCAGGAGCTGCTCCTTTCGCTGCGCAGCCGGTGGGAGGATCTGCGGCTCGAACCGTCGGACGGCGCCGAGATCGTCTCCGAAGAAAGGTGCGGCGGGCGGCTGCTTCTGCGCCTGCGGCTGACGCGTCTCGGCGAAATTTTGCTCTGCGTGCGTTTCTGCGGGGATCGCTTCCTGCAGATTCCCGTCTTCTCGACGCTGCCCGCGGCGCAGATGCTGGAAAAGCGCGCCGCCTTCCTCGTCAAATGCCAGCACCGTGACCCCGAAAAATGGTATGACGGACTGATTTCCGAGTGGAACAACGAGACGGGCGTTCTCCTTGGTCCCGACAACTACGATAAGATCGGCGGCTGGCGGATCTACGAGGTCTCCTGCGACGATCCCGGCCTCGGCAAGCCCGCCTTCCTGGCCTCAAAGCTCGCGGAGCTTCCCGACGAGGACGGGATCCGGGCGATCGACCGGTACGTCGAGCGTTTCGTCTGGGGCGGCCTGCAGCAGACGGAGGAGGAGGACTATCCTTACGCCATCTACGGCATCCCCGACTGGAAGCAGAACCGCGAGAGCAGCGATCCCGACGTCAAGGGACGGCTGCACATCTGGCGCATTTACGATTATCCGCACATCGCGCTGCTCTATTACCAGCTCTACCGTATCGCGCGCAACGTCCCCGGAGCGCCGCTGACGCGCAGCGCCGAAACGTATCTGACGCGCGCCGCGCGGACGGCCGAGGCCATGTTTACCGTCCCGCTCGAGCTCGACGGCTGGTCCGCGTACAAGACGGGCCTGTACAACGAGCTTGTCATCGAGGAGATTCTCGAAGCTCTGCGGCGGGAGGGTATGGACGGCGAGTTCCGGCGGCTCCGGCGGCACTGGATCCGCAAAATGCGTTATTTCGTCCTCGAGTGCACAGACGTCTTCGGCTCGGAATATCCGTTTGATACAACGGGCTTTGAGTCGACGCAGATTCTTGCGCGCCGCGCCGTTCTCGAGGCGGAGGAGGAGAAGCGGGAATCCTACTTTGATCCGCCGCTTTCCCTTGACAAAGCGGTGCATTTCATGGAAAATCAAATCAGATGCAATCTCGCGTGCCGCGGCGAGCTTGAGCCCGCCTACTTCTGGTACGGGAGCGATTACCGCGGCTCGAACGACCGGTATACGCTCAGCTATATGTCGCAGATGGGCGGCTGGGCGATTCTCGACTACGCGCTTCGCTTCGCCCCCGACCCATACGCCCTGCTGCGCCTCGGGTACGGCTCCCTTCTGAGCTCCTGGGCGCTGCTCAACGCGGGGCGGGAGGAAGCGGGCTGGGGCTGCTGGTTCCCCGGCGCCGCCCACGACGGCGCGGCCTCGGGAGGCTTTGAGCCGTTGCCGTATGGCTTTACCTGGCTCGATCAGCCGCACTGCAGCGGGCCGTGGTATTATTCGTGCGAGATTGATCTCGGCTTCTGCGGCTATCTGCGCGGCGCGGCGGCGATTGTCGCGCAGGATCCTGTCTTCGGTCTCGTGTGCTACGGCGGCGCGATGACGCGGGAGGCGGGAAGCCTGCATATTGTCCCGCTCGACGGCGTCGGGCGGCGGTTCCACTTCGTCGGCGCGAGCGGCAGAGTCCACGTCCTGCTCGAGGCGGGCCGTTTGCTTGCGGCGGATTGGGACGAGCAGGCGCGCACGCTCACGCTGACCGCCGATCTCTCCGGCCTTCTGCCCGCCGCCGTCTCCCTCACGGCGGAGACGGACGGCTTCGCGGGCTGGACGCTGGAGGCGGGCGGCGTCACACAGGAGGAGAACGGAAAGCGGGCGTCCGCCGCGCTGCCCACAGGGGGCGTCGTCCGCGCTGCGCTGCGCTTTCCCGGTCAGAAGGATGAAGGAGGAGTCAGCTGATGCAAAATGTTGAAATCGGAGTCGGACAGGTTAAGGTGAACGACGGTTTCTGGAACCGCCGGATTCAGAACGCCGTCGAGAACGTCGTGCCGTACCAGTGGCGCGTTCTCAACGACCGCGAGCCCGGCGCGGAGCCGAGCCACGCCATGCAGAATTACCGGATCGCCGCCGGTCTCGCGGAAGGGGAGTTCCAGGGCTTCCAGTTTCAGGACAGCGACCTGGCCAAATGGATTGAGGCGGCGTCTTACAGCCTCATCTACGACGACAGCCCGGAGATCCGCGCTGCGCTTCGCGAGGCGATCGACGTCATCGGGAAGGCTCAGCAGCCGGACGGCTATCTTGATACGCACTACATCATCAAGAAGCCCGACAGAAAGTGGAAGGAGATTGCCCACGGCCATGAGCTTTACTGCGCCGGCCATCTGCTCGAGGCAGCCGTCGCGTACCGCGCCGTCACAGGAGACGATTCCCTGCTGCGCATCATGGAGAAGAACGTCGATCTCATTCGCTCTGTGTTTGGCAAGGGCGAGGGGCAGATCGATTCCTACCCCGGGCACGAGGAGATCGAGCTCGCCCTGATGAAGGCATTCCGCGCCACGGGCGACCGCAAATATTATGAGCTTGCCGAGTACTTCATTGAAAACCGCGGCTCGCGCCCCGCCTTCCTTGAGGAGGAGCGCTTCCTCGAGCTGAGCGGCCAGAACCGCTGGCTTGAGGCCGATTACCACCAGGCGCACGCGAAGCTCCGCGATCAGAAGACGGCGGAGGGCCACGCCGTGCGCGCGATGTACTTCTACACCGGCGCGGCGGACGTTGCGCTCGAGAAGAATGATCCCACCCTCAAGGCCGCTCTCGACACGCTCTGGAAGAACGTGACCGGCCGGCGGATGTATGTGACGGGCGGCGTCGGCTCCCAGGGGGACGGCGAGCGCTTCACCATCGACTACGATCTGCCGAACGACACCTGCTACACGGAGACGTGCGCCGCCATCGGCCTTGCCATGTGGGCGCTGCGGATGCTCCGCCTCGACCCGGATGTCCGCTATGCCGACGTGATGGAGCGCGCGCTGTACAACAACGTGCTGTCCGGCATTTCGGAGGACGGCGAGCACTACTTCTACGTCAACCCCCTCATGCTCAAGCCCGACGTGGCAAAATACCGCCGCGACCATGAGTCGGTGGAGCCGGAGCGCGTCAAGTGGTTCGGCTGCGCCTGCTGCCCGCCGAACGTCATCCGCACGCTCTGCGGACTCGGAAGCTACGTGTACACGCAGCGCGGCGGCGACGTCTGGCAGCACCTTTACATCGGAAATGAAGCGGTTCTGCACACGCCCGCGGGCGACGCGTCCCTCTCCACCGTCTCCTCGATGCCTTGGAAGGGCAGGGCGCAGATCGTTTATCACGGCCCTTCGGGCGTGACGCTGCACCTTCGCGTTCCGTCCTACGCAAAGGACTTTGCGATCATGAGAAACGGAGAGCCCGTCTCCCTCGAGCTGGAGCAGGGCTACGCCCGCGTCTGCCCGGCGGACGGCGATTGTCTCGAGGTCTCTTTCGGCATGGATGCTCAGTTTGTGCAGGCGAACCCGCGCGTCACAGAGGACTGCGGCAAGGCGTGCGTGTGCCGCGGCCCGCTCGTCTACTGCGCTGAGGAGGCCGACAACGGGACGCTGCTCGGCGACTTCACCGCCGACCTTGCGGAGCCTCCCCGGGTGGAGGAGCGCGAGCTCTTCGGCGGCATCACCGGCGTGACGGTTTCCGGCACGCGCTCGGACATGGCCGGCTGGGACGAAGACACGCTCTACCGCACGGCGCCCGCCGCGCGCGTCCCTGCGAGCCTGCGCCTTATCCCGTATTTCCTCTGGAACAACCGCGGTCTCGGCGAGATGCTCGTCTGGATGAATGCAAGATGACAAATAAGACAGCGCGTCCCTCGTTTGGGGGACGCGCTTTTTTCTGCCGCGCGGGAACTTTTTAAAATTATTATATAAAATTCACCGCGAGGTGCTTGACGGGATGGACAAATGAGCGTATGATCAGGACGAATCACAGAACCTCCGGCGAACGCCGGAGAAGGGGGAGGAAATCAATCATGATTTATTATGTCAACGCCATGGTCGGCCGCGGCGGCAACGGCTCCAAGGAGACGCCGTTCAAGCGCATCGGCGACGCGGCGAAGCTCGCGCAGCCCGGCGACGAGGTGCTCGTCGCGCCCGGCGTCTACCGCGAGTATGTCGACCCGCAGTTTGCCGGTACGGAGGACGCGCGCATCACCTACCGCAGCACGGAGCCGCTCGGCGCGGTCATCACCGGCGCGGAGGAGGTCAAGACGTGGAAGCCGTACGAGGGCGACGTCTGGGTCTGCCGCGTGGACAACGCGATCTTCGGCGATTACAACCCGTACACCACCTACGTCTACGGCGACTGGTACTTCGCCGGCCGCAGCAAGCACACGGGCGCGGTGTACCTCAACAGCAAGATGCTGTATGAGGCCGATTCCGTCGCGGGCTGCGTCAATCCCGAGGTTTCCCCGTATTCGTGGGAGCCGGAGGCCTCCGTCTACCGCTGGTACGCCGAGCAGGACGGCAATGAGACCGTCATCTACGCGAACTTCCGGGGCAAGAACCCGAACGAGGAGAACGTCGAGATCAACGTCCGCCGCGAGTGCTTCATGCCCTCGAAGACCGGCGTCGGCTACATCACCGTGAGCGGCTTCGCGATTGAGAAGGCCGCCACGACGTGGGCGCCGCCCGCCGCGTATCAGGACGGCATGATCGGCCCGCACTGGTCGAAGGGCTGGATCATCGAGGACTGCGAGATCAGCAACAGCAAGTGCGCCGGCATCTCACTCGGCAAGTACCTCGATCCGGACAACGACCACTATTTCACCTACAAGCACGTCAAGAGCCCGACGCAGATGGAGCGCGACGCCGTCTGCCGCGGACAGTACCACGGCTGGCTCAAGGAGAAGGTCGGCAGCCACATCGTGCGCCGCTGCAACATCCACAACTGTGAGCAGGGCGGCATCATCGGCCGTATGGGCGCGGTGTTCTCCGTGATTGAGGACAACCACATCCACCACATCAACAACATGATGGAGCTCGGCGGCGCGGAGATCGCGGGCATCAAGCTGCACGCCGCGATCGACGTCACCTTCCGCCGCAACCACATCCACCACTGCACGATGGGCATCTGGTGCGACTGGGAGGCTCAGGGCACCCGCATCACGCAGAACCTCCTGCATGACAACCAGCGCCCGGAGTTTGCCCGCCAGCTCAAGGGCGGCATGATGAGCCAGGATATCTTCGTCGAGGTCGGCCATGGCCCGACGCTCATCGACAACAACGTCCTCCTCTCCGACGTGACGCTTCGCTTCGCGACCGAGGGCGTCGCGCTGGTGCACAACCTGATCTGCGGCTCGTTCACCTGCGTCGGCGGCGGCACCGCTCCGCGCTACACGCCGTACCATATGCCGCACCGCACGGAGGTCATGGGCTTCATGACGATCCTGCACGGCGACGACCGCTTCTACAACAACATCTTCGTGCAGAAGTGGCCGGCTGAGCCGTTCGTCGCCCTGCGCGACAGCTCCGAGGGCTCCGACGAGGAGAACCGCGAGGTCGGCACGCACGTCTTCGACGACTACATCACCTACGACGAGTGGATCGCGATGTTCGACATGGACTCCGAGACGCCCGACATGATGAAGCTCGCGCCCGCCCACGACCACACGCTCCCCGTGTGGGTGAAGGGCAACGCCTACTTCGCCGGCGCGAAGGCATACCGCAAGGAGACGGACAAGTTCGTCGACACGGAGCACGAGATCAAGGTCGACGTCGTGATGAAGGACGGCAAGCCCGTCCTCGAGACGAACCTCTACGACTTCCTCGGCGAGTACCGCACGTCCATGGTCGACAGCGACATCCTCGGCTGCGCCTTTGAGCCCGAGGAGCGCTTCGAGAATCCGGACGGCACCGCCATCGTCTTCGACCGCGACTACTTCGACGATCACCGCGGGATCGGCGTCCTGCCCGGCCCGTTCGCGACCGCCGGGGGCGCGCAGAAGGCGCTCTGGTAAAGACAGGTTTTCATCGAAAAAAAGGGGAGGGCCCTGGCCGGAAATCCGGTCAGGGCCCTCCATATATATGGCGCAAGGGAAGAGGGGGAACGAATATGATTTATGCGACAGGAGATACGCACGGAGATTTCCGCCGGTTTGAACCGGAAAATTTCCCGGAGCAGGCGCACATGACCCGGGACGACTTCATGCTGATCTGCGGTGACTTCGGCGGCGTCTGGTTCGGCGGAATACGGGACGACCTCAATCTGAACCTGCTGGCGTCCCTGCCCTTTACCGTCCTGTTCGTCAGCGGAAACCATGAAAATTATGATCTGCTGAAGCGGTATCCGGTGGAGGAATGGAACGGCGGGAAAATCCAGCGCATTCGCCCCAACGTCATCCATCTGATGCGGGGACAGGTCTTTGAGCTGCAGGGGCGCTCCTTTTTCACCATGGGCGGCGCCCGGAGCCACGATATCGACGACGGCATTCTCAACCCCGGCACGCCCGATTTTGAGGAGCAGTACCGGACCTGTCAAAGAATGCACGCCCGCTTCCGGGTCAATCATTTTTCCTGGTGGGAGGAGGAGCTGCCCTGCGAGGCGGAGTATGAGGAGGCGCGGAAAAATCTCGAACGGGTACGGTATCAGACCGACTATGTGGTGACGCACTGCGCGCCCAGCGGAATCGCGGACATTCTGGGCGGCGGCGAGTACGAGCATGACCGTCTGACGGATTTTTTGGAGGACGTCAGAGAAAAGGCTCAGTTCCGCTCCTGGCTGTTCGGGCATTACCACGACGACAGAATCCTCTGCGGCCGCTTTGTGCTGCTTTGGGAGCAGATGGTGCGGGTGGTGTAGCGGTATCGGCGGCCGCCCTCACACGCCGGAATAGGCGGAGAAGCCGCCGTCGATCGGGATGCACACGCCGGTGATGAAGCTCGCGGCCTCGTTGTTCAGGAGGAACAGCACGGCGCCCGCGAGCTCCTTCTCCGTGTCGCCGAAGCGCCCCATGGGCGTGGCGGCGAGAATCTTCCCGGTGCGGGCGGTGGGGGTGCCGTCCTCATGGAAGAGAAGACGCTGGTTTTGCTTCGTCGAGAAGAAGCCGGGCGCGATGGCGTTCACGCGGATGCCCGCCCTCGAGAAGTGGACGGCGAGCCACTGCGTGAAGTTGCTGACGGCGGCCTTCGCGCCGGAGTAGGCGGGAATTTTCGTCAGCGGGGTGTAGGCGTTCATCGAGGAGATGTTGAGAATGTTGCAGCCCTCGCGCCCCACCATCTGGCGGGCGAACGCCTGCGTCGGAATCAGCGTCCCGATGAAGTTCAGGTTGAAGACGAACTCCACGCCGCTTTTGTCGAGGTCGAAGAAGCTTTTCACGCCGGCGTCGATGTCCCCGTCCTCGTAATATTCCTTGTCGGTGGTGGCGCGGGGATTGTTGCCTCCCGCCCCGTTGATGAGAATGCCGCACTTGCCGAGCTCGGCCTCCACCGCGTCCGCGACGGCATAGCAGGCTTCCTTGTCGAGCACGTCGCAGCGGTACGCCTTCGCCGTGCCGCCCTCGGCGGTGATCTCCCCGGCAAACTGCCGGGCGGCCTCCTCGTTCAGGTCGAGCAGCGCCACCCTTGCGCCGGCGCGGGCCAGCACCTTCGCGAAGGCGGAGCACAGCACCCCGCCCGCGCCGGTGACGACGGCCACCTTCCCGGTCAGATCGGTATTCAAAACGTTCTTGTCCATGTGACTCATCCTTTCTCAGGCACGCTTTGCCTTTTCGCACGCCTCAAACAGTCCGTTGAGATAGGCGGCTCCGAGGGCGCGGTCGTAGAGGCCGTAGCCGGGCTTGCCGGTTTCGCCCCAGATCATTCTGCCGTGGTCGGGGCGGACGTAGCCGTCAAACCCACAGTCCACCAGCGCCTTCACAATCTCATAGATATCGAGACTCCCGCAGGAGGACAGGTGCGCTCTCTCCTCAAAGGAGCCGTCCTGCAGGATTTTGACGTTGCGGATGTGCATGAAGCCGATGCGGCCTGCGTCCGCGTACTTGCGCACCATCGCGGGGACGTTGTTGAAGCGCGCGCAGCCCAGGGAGCCGGCGCACAGGCACAGGCTGTTGGCCGGGGAGTCCGCGATGGAGAGGTAGCGGTCGAGATTGTCCTCGCAGGTGACGACCCGGGGCAGGCCGAAGATGGGGTAGGGCGGATCGTCGGGGTGGAGAGCCATCACCCCGCCGCACTCCTCCGCGACGGGGATGACTTTTTTGAGGAAGACCTCGATGTTTTTCCAGAGTCCCTCGTCTCCCAGCTCTCCGTAGGCGCGGATCAGCTCCCGCACCTCAGACTGGGTGTAGCTCGCGTCCCAGCCGGGAAGATGAATGTCGTCCTTCAGCGGATCGAGGCCGGCCAGCTGGTCCCAGTACATCACAAGGCTGGTGGAGCCGTCGGGGGGCCCTCCGATCCAGCTGCGTGCGCGTCCAGTCAAAAACGGGCATGAAATTGTAGGTGACGCACTTGACGCCGTATTTGGCGCAGCGGCGGATGTTTTCGCAGTACGCCTCGAGATGGGCGTCCCGCTTTTCCGTGCCGAGCTTGATTTCCTCGCTGACGGGGATGGACTCGACCACGTCGAAGACGAGACCGTGCGCGTCGCACTGCGCCTTGAGGCCGGCCAGCGCCTCCTCGGGCCACACCTCGCCGGGCCTGACGTCGTACACCGCGGTGACGATGCTGCGCATTCCCGGGATCTGGCTGATATATTCCAGGCTGATGGGATCGGAAGGCCCATACCAGCGGAAGGAAAGTTTCATGCGGATTCTCCCTTCTTCTCGACGAAAATAACAGGCGGAAATACCGTTTGGCGTTGCGGTAGGAGACGTCCTCCGCCAGGCCGCCGAGCAGGCCGAGGTCTGCGGGGCGGGAGCCCTCCTCCGCCCAGCGTCCGAGCAGCGCGCACAGCACCCTGCGGAAATATTCGTGGCGGGCGTAGCTGAGCAGGCTGCGGCTGTCGGTGAGCATCCCGACGAAGTTTCCGAGCAGGCTCAGGTTCGCGAGGCTCGTCAGGTGCTCCGTCATGCCGGCGCGGTGATCGTTGAACCACCAGGCCGCCCCGTGCTGGAGTTTTCCCGGCACCTCGGCGCTCTGGAAGGCGCCCAAAAGGGTGTCGAGCCACGCGTTGTCCGCCGGGTTCAGGCTGTAGAGGATGGTTCTCGGCAGATTGTCCTCCCTGTCGAGGGTGTTCATAAGCCGGTAAGCGGCGGCGCAGCTGTCGGTGACGGCCATGCAGTCGAAGCCGGTGTCGGGGCCGAGCGCCGCGAGCATCCTCGTGTTGGGATTGCGCACGCAGCTGAAATGGAGCTGCATCACCCAGCCGTGCCTGCGGTATTCGCGGGCGCAGTGGAGGAGTAGGGCGGTCTGCCAGCCCTCCGTCTCCTCGCGGGTGAGGGGCTTTCCCGCCCTGGCCTTCCCGAGGGCGGCGGTGGCCGCCTCGTCGGAGATCGGGCGGAAGATGAGAGCATCGAGGCCGTGATCGGCGGCGCGGCAGCCGTGCGCGTCGAAGAAGGCGATGCGCTCGGAGAGGGCGTCCCGCATATCCTGCACGGTGCGGATGGGGCGGCCCTCCGTCTCCTCGAGGCGTTCCGCATAGGCGGGGAAGCCCGGCTTGTGGATGCTGAGCGCCGGATCGGGCCGGAAGCTCGGGCAGACAAGAACGGGAAAGCTCTCATCCGCGGCGAGCTTCTCGTGCCAGGCGAGATCGCTGCACGGATCGTCTGTCGTGCCGATCATGGCGACGCGGCTCGATCGGATGAAGCCGCGGGCGCTCTTTTCCGGATCGCCGCGCAGCTGCTCGCCGCAGAGCTGCCATACCTCCTCGGCGGTGCCGCCGTCCAGGACGCCGGTGTAGCCGAAGTAGTTTTTCAGCTCGAGATGGCACCAGTGATACATCGGGTTCCCGATGGCGCGGGGCAGCGTCTCGGCGAATTTCTGGAACTTCTCCCGGGGATCCGCGTCTCCGGTGATGTACCGCTCCTCCACGCCGTTGGAGCGCATGAGCCGCCACTTGTAGTGATCGCCGCCGAGCCAGAGCTCGGTAATGTTGTCAAACCGTCTGTCCTCCCAGATCTCCCTGGGATCGATGTGGCAGTGGTAGTCGATGATGGGCTGGAGCTTCGCGTGTTCATGGTAGAGCCGCTGCGCCGTGGGGGTATCCAACAGGAAGTTCTCGCTCAGAAAGGGTTCCATCTTGCTTTCGCCTTTGCAGTCATGTGTGCGGTTACTGCCGCGCTCTGCGGCGGGCCAGCTCCGCGCCGTTCGCCTCGACGGCCTTTTTGCTCAGCGGATAGAGGAAGATCAGCACAAGCGCCACGAGCAGGAAGCCGACAATCGGGACGATGCAGGTGATGTTGAACACGCCGTTCAGGACGGCGGGATCGGTGCGCGTCAGCTCAGTGTAGCCCACGAGGGAGAGCAGGCCGCCGGTGAGGCCGGAGGAGGCCGCCTGGCCGAGCTTGCGGGCGAAGGAGTAGCACGCGTAGATGGTGCCGTCCTCGCGCACGCCGTTCTTCACCTCGCCGTAGTCGATGACGTCCACGATGCACGCCCAGATCACGGTGTTGAACACGCCGAGGCCGAGATAGGCGACAACGTAGAACGCGGTGAAGACCCACACGCTGCCGGGCCGCAGCAAAAAGCAGATCAGGAACGCGGCCGTGGAGAGGAGCATCCCCGCGATGCTGATCTCCCGCTTGCCGAAGCGCTTGGAGAGCGGGGTGGCCACAAAGGCCAGCACCAGAATGCCGAGGTTGCTCAGGAGCGAGGAGAGGGAGACCGCGTCGGGGCTGTTGTAGTAGTCGGGGAAAATATACTGCGACATACCGCTCAGCGTCAGCTGAGAGAGCAGCAGGAAGATGGCCGCGAGAATGATGGCGAGCAGCGCGCGGTTGGTGACGAGATTCTTGAGAAAGTTCGATTTAGGCGCGCCGGAGGCTTTCTCCGGCCGCTTGAACTGTACCCGTTCACAGGAGCCGAAGTAGCAGATGAGATAGCAGACGACCGCCAAAACGGACATAAACAGCCGCCATGACGGAGAACTTTTCGCCGGAGAGGCTGCCGTCGGCGTTGTAGACGACCGCCGGGATGCCCGCGCCGATGATGAGGCCGGCCACGGTCGCGCCCGCGTTGCGGTACACGGAGAGCTGGGTGCGCTGCGTCGGGTCGGTGGTGATGGCGGAGGCCATGGAGCCGTAAGGAATGTTGACCATCGTGTAGAACACGCTGCCCCACAGCAGATAGGTGACGAACATCCACACGAGCTTGATCGGCATGGCGGCCTCCTTGAGCCAGATGGCGTACATCAAAAAGCTCGCCACCGCCACGAGGCCGGAGCCGCGCAGAATCCAGGGCCGGAACTTTCCCGCCTTTGTGGGGCGGCTCAGATCGACGATTCGCCCCATCGTCATGTCGGTGAACGCGTCCACAATGCGGGCCACCATCATCATGACGCCGACGATCCAGCTTTCCACCCCCATAACGTTGATGTAGAACTTCATCAGAAAGGTGCTGGAGAGAATAAAGGTGCAGTCGTTTGCCACGTCGCCGAAGGCGTAGGCGATTTTGTCCCGCATCCCGAAGGGACGCGTGCCGGTGAGCTTAGCCACAACAAACCCTCCTTTTCCAATCTCACTTCTTGATCCTGTTGAACAGCTGGTTCAGATAGAGCTTCCCCTTCTCGTCGATGCCGGGGCCGGACATCTTCAAAAAATCCTCCAGGCGGCTCCTGGCCATCATGCCGCCGCCGGCCATGTTCTTCATCGACTTGGCCATCGTGCCGAAGATCGCCTCGGCGTGCTCCTCGAGCAGGGCCGCGGCCTCCGGATTGGCGAGAATGTCGCCCATGGTGTCGCGCAGGGAGAAATACCCCTCGGGGTATTCCATCTTGCCTTCGACCTGAATGTCGGCGAACCAGTTGGTCACGCCCTGCGCGTTCGGATCGAAGCCGGGGAGCACATAGTCCGGATTCGGCTCGGCCACGGCGTTCAGCGTGATGGCGTCGCTGAGCTTCCCGGACACCGCGGTCACGGTGTTGAGCCCGTCCTGCAGCGGCACGTCATGGAACACAAAGACGTGCGCGCCGCTCTGGGTGCCGGCGGGCTTCCCGTTGACGAGCAGAGTCACCTCGTTCTGGTTGGAGTAGACCTTGACGTCGCGCTGGCCGGGGGCGCGGTCGAGGAAGCGCCGCCCCGCCACATGGACGAAGGGCTCCCCGCTCCACCACGATTTGTAGGCGTAGAACGCGTCCTTTCTCGTCTTGCGGTCGTAGGTGACCATGCCCTTGTTGTTCCGTCCCTGGCAGCCGCCCTCGTCGCGGGCGTCTGCGGCGAAGTCGAACATATTCCACTCGTAGGTGGCCCACAGGTAGGGGCGTGCGGCGAAGGTCTCGAGCATCTGCTCGTGATAGTACGCCTGATACTCCTCGGTGTAGTCTCGCACCATCGGGGACGAGGAGTGCCAGCCCATGACGGCTTCGGCGCCGTACTCGCTCATGCCGACGCAGCGGTCGGGATATTTCTCGTGAAATTCGTCGAGCCACGGCCCGTTCCGGCTCACGTCGCCGCCGTACCAGCCGAAGTAGTGGTTGTAGCACAGCACGTCGGTGAGCTGATTGTGGGGGGACTCCATCGGCAGCATACTGACCTGCGCCATGGTGGTCAGGCGGGTGGGATCGAGCTTGTGCACCAGCTCGTTGAGCGCCTTCAGGTTGTCGAGGAGCGGCTCGCTCTCGCCGCCGATGGAGATCTCATTGGAGATACCCCAGAAGCAGATCGCGGGATGATTGTAGTTCTGGACGACGAGCTCGGTCATCTGACTCAGAGTGTTTTCCCGGGCTTTTTCTCCCTCCATGAACATGGAAATGAAGGGGATCTCCGCCCAGAGCACCATGCCGGCTTTGTCACAGAGGGTGTAGAAGTACTGGTCATGCTGGTAGTGGGCGAGGCGGATGCTGTTGACGCCCATCTCGCGGATGATGGAGAGATCCTCCTCGTGATCCGCGCGCGAGATGGCCCAGCCCTTGTTCAGCCTGTCCTGATGACGCGCCACGCCGTGGAGCGGATAGCTGCGCCCGTTGAGGAAAAAGCCCTTGTCGGGGCCGACGGAGAACGAGCGGAAGCCGAAGAGGATCTCCACCCGGTCGAGCTCCTCGCCGTTCCTCGAGAGCGTGACCGCCGCGGTGTAGCAGCTCGGGGAGTCGAGGCCGTCCCAGAGAAGGGGCGCGTCGACCCTGGCCTCGAGCACGGTGTGCTCCTCAGCGGGGGCGGAGCAGGAGAGTACGGGTTTTCCGTCGGGATCCAGAATGGTGCAGCTCACCGCCGCGCCGCCCGCGTCCGTTGTGAAGGCGTCCAGGCGCACGCTGCCGTCGGTCTTCGGGGTGACGAACACGCCGTCGGAGCCATGGAGCATCAGGTCAAAGTGGCACGCCGGCACCTGGATCAGCGAAACGTTCCGGTACAGGCCGCCGAAGAAGGTGAAGTCCGCCTGCTGGGGATAGACGTGGCTCGCGCGGTTGTCCACCACCACCCGGACCTCCCGGCAGCCGCGCGCCATCGCCTCGGTTACGTCCGCCCGGAAGGTGGAGAAGCCGCCCTCATGCGTGCAGAGCAGCGTCCCGCCGGCGTTGACGCTGGCAATGTGGTTGGCTCCCTCAAACTGGAGGTACTGACGCATCCCATCGGCGGGCTCGGGCAGAGCGAGGGTATAGGCATAAGCGCCGCGGTCGTAGTCGGCGCCGCCGTCCTGGCCGTCGAGGGCGTTCCAGGTGTGGGGGAGGGACACCGTCTCCCACCTGCCGGAGTCCGGCTCCCTGGAGAACAGTGCCTGCGTTATTACGGTTGTGCTTCTCATTGCGTATCGTCCTTTCTGCCTGAAAATATCACCGGTTGTTCTGATGCTTTCAGTGTACCTGATGCGGAAAAACACCGTTATGATATCCTTTTGAAGAACCGTAAATTCTTTTGGAAATTACGCTCATCTAAAAATGTTTTACTGTTGCCGCGTTCTGTGCCATAATAGCAGCAGGAGAGCAATGCCGGAAACCCGGCAGAAGGAGGCATACCATGGAGTCGCAGGAGCTGCACGCGCGCTTTCATCAATACTGCAATCTCGTCCACTTGTTTCTTGATATCAATTTGATTCTCGTCAGCCGGAAGCTGATTCCGGAGGATTATCTGGATCAAACCCTTACCCCGGAGGGAATCTCGCGCAGCTGTGAGGAGATGCTGTTCGGCGGGATTCTTTTTCAGTGCCCCCGCAGGACGGTGTGCCAAATCACCACGGCGTTTTCCGTCTGCTTCTGCGCCGTCGAGCTCGAGGAGAAGGACGGGTTCGCCGTGCTCGGTCCCTATCTGCCCGATACCGCCGTGGAAAGCGCGGCGCTTGACAGCCTCCTGGTGGAGAACGGAATCTCGCTCGCCTGTCAGGTGGAGTATCAGGCGTATCTGGAACGGCTTCCCGTCATCAATCAGGCGAAGCTGATGGCGATCATGGATGGGCTGATGTCCCACCTCTATGGGAGGGAGCTCGAGATGGCGCCTTTCCTGCACGAGATCAGCATGGCGAAGGCGGATCCCGCCCCCTGTCCGGTGTTTGAGGAGGACGCCATGCAGGCGCGGGCGGACGCAATCCGGATCCGGTACGAGAAGGAGCAGGCGTTTTTGGACGCGGTCGCCCGCGGCGACGACTCCGCCGTCGACGAGGCGGCCTGGATTTCGCTCAACCGTCTGCCGAACCGGCTGCGGAACCAGAAAAACCTGATGATCGTCCTCAACACGCTGCTGCGCAAGGCGGTCGAGCGCGCCAAGGTGCACCCCTATTACATCGACGCCATCAGCGGAAAGTGGGCGGTGCTCATCGAAAACGCGCGGAGCGCCGCGCAGCTCGACGACTGCTACTACGCCATCGTCCGGGATTACTGTGCTTTGGTGCGCAGACGCGCCCTGAAAAACTATTCCCCCAACATTCGCTCCGCCATCAACTGCATCCACTTCAATCTGGACAATCCGAGGCTGTCCCTGGCTTTCCTCGCGGAGACCGTCGGCATCAACGCGACCTACCTTTCTCACCAGTTCAACCGGGAGGTAGGCTCGAGCGTCCCGAGCTATATCGCCGGCCTGCGGGTCGAGCGGGCGAAGGAGCTTCTCGTCAGCCGCCGCGGGCTCTCCATCGGGCAGATCGCCGCCGCGGTCGGCATTCCGGATGTGAACTATTTTACAAAGATTTTAAAAAAAAGCGCCGGATGCACCTCCTCCGCCTTTCGCAGATAGGCTCCCCTCCGTTCGTCCGGGCAGGGCGGCCCCGGGAGCGCGCAGACGCGGTACGGCAAGGCGGGCAAAAAAAGGGGACGGGCTCTTGTCAGCCCGTCCCCGCGCGCAGCGCGCAGTCCGTTATTCCAGATGATCGCGAATAAATTGCTCCCTGAGCCAATCCGGGGCGCTGTCCAGGAGCTCAAGCAGGACGTCCTGCGCGTCCCGCCGTTTGAGGCTGCGCACAAACCTGACCAGCCTGGCGTTCATTTCCTCCCGGTACTCCTCCCATTCCTCCTCCTCCCGCAGAACTTCCGCATAAAATTTTTCCGCTTCCTCCGGGAAGACCGCGAAGTACGCCGCGACGATATGCTTGCAGACGACGCGCTTCCCCGCGGCGTGCGGGCAGGTGCAGACGGAGCGGCGGGGATGCTCCGGGTCGACGGTGACCGCGTACGGCTCCTCTCCGCTTCCGGCAACCAGCGCGCGGAAGCATCCCTCGCCTGCCGGCTCCGTGCGGAGCACCTTGTTCTCCGTGAAGTATTGATATCCGCGCCAGCGGGACTGGCCGCTGGCAGCAGAGAGCAGACTCATAGATTTTCACCTCAGTCCGGTTTTCTTTGCGCGCGCTCTCCCATCAGTCCGCGGGAGGGGAGGGAGGCTTTGCGGAAGGCGGCGCGCAGCGCCCTGGCCTCGGCCTCCCCCTCGTCGGCGGCGCGGGCGATCCGCGCGCGGCTGCTGCCGATCTCTTCCATACACGCCGTGAGGCCGACCGCCGTGCCGGAAAGGCACGCCTTGTCCAGGCGCGTCTCCCCGCTCTCCATGGCGAGGCAGCGGCCGCCGCTCAGAAGGCGGAAGGAGCCGCCGAGGGAAAGGGAAATCCGGCTCGTCATAAAGAGGCCGAACCCGGAATTGGCCCATGGGTCGTCGGAAGGATTGCGACCGCCCGGGCGGAACGCCTTTGAGATGCCGGCCTTGACCGCCCAGGAGAGAGCGTCCTCGTCCGTTTGGATGTTCCGGCGGTGCGCGGCGTTCGAGCAGAGGCTGGAGCGAATCCCGCGCCCTTCGTCGAGGACGGCGGCGCAAACGCGCGGACCGCGCCGCCGCGCGCACAGCCACGCCTCGCCGCAGCCCGCGTGCTCCGGCACGTTCCGCAGCAGCTCGCGGAGCAGATACGTCAGCAAAGCGCGCGGCTCGGCGTCGTTCGGAAACAGCGTTCCGGCAAGCGTGCCGCTGTACCGCTCGATCGCGTCGCCCATCTCGAGCAGCTCGCCGTGCGCGAGCGCTTCCCGGTGCAGCGCGTACAGATCCGCGCGGAAGACGGGCAGTACGCTCCCGGACGGCGCGGCTGCCTCCCCAGACACGGCGGCGCGGATGCCCAGCAGGTCGGAGCCGGCGTATTCGATTGCGGCCTGCGGGTTTTCCGCGCGGAAGCGGCGCAGCTCCCGTACGGCAAGCAGCGCGCCGAAGGGAGTGAGCTCCTCCGATATTTCCACCGCGGCGTCCGTTGTTCCCTTCAGGGCGTCCGTAAGGAGCAGGGCGTCCTCGTCTGTGTGAAGCCGAATGCAGCAAGATGCCATTGCGTTCTCCCGCCTTTCCGATGTTCGCGCGGCGCTGCGCGTTCTATCGAGAAGAATACCACATTCCCGCGCAGGAGTCCACCCCCGCCGTCAGCTTTTCTTCGCGCAGCCTCCCTGGCGCGCGGACCGGCACGCCGCGATGGTGAACAGCGTGTCGGCGAGCTGCGTCAGCACAGAGCCGAGCAGGGTGATTTCCTCCTCGCTGCGATCTGCGGCGAGCGTGTTCGCGGCGGCGGTGACGAGGGCGGTCAGCTCACAGGCGTTCATGGGACTTCACCTCCACGCTATCCTATGAGCGCGGCGGGGAAATGTGCGGACTCATCTCCTCCACGCCTTGAACGGCCCGACGCCCGCGAACGCCATGCCGCCCGCGCAGCACAGCGCGAGCGCGCCGGCGGCGAGGCCGGCCTGCGCCGGGAGGGGAAGCCCTCCCGGCGCCTCCCGCGGCTCCGTTTCCGTGAGGGCCGTTTCCGATTCCCCGGCCGCGGGCTTCTCCGCGCCAGCCGCCGCCTGCTCCGCTTCCTCCGGCGCTTCCGCGTCCGCAGAGCCGCGCTCCGGCGTGAGCTCGAGCGTCTCCTCCGCCGCGTCGGTTCCCGCTCCGGCGAGAGGAGGCTCCTCAACTGCCGTATCGGAGGCTGCCGTCGCTACCCCTGCCGCGCTGTTTTCCGCGGCGGCGTCCGGCGCGGAGGACTCCTGATCCGGGACAGTCAGGGCGGGAGGCGCGTCTTCTCCCGTCTCGGGCGCCGCTTCGGGAGCGGATGCCGCGCCTTCCTCCTGCGCGGCTTCCTGTTTTGAGCCGTCGGAGCTGTCCGCTGCGGGCGGCTCGCCCGGCTCCTCCCCGGAATCGGCCGCGAGCTCGGGCAGGCGGTACGGCGGGTTGGGGGAGGTGCTGCCGCCGCGGTTGCCGCTGATGTCGCCGTCGTCCTCGTCGGGAGAGACCTCGTACCACGCCGATTCCCAGCGCGCGGCTTCGTTTCGCCACTCCTGCGCGCAGACGCGGAACCAGCGCGGCGTGCTGTCCGGCACGTCGAAAATGCACGCGTATGCCTCGGAATTCTGAATCCCGGTGATAGAGAAGGAATCTCCATCCCAGACCTCCCATGTTATCCCGCCGTCCGTCGAGACCTCGCCCCAGATGTCCTCGAAAAATAAATCGGGATCCGGCAGATTCTGCACGGTCAGCGTGACGGCGGCGGACTCGCCGCCCTTCCACTCGGCGTCCGAGACGAGAAGCTCCTGCGTCCGGTACCACCGGACGGTCAGCTCCAGAGGCCGAAAGCTCAGAACGGCGGCACCCGCCTCATCCAGAAACTGCCCCGCGAGCGTCAGCTCCCCGGAGCTCTGCCCGTCATAGGCGCTCAGCTCCCAGGCGACCGCCAGGTCATTGTCCGTTTCCTTTCCCTCATACAGTACGGTACAGGAGAGCGTTTGCGGGAGCAGCTCTTCCGACAGAGGCGTTCCCTCGGGGAGCAGAAGCTCGTCCGGTGTGAGGGAGGCGTTGTCGACGAGCGGGGCGCCCCAGCCGACGGCCCCCTCCGGAATGTCCATGGCTAAGGCGGTCAGCAGGCCGCCGTCCTCCTGCAGGAGAAACGGCTCCGCCGCGTCCTCCTGCGGCTCGAGAACGACGCTCGTCAGGGAAAGCCTGCCGCCCGCTTCGACCGTGATGCTGCCGCCCTCGGCGCTCAGGACGGGGGAGCTTTCCGGTCCGCCGACGGAGAGCGTGCCGATGCCGAGCTCGCCGCCGCTCTCGATCACGACGTCGCCCGTCAGAAGAATGGTCAGCTCGCCGCTGTAATACCCCGCGGAGACGTCGGAGGAAAACGAGGTGCTGATGGTGGTGTAGGACACGGTCTCCCCCTCCCCGATGACGCAGCCGCCGAGCTCGACCGTGTGGCTTTTCGAGTCCGGCGCGCCGCCGCCCGGCAAAGCGCTTCCCCCTCCGCTCCATGTCAAGGCCAGCGCGGCGTCCGCGTAAAAGACGGCGAACCACACGCACAGAAGCAGCGTCGGGAGCGTTTGAATTGTATGACGCTTCATAGTCCCTCCGGAAACAAAATCAATACTATTTTCGTACATAATAGTATTGTATCATATTGCTCGCTTGCAGGCAACCGGAAAGCAAGAGGAAAAGCGCGTTTTTCCTTGAAAAAACAGGACGGGAGCGGTATCATAGCGGTAAGGGAGCGCGGCCCTGCCGCGCATTTTGGCAAAACGGAGGAATGAAATATGTGGAACAATCTGAAAAAGGCCGTCACCTTCAGCTATGACGACGGTGTGGAATCCGACAAAAAGCTCATCGCGATCCTGAACAAATACGGCTTTCGGGCGACGTTCAACCTGAATTCCGGCCTGATCGGCACGCCGGATTACTGGACGTGCAAGTCGTTCGACGTGCGCAGGCTCTCTCGCGAGGACGTTCTCTCCCTCTACCGCGGGCATGAGGTCGCCGTTCACGGCACGCTTCACCTGCACGCGAACGAGCTCGGCGACGCGGCGCTCGACGAGGAGTTCGGCGGCGATAAAAGGGCGCTCGAGTCTCTGTTCGGCGTCACGATGCGCGGCATGGCGTATCCGTACGGCGACTGCGACGCCCCGGTGGCCGCCTCCGTCGCGCGCGCCGGCCTGCGCTACGGCCGGACGGTCTTCTCCTCGCACGGCTTCGCGCTGCCGGAGGATCCGATCCTTCTCAAGCCGACGTGCCACCACGACGATCCGGAGGTCTTCGAGCTCATCGACCGCTTCCTCGCGTCCGAGTCCAATGAGCCGCAGCTGCTCTACATCTGGGGTCACGCCTACGAGTTCGACGCGAACGACAACTGGGATCGCCTCGAGGAAATCTGCCGCCGCCTGAGCGGTCATCCCGATATTTTCATCGGCACAAACGCCGAGGTTCTGCTCGGCGAGGTGCAGTAATCCAAAAGAAACGCCCCGATCGTTTTCGATCGGGGCGTTCGACTGTCCGGGCGTCCTTACGGCCTGTCGGGGAAGGTGGGGATGCGCTTCTGCGCGATAACGTCTACGAGGCCGAGATCGGTCAGCCGCACCTCGGGAATCACCGGCAGCGCGAAGGTGACGATGCGCAGCAGCGGGTTCTCGAGGGCGTCGAGGCCGAGGGCGCGCACCGCGTCCTTCATGGCGCTGCCGTCCGCCGCGAGCTCCTTTGCCGGCTTGGTGGACATCAGGCCCGCGAGCGGGAGGGCAAGCGTGTGCAGCACCTCGCCGTCCCGGACGGCGCACATCCCGCCGCCGCAGGCGATGAGCTCGTTCGCGGCGAGGAGGGCGTTCTCCGGCGTATCGTAGACGAGAATCAGGTTGTGGCAGTCGTGGGCGACGGTGGAGGCGAGCGCGCCGGTGCGGATGCCGGAGCCGCGCACGACGCCGAGCGCAATCGCGTCCGAGCCCTCATGCCGGTTGACGACGGCCATATATTTCATCGATTCGTCCGGCAGGCGCACGCAGCCGTCCTCCACCGGAAGCTCCAGCGGGAGCAGCTTCGAGAGCGCTGCGCCGATCTCGGGGTAATCCATTACGTTGACGGTGACAGCCCCGCTTTCCGCCGGCGCGCGGAGGCGGAAGTCGTCCGCCGAGAGCGGGCGGACGTGCATCGTGCTGCGCGTCTCGACGGGGAAGCTCCGCGGCGCGATCGGTTCGGTGAGCGCGCCGTCCTTCGCGGTGAGTCGTCCGCCGAAAAAGACGTGGCTCGGGCGCAGCTCGCGCAGATCGGGGACGAGCAGCATATCGGCGGCAAAGCCCGGCGCAATCGCCCCGAGGTTTTCAAGTCCCGCCTCGCGGGCGGCGTTCCATGTCGCGCAGCGGATGGCGGCGACGGGCTCCATCCCGCAGGCGATCGCCGCGCGCACGACGTCGTTGACGTGGCCGCGCTCGAGAATCTCGTCGGCCTCGCGGTCGTCGGTGCAGAAGGTAAGCAGATCGAAGAAGCGCACGTCCTTGACGCCGTTCCAGATGGCGCGCACGTTCTTCATGATGGAGGATTCCCGCGCGTCGACATAGACGCCGCCGCGCATTTTCGCGAGCGCCTCGTCTCCCGTCACCGTCTCGTGGCAGGTGTTCGGCCCCGCGAGGCGGTAGGCGGAGAGCGCCCGGCCGGCGAGTCCCGGCGCGTGCCCCTGCAGGTAGAGACCCGCGTCCTCCGCCGCGTCAAGGATCTCCATCATCCGGTTCGCGCCGCCGATGACGCCGGGAAAGTCCATCACCTCGGCGAGGCCGACGACGCGCTCGTGCCGCGCGAGCTCGCGCACCTCCTTCGCGCCGAAGGCCGCGCCCGCGCCCTCGAGGCCGGGAGCCGACGGCACGCAGCTCGGCACGTCGAGGAGCTGGCGCATCGGCAGATCCTCGGACGCTTCCATCATGTAGCGCACGCCCTCGACGCCGAGCACGTTCGCGATCTCGTGCGGGTCGGTGATGACCGTCGTCGTCCCCTGCGGGATCACCGCGCCCGCGAAGTTCCGCGGCGTCATCATTGAGCTCTCGATGTGCTCGTGCGAGTCGATGAAGCCGGGGATGAGGCAGCTTCCCGCGGCGTCGATTACCGTCTTCGCCGGGGCGCAGTCCGCGCCGGGCTTGTCCGATTCCACATGGACGATGAAGCCGTCCGCCGCGTAAACGTCCGCCGGGTAGATTTCCCCCGTCAGCACGTTGACGAGGCGCGCGTTTTGAATCAGAAGATCGCACGGCTCCTGCCCCAGCGCCGCGCGCAAAAGCCTTTTCCTGTCCTGCGGCCGAATTTTCATGGCAATTCTCCCTTCCGGATTCTCCGGCGGCCCAGCGCCGCCGTCTCGTTTCCTCTATTATACACGATGGATGGGCGAAACCCTACGACTAATTTGTAAATTCTGCGTTCTCGCCTCCCTGCCGCCGTTGCGCGGGAGAGGGAGCCTGTGCTATACTGGAAAAAAGCCCTGCCCCTCTCGGGAAGGGAAGAAAAGGGGAGGAAGGTTCGATGACAAAACGCGTGGACGTTGTGATTGCCGGCTCCGGCGCGGCGGGAATGCTCGCCGCCATCCGGACGGCGGAGAGCGGCCTTTCCTGCGTTCTGCTCGAGAAGGGGCGCTCGATCGCGTCGAGCAACGCGGCGCGCTGCGGCGGCCCGGCTCTCGCGCAGACGCGCCTGCAGGAGCGGGAGGGGGAGACGGTCACGGCGGAGCGGCTGTTTTCCCATATGTACGGCTTCTCGCGCGGGACGGTGAACGCCGGGCTGCTGCGCGCCGCGATCGACAAGGGGCGCGAGGCGGAGGCGATCTTCGTGAAAAACGGCCTGCGCATGACGCTGCTCGAGGACAGCTACGGCGTCGGCTTTCGCGCGCGCCACTTCTTTCTGGACCCGCCCGTGAAGCGCTGGACGCCGCTCGCGGACGCGTTTCGCGCCGCGGGAGGAGAGCTCCTCTTTGAGCGCGAGGCGTTCCGCGTGCTGCTCTCCGGCGGAAAGGCCGCCGGCCTCCTCGCGCGGAACCTGCGGACGGGCGAGGAGGAGCGGTATGAGGCGGACGCCGTCATCGTCGCGACGGGCGGCTTCCTCGGCAGCGACGAGCTGCTGCGCGCCCATTTCGGCGATATCTTCGTCAACCCGCTCGGCAGCCGCCTGAGCGACGGGGCGGGCCTTCGGATGCTTACGGAGGCCGGCGGGATGGAGGAGCGCGCCTTCGGCATCTGCGCGAACGAGTTCGGCGGCTCGAATCATCTCCTCGGGAGCCGCGGGCGGCGCTCGTCCCCGCATCTGCGGTACGCCGTTTACGGCGGCCTCCTGCTCAACCGGCAGGGCAGGCGCTTTGTGAACGAGCAGCTGCTCTCCGATCACGCGCTGAGCGCCGGCGGGGAGGCCGCGCTGCGCGAGGGCGTCTTCTACGCGCTTCTCGACGGCGAGACGTACGCCCGTCTGCAGACGGAGCCGCCGTACCGGGTGTACGGGGAGCCGGAGGAGTGGCACGTCGGGAAGCGCTGCCTGAACACGCCCCCGGACGCCGCGGACAGCGAGGGTGAGCTGCGGAAGGACATCGAGGAGGGCTGGGCGTTCCGCGCGGAAAGCCTTTCGGCGCTCGCGGCGCAGACCGGCCTTACCGCTCTCCCGGAGACGGTGGCGGCGTACAACGCCGCCTGCCGCGCGGGGCATGACGGACGCTTCGGGAAAGCGCCGTACCTGCTGCGGGAGATCGGGGCGGGGCCGTACACCCTCTTTCAGTACGAGCCGAGCGCGTGGTGCACCTTCGGCGGCGTGCGCACCGACGCGTTCTGCCGCGTCCTGACCCGAGCGCAGGAGCCGATCCCGGGCCTTTACGCCGCCGGCGTCGACGCGGGAAGCTGCTACACCGTGCCGTACTACGACAACGAGGGAGCCGCCGTCGGGCTCGCGTTCGGGCTCGGCCTCGTCGCCGCGGACGACGCCGTCCGCTATTGCCGCGAGGCGGCGTCAAGGGGAAAAACAGGGGAAACGGCGTAAGCGCCTCCCCCTTTTCTGTCGTGGAAATCCTCCCCCGCGGGAGGTATACTGAAGACAGAAAAGAGAGAGGAGGCGGTGAGATGGAGCTTCTAGGACACCGCGTCGTACGCTGATTCCGTATGCTGTCCGGCACCGGTGAAAATCCGGAGGGACAGAAAGCTAAGCATTTCAAAGCAGATAAAGCCTTGCATTTCGAGCGAATGGCAAGCCTTTCGGCGTAAAAAAGCTCTGCTTTTCGAGACGAAAGGAAAAAATCATGCACATGGGAGAAGGGAGTGACGGCAATGCCGGGAAAATCGTACCGCGCCAACGTGTTCTTCAGTCTCCATAAGGCCATGCGCGCCTCCGCCGTGCGGTGCGGCCTTCGCCTCCCCTCGTGGGGCGAATACTGCCGCGCCGTGTACGGCTGGCTCCGGGAATTTTCAAAGGACGTCGACCGCCTCGAGGCGCTCGACCCGGAGCTGTGCGCCGCTTACCTCAACGATCTGCCGAACAACGGCCTGGTGAAGCTCGCGGAGAATCCGCGCGGCTTTTCCGGCTCGTATGAGCTTGCGTACAACGGCTCACGGAAGGTCTTTCTCGAGGTCTTCAACACGCCCGCCGTCCGGCGCGAGGCGTCGGAGTACCTCGTGCGCCTGTATGAGAGCCGCTGCGGCGGCGATCCGACGCTCTTCCTCAGGGAGACGGCCGAGGGCGCGCTCCTCGCGATGGAGGAGCTCAAGCTCCGCGAGCCGCGCGAGGTGTTCGGCAAGCTTGTGAAGGACTCGAAGACGCGCGAGGAGCGGTTCACGCTATGGGCGGCGCTGCTGATTTACGCGCAGTCGCTGCAGCTGCCGCTGTCCGACGCGCCCGGCGTGCGCGACGACTGCGCGCCGAACGTCTACATGGCCTCGAAGGGGAAAATTCAGGAGCTGTACTCGCTCGAGAGCCGCTGCCGGGGCGCGAAGCGCATCGTGCTCGTCAACTACGCGGGCACCTCGTTCATCGCGGGGCGCAGCGTCACGAACGAGGTCGAGAGCGAATGGGGGCGCTTCTTCTACAACCTTCTCTGGGGCGGCACCGAGGTGGACATCGTCCTGACCGACCCGCAGTCCGCCGCCGCGGCGGACGCCGTCCGCTATAAGATGCGCCCGAGGACGATCCGGGAGTCGTGCGCCATCGACGAGATCATCCCGCAGAACCTCGCCGTGCTGCGCGATCTCGCCGTGCGCTTCCCGGAGAGCCGCATCCGCTGCTTCCTGACGGACGTCGCGCTCCCGTGCGCCTACTTCAAAAACGAGTTTGAGGACGAGAGCCGCTCCAACATCAAGGTGGACCTGTATCTGCCCGCCTTCTCCGGGTACGACCCGCGGACGGGCGTCCTCGAGCTTGCGGAGGAGTGCGACAACGATCAGCGCCAGAGCTTCCTCGTCTTCCGGGGCAGGCAGCCGGAGCTCTACCGCACGTTCAGCCGCAACATTGAGAGAATTCTTGAGAACAGCAGGCCGGTCGACCTGTGACAGGGAGGAAACCAGCATGGCAAAAAGCCAGGACGAGCTCTTTTTTCTGCGCGGCGCGGAGATTGACGCCGCGACGGACAGGGAATACCGCCAGTATTTCTGCGGGAACCTGCAGCGCCCGCAGCTGCTCGACTTCATCCGCACGGAGTCGCTCGAGGTCGGCACGAGCCGGTACGACGCGTTCACGGCGGACGAGCCCCATCTGCACACCGAGACGCCCGACATGATCTACCTTCTCTCCGGCGCGATGCGCATCCTCCTGCTTGAGGAGGGAAGGGAGCTCACGCTCGCGCCCGGCGATTTTCTCAGCATCCCGCCGAATACGCCGTACGCCTCGAAGTCCGCCCCCGGCACGCGGACGCTCTTTATCAAGCAGGTGCGCGCGAGCGACAAGCGGAAGGTCGAGCCCGACGCCGCCCTCCTCCGCTGGATGGCCCGCTGGGAGGCGGAGAAGTAGAGCTTCGCCTCGCCTCGGGCGGCAAGGCGGCAGGAAGGAGCCGGGCGCACAATAAAAAATGCGGCAGACGCGCTGTCTGCCGCATTTTTTATCTGCGCCTGCACATTTTCTCGTAGCACTCGTTGTACCACAGAGCATTTTCCACAGGCGTGTTGGCGGGGATGTGGTTGCCGACGGCCATGATGAAGCCGGGGCAGCTCTTGCCGATGTCCATGCACCGCCTGACCTCGTTCTCGATGTCGTCCTTCGAGCCCATGAGCAGGATCCTCGTGTCGGCGTTGCCGATGAAGGCGTGCGTTTTGCCGTATTTCTCGGCGATGTACTTCATGTTCGTCGTCGGCTCGAGGACGAAGCCGTCGACGCCGCAGTCCGCCACGTCGTCAATGAAAACGTCGTAGGTGCCGTCCGAGGTGAAGATTACCTTTTTCCCCGCCTCCTTGAGCGGAGCGATGTACTTCTTATAGCACGGGAAGACATATTTGCGGTACCAGGCGGGAGAGACGAACGGGCCGGACGTCCAGACGATATCGTCGTGAATCATGACGACCGGCGAGTCGCAGTCCGCGAACGCGCGGAAGAACGGCAGCAGCCATTCCGAATACCGCTCGAGCACGCGGCCGAACTGATCGGCGTCCTCCGCCAGAGCCTCGAGCAGAAAATTCCAGCCGAACAGGTCGATGAGCGCCGAGACGGCCGTGACGTAGGTGCCGACCATCGCGACGGCGTCAACCGCGCCGCGCGGAGGCCGGGGGAACGCCCGGTTTTTCAAAAATGCAATTTTTTATTTGAGAAATACTTCAATAACAGGTACAATAACATCAGGCTGTACCACGGGAAGGGTGACGGTCAGCAGGTCGTCGCTCTGCGTGCGGCCCTCACTGAAGTGCGAGATGGTCTTCTCCTCGAAGAGCAGCTCGCTGCCGTCGTGCAGGAACTGCATATAGTCGACCTTGCCGGCAAAGCCCTTGAGCTCGAGGTACTGGAACGGGTACTCGAACAGGTGGATGTACAGGCGCTTGCCGTCCTCGCTCTGGGTGAATTTACAGCCGTTCGGGCAGAGCTCCAGCAGCTCCGGCTCGGCCATCGTGCAGCCGTAGATGGAGCGGGAGTTGACCTTCATCCAGTCCGCGTACGTCTTCAGCGCCGCCTCGGCCCGCGCGTCGAGATAGCCGCGCGACGTCGGACCCACGTTCATCAGGAGGTTGCCGCCGAGGGCGACGGTGTTGATGAGCATCTGGACGAGCATCTTCGGCGACTTCCATGTCATCTCGTCGCGGTAGTAGCCCCACGAGCCGGAGAACGTCTGGCAGACCTCCCACGGGAGGAGCTCGCCCGTCTCGGGATGGCGCGGCCATTCCTGCGGCTGGTACTGCTCGGGCGTCCAGATGTCCTGCTCGATTTGTGTGCGGTTGTCGATGATGATGCCGGGCTGCAGCCGTCTCGCCGTGGCAATGAGCTCCTCGGCCTCCCACTCGTCCTTGCCCTTGCCGCGCATCCACTCGGGGAACTTCGGATCCTTCTCATAGGAGAAGTCGAACCACAGCACGTCGATCCTGCCGTAGTTGGTCAGAAGCTCCGTGACCTGATTGCGCATATACTCCGCGTACTTGTGCATATCGCGGCCCTTCGACTTCTCATAGGCGTCGGGATCGTCGCGGCGCGGGTGGAGCTGGTCGATCGGGAACTCCGGATGATGCCAGTCAATGAGGGAATAGTAGAAGCCGATGCGGATGCCCTCCGCGCGGAAGGCGTCGACGTACTCTCGGATGAGATCGCGGCCCGCCGGGGTGTTGGTGCACTTGTAGTCCGTGTACTTCGAGTCGAACATACAGAAGCCCTCGTGATGCTTTGTCGTCATCACGGCGTACTTCATGCCGGCGGCCTTCGCCTGACGCGCCCACTCGCGGGCATCGTACAGATCCGGGTTGAAGTACCGGAAGTACTTCTCATATTTCTCCTCGGGGATCTTTTCGTTCGTCTTGACCCACTCGTGGCGGGCGGGCATGGAATACAAACCCCAGTGGATGAACATTCCGAAACGGTCATGGCGGAACCAGGCAGTATCTCCGGGCGTTTTGCGAATCACATAGCTTGACATCAGAAATCTCCTCCCTGTGTTGTCGTGCGGCGGTCTGCCGCCTTATCCTGTCATCATCATACCGGGACGAGGGAAAACGCACAAGGGAAGAAAGCGGAAAAAATATGGAGATTTCCGTAATCTGCTCGCGAGAGCGGGAAAGGAAGCGCAGCGATATGAAGATCGGCAGGGCGGAGGATTTTTTCCGCAATCTCAACGGCATTCAGCTCAGAGTGCTCGACGGCGGCTACGCGGCGGGCGGCCTCGAGTGGAACGGCAGCGTGAACGCGCCCCCGTACTCGAGGCTGTACTACATCTGCGGCGGCGACCCGTACATCGAGGCGGAGGGCGATCCCGTCCGCCTCGAGCAGGGCTGGTGCTGTCTTCTCCCGGCGGGCTTTTCCTTCCGGTTCGCGTGCCGCACCGCGATGGAGCAGCTCTATTTTCACATCCAGCTCGTCGACGACACGGGGATCGACCTCCTGCGCAGCTGCCGCGAAATGCTGGCGATGCCGGCGGGGGAGGAGCGGATTCGCCGGATGCGTTCCCTCACAGACGAAAACAGCCCCCGCGCTAGCCTTGGGCTCAGGCAGGAGCTGTATGGAACGCTGCTCTCCCTGCTCGACGCGGGAGGCGTGGAGCTCAGCCGGACGGTCTGCTCACCGTGCGTCCTCGACGCCGTCGGCTATATCCGGGAGCATCTGTCGCTGCAGCTGACGGTCGGCGAGCTCGCCGCGCACGCGCACGTCTCCGAGAGCACGCTCGAGAAGACGTTCCGCGCGGAGATGGGGCAGAGCATCGGCAGGTACATCGATCAGGAGATTTTCCTCAAGGCGGAGTCGCGGCTGCGCCATACCGATCTCTCGATCGCGCAGATGAGCGCCGAATTCGGCTTCTGCGACCAGTTCTATTTCTCGCGCCGCTTCCGCGAGCGGTACGGCCTCTCCCCGCGGCAGTACCGCAGGGAGCGCCCGATATGAGCTTCATGCGCCGGACGCGTCAGCCCTGCCGCGCGAGCGAGGCGTCAATCTGATCGAAGAGCGCCGCGCAGGCGAGCGTGTCGCGCCACGGGACGATCGCGCTCTCCGTTTTTCCCTCCCGGACGCAGCGTACGACTTCCTCAATCTCGTAGGTGAAGCCGTTCTTCGTCACGGTGTCGGTGAAGTGCTCGAGCAGGGAGCCGTCCGGCCCGTAGAGCAGGCATTCGGCGCCGAAATTCGGGCTCGGCACGACGAGCCGCCCCTTGTCGCCGCAGACGGTGAGGCGCTCCTCCATCCGGGAGACGAAGCTCGTGGTGAGGTTCGCGACGGCGCTTTCGTACCGGACGAGAACGGCGTCGGAGACGTCGACGCCCGTCTCCCCGCGGACGGCGCACGCCGCAATCTCCTTCTCCTCCTGCCCGAGGACGTACCCGGTGAGCTCGTACGCGTAGACGGTGATGTCGCGCGCCGCGCCGCCGCCGAGCTTCGGGCTGAAATAGCGGTTGTCCGCGCCCTCCGGCGCGACGAAGCCGATGCCGCACTGCGCGATGGCCGGCGCGCCGATCCTTCCTTCGGCGACCCACGCCTTCGCCGTCAGCAGCGCGGGCAGGAAGCGGCTCCACATGGCCTCCATCACGAAGACGCCCTTCTCCCGCGCGAGCGAGAATACGGCGCGCGCCTGCTCGCTGTTCTCGTACGCCGCCTTCTCGCACAGCACGGGAACGCCGTGCCGGATGCACAGCAGCGACAGCCGCGCGTGGTCGTTCGTCGTCGTCGCGATGTAGACGGCGTCCGGCTTCTCCGCCTCGAGCATGGCCTCATAGTCCGCGTAATACCGGCCGATGCCGTTCGCCTCGGCGAAGGCCTTCGCACGCTCCTCGCTCTTGCTCGCCACGGCGCAGACCTCGCAGCCGCACAGCGCGGCGGCCTCGCAGAACTTGCGGGCGATCTTCGCCGCGCCCATCACACCGAATCGAAATTTCATATGTCTCTCCCCTTTTCATTTTCCGGCGGCGCGCCGCCCTCTGCGGCCTGCCGCCTGTTCTGCCTTCTATGATACGCGCCCGGCGGCTGTTTGCAAAGGGGGGAGGCGCATTTTTCTGCGAAAAACGCCCGGCTTTCCTCTGCGCAGGCAGGGAAGAGCCGGGCGGTTTCCTTCTTTTTGCTTAGTCGTTCGCAGCCTTCTCCTCGGAAACGAAGAGCGGACGGCGCACGAGGCGGCCGATGTTGTCCTTCGCGTCGGCGTGCGCGTAGAGGATGGCGTAGCGCCGCTCGATGGTGCGGGCGTACTCGCGGTCCTGGTTGAGATCGTACGCCGACTGATAGGTGAGCAGCGCCTCTCTGATCTTGTTCGGATTGGAGAAGTTGTCCAGGACGGCTATCGCGTCGAGCGCGAGCGCCTTGCGGTACATGAAAAAGCCGATCGAGGAGGAGGGCTGCTCCTGCGTCGTGTTGAGCAGGCCCTTGTTCGCGATGTCGATGATGAGGGGATAGTCGTTGCTGTCGTCGAGCAGATTGAGCAGCGTCACGCAGCACTGCGCCGTGACAAGGCTCGAATGCCTGTCGTTCGGATCGGGCTGCACATCGTTGATGGAATTCTGCAGGTCGCGGATGGCTTCCTCGCGCCGGTTCGCGATGATCAAAAGCTCGGCGCGCTGGTTGTAGCCGTGCTCGTCATACGGGAAATGCCGGATGAAATCGTTCGCCATGTCGAGACCCTTCTGCAGTGTTTCGTCGGAGTCGCCGACATGGTTCTTGAGCTTTTCCTGCAGAAAGTCAATGGAATACAGGAAGAGGCGGTAGCTCCACCAGCGGAGCTCCAGCTCCTGCGCCTTTTCCATCCACTTTGCGCCGAGCGCGTAGTTGCCGCACGCTCCGCAGGCGCGGATCATACAGGCGAGCAGGTCGGCGTTGCGCGGATAGATCCGCAGAGCGAAATCGCACAGCCGGATCACGGAATAGTAATCGCGCACGCCGAAAAAGCGCATCATCAGATTCCAGTATTCGTCCGAGGAGCCCCAGACGTGGTTCTCCTCGTCGGTGACGAAGTCCACAAGCTGTCTGCGGACGCGGGCGTCGGAAAGGTCGGAGTGGAGGATGACGAACGAGTCCGCCTCATCGATGGAAGAGACAAAGACGTCCTCCTCCTCATTGTCCTTCATGGCCTGCAGGAGCGCAAGCTTACGCATCATTTCTTCATCCATCCTGATACTTCCTCCTTCATTTGTGTATGGTTGATTCGTCACCGGTACGGGCGGATCCACCGGCACGCGGCGCGCTCGTCCGGGAACAGGCGGGAGAAGCCCTTCTCGCCGAGAAGGGCGAACAGGGTAATCAGCGCGAGGCCGAGATACGGCGCGCCGCGCATATCGCAGCGCCTGCAGCAGCGGTGGAGCAGCTCGCCCTCTTCGCCGAGAAGGGAAAAGAGCAGCCCCGCGTCCGCGAGGAACAGGCCCTCGGCGTCGAGCGCCGCTTCGCAGTGCACGCACAGCTCGCGGAAGCGGCTGCCGCCGTCTCCGAGAAACGCGGAAACGATCACCTGCTTCCATTCGTCCGGGCAGCGCCCGGAGAGAACGCCGGAGAGCGGGAAGGCGGGCTCGTGCCGCGCGCGCTCCTCCAGCAGGCGGAAGGCCGCGTCCGGCAGAAGCGCCCGCAGAAGCTCCTCGCCGTCCGCAAACGTCCGGCGCGTCAGCGGGAGACGCGCGTCCTCCGGGATGGGGACGGCCGCGCCGCGCCGGTCGGCGAGCTCCTGCGCCCAGGAGTCCTGCGGGCCTTCGCTTCCCGCGAGCATCGAGCGGAGCGACGCGAGGGTAAAGGCGTTTGTCGGATCCTCGTTGACGGGACGCCGCGGGATGTGCAGCAGCAGGGCGGAGACGGCCTGCCGCATTTCCTCCGCCGTCCGGTACCGCTCGCCGGGATCGGCGGCGCAGGCATTGAGAATAAGGGCGCCGAGCTCCTCGCGGATGCGGCGCGGGATGCGCAGCGTCTCCGTTTCGCGGCGCACGGCGCGGCCGCGGAAGCCTGTCAGATCGCTGATGTGCCAGTTCGACGTCGCCCGCTTGCCCGCGCAGAGGAGATAGAGCAGCACGCCGGCGGAGTATACGTCCGCCGCCGGCGTCAGGGGCGAGCCGGGGCGGCGCAGCTCGGGCGCGGCGAAGCCGGGGCTGTACGAGAGCAGCGCCGGGGCGAGGGGGGAGGCGCAGGCGAGATCGAGGGCGCAGCCGAAATCGGTGAGGAAGGCCGCGCTGCCGCCGTCCTGCGTTCCCGCCCACACGACGTTCCTCGCGCTCAGATCGAGGTGAAGCAGGCCGAGGCGGTGCACGGCTGAGACGGCGCAGAGCGCGCTCTCCGTCATGCGCAGTGCCTGCACGACGCGCCCGAGATCGGAAAAGCACGGATCGGAGGAGGGCGGCGCGTCCTCCTCCCAGCGCTTCGCGACGTCGAGAAACGACGCCATGTCCCGGCTCCAGCGGGGCAGCACGGCGAGGCCGCGCTCCGGGTCGCACAGCGCGAACGGGACGATCTGGAAGCTCTCGCGCCGCGCCGCGCCGCCGAGCGCCGACTCGCTGCGGAAGGACTGCAGGCCGTGTGCGAACGCTTCCTCGCAGCCGGGGGCGGGGAGCACCGCGGTTCCCTCGCGGCGTGCGCCGTCCGCGGGATAGTATTCCTTGAGGACCGCCTCCGAGGCGCCGCCCTTTGTCGTGACGCTGTAGAGCAGGGAGAAGCCCCCCTCTCCGATGACGCCGCCGACGGTGTAGACGGAGCCGTTCGGCATCGTGACGGTCTGTCCGCTCGCAAGCGGTTCGCGTGTCGTCATGCGCATCCTCCTCCTTGCAAAATCAGGACGGGACGTCCTTTCTGCGCCTTCTCGGCACAATCAGGGAGCTGCACAGAAGCTCGTACGTCTCCGCCGGGGTGATATCGGTTTCGCCTGTTTTTCCGGCGCACGCGATGGAGAGCAGCATACTCTGCTCGAGCAGGTGCGGCGGGTAGAAGGGCGGCAGCAGCGCGTTTTCCAGGCAGGTCCACGCGCACTCGACAAAATCCGCCATTCTGTCAAAAATTTCGCCGGGCTGCGACGCGCCGTTCCAGCTCCAGCACTGGTTGGCGGCAAACCAGAGAAGATAGAGCAAATCGCTCTTTTCCACCTGCAGCTCGCCCAGCAGAAGCTCCTGCAGGCGCGTGCGGCTCGCGTTGACGCCGCCGGTCGAGGTGGGCGTCCCGTCCTCCTTCGCGGTGATGACGTGGTACGCCTTTGCCCGATCCGTCTGGTCGGAGAACGACAGATCGAGGTTCGCCGCCATGATGTCCCCGGCGACCTTCGCGCAGCGCTTCGCGGAAATTTGTCCGTTTTCGTACAGGGCCTCCCGCGCCGCGTCGTCCTCCTCCGGGGAGCCGGTGATCTCGCGCACGCAGCGCACGAGATCCGACTCGATGGGCGGATCCTCCTCCTCCAGCGCGAGGTGCCAGGCATAGACGGCGAGGTTGCGGAACACGGCCAGCGCCGTGCGCGACGGGAGATCGAGACACGGCGCCTGCTCGAGCAGCCAGCCGAGGAAGGGCTCGTCGCCCTCGTCAGGACGGGAAAGGCGGCGCTGCGCGAGCCCGCCGAGCGAGCCCGCGGCGTCCGCCGTCCAGTCTGCCGCCCGTTCGCCGAGCGGCTTTTTTTTGATTTGCGGAGCGCGCGCCGCGTACACCGCGTGCAGCGCGTCGACCGTCCCCTGGCCGGCGTCCGTCAGGAAGCCGTACGCCTCGATGAGATCCTCCGCCCGGTTGTACTGGAAGCCGTCCTCCGCGTCGAAGACGCGCAGCAGGAACCACTGCATTTCCTGGAGCGAGAAGCGCAGCAGATGGCCGAGGCGGAACGCTTCGCGCCGCGTCAGCCGCGTGCGGAACAGCGGCCGGTACGCCTGGCGCAGAGCGGCGCGCTCCGCCGCGAGCTTTCGCCTGTTCTCCCGCCGGTCGGGCGGCAGGAGAGCTTCCCCCGCGAGGATCGCGCTCTCCTCGTCGTACCATGCCCGGCGCAAAAGCGCCGTGTTCGCCGCCTCGTCGGCGTCCGGAGACTGCCCCGCCGTCTCGCGCAGCAGCTGCTCAAAGCGCAGGTTGTCCTCGGGGGAGAGCGTCTCGGCGCGGTCGATGGTCAGCGCGGAGAGGGGGAAGCGCCAGTCTCCGCAGACGAGCGCCGGCTCCTCCCCGCCCGAGAGGGCGCTCTCCGTCTCGCGGCGGGTCAGATCGAGCTCCGCCGCGCGCGCAAACAGAATGCGCATCAGGGCAAAGCGGCTGGAGAACGAGTATTCCCTCGCGATGGCCTCCAGCTTTTTTCTCCACCGCGCCGAGTCGGTGTCCTCCGGCGTGCTTTCAATGTCCGCCCAGATGGCTCCGGCGTCAGCGTCGATCAGCTGAAAGCAGCGCTCGTTGGCAGACTGCGTGTAGTTTTCCAGCATTCTCGTCCTCCCCCTTTCATTTTCACCATTTTATTCTATTTTACGGAAAATGGCAAGGAGATGGCTCCGATTCCCCCTTTATTTTCTCAAATATCCCTGAAATGTTCCGGCTTCGGCAGATCAACCGTCAGGCAGCTCGCGTCGTCGCGCGGGGCGGCGTTTGCCCACATTTCGCCGAAGTCCTCGCGCTTCCCGCTCTCGAGGAGAGCCAGGCCCTCGCGCGTCAGCCGCCTGCCGCTGCACACGAAGTCCGCTCCGTCGGAGAGCAGGGCGAAGCGCCGGTACCGCCGGGCGTCGCCGAAGGCAAGGCGCAGATGCGTCAGCGCTCCGCCGGAGGTCGTCAGCCACGTCTGATGCGGCAGGGCGCCGCAGTCCGGCGGACTCAGGACGGCGGGCGCGCCCTCGTGCGGTACGCCGATGAGGCAGCCGTCGCCGAGATGAACGGCGGCGTACGCTCCGCTCTCCGGATGAAAGGCGAGGGCGAGAAGCGTGGAGGAAAACTCCTCGCCGCTGGCCCCGGCCTCCTCCGCGAGCTCGCGGATGCTCGAGCGGATTCCCCGGATGAGCTCATACTGGATCTCGTCCTCGTACGGATAGGCGGAGAGGGCGTCCACCCCCTTCTCCTCCAGATACCGGGCGACGAGCTCGAGGGAACGCCTCGCGCCTGCGGCGCAGTGGGCTTTTTTGCTCTGGCCGTCGGCGAGGCCGTAGAAGCAGAAGTGCTCCGTTTCCCTGATGAGAACCACGTCCTCGCAGTCTTCGCCGCACTGCTGATGCGCGCGCCCCGTCTTCTGTACCGGAAAAGCAGCGGGACGCAATGCGCTGATTTCATTCATGTCGGTTTGCTCCTTACTTCTTTCCGCCTATACCGGCGTGATGACGGCAGCGCGAAGGCCGCTGTGGATGGAGACGCGCACGTTCGGCCCGCCGGCGGACAGCGCCTCCTCGACAGCCCGGCGGACGCCGTCCCCTGTCCGTGCGAATTCCAGCCGCGCCCAGACGGGAGAGGGCGGGCGCACGCGCAGACGGCGCATAAGGAAGCGCGAGAAGTCCTGCTGCGTCGAAAAGCTCCTGTTCGGCGCGCTGTAGAAGCCGAGCTCCTCCGAGGTGCACCGGGGGAGCGCCGGGCTTTCAAAGCCGAAATGGTCGCGGCCGATCTGCCGGTCGCTGAGGTTGAAGTACTCGAAGAAGACGTCGCCGTCCGGCGCGAGATCCCAGGTCACGTCGCAGTGCGCCGGCTCGCCGTCCACCCAGGCGATCGTCCAGCAGTGCCTGCGGTCGCGCGCGGACCGCCCCGATACCTTCACGCACGGAATGGAGAGCCGGCGCAGGCACAGCAGGAGCAGGTCGTTGGCTCCCTCGCAGACGCACGAGGCGGAGAGCAGGGGGCCGACGACGTTGTGATCGCGCTCGTCGTCGTGGTCGATGTAGTGCAGCCGCTTCGCGATGCGCTCGTAGACGAGCCGCTCCGCCTCGACCGCGGGCAGCCCCGCCGTGCCGCGCAGCAGGCGGCACAGGTACTTGCGCAGCAGGAGGCTGAGGCGGCTGATCTCGTCCGGCGTGTAGAGGACGCTCATCTCGAGCCGTGCGCCGGGGAGCCAGCGAACCGATGAACCGAGCCAGAAAAAGTCGGGGCGATCGCTCTGCAGTGCGCAGTACGCGGCGAAGGCGTCGTCAAACGTGCAGCCCGGGACGGGCAGCGGCACGCAGGGGGCGTAATTCTTCGACTCGCAGTGCGCCTCGAGAAGGTCGTACGCCGCCGCCGCCTTTTCCCCAAGCTGGGAGCGGTAAAACCGCGCCCCGAGCTTCTCCGGCGCGCCGTTCACGGCTCTCCGCCCTTCCTCGGGACGGGCAGGATGAGGTCGATCTTGAGCCGCAGCTTGCCGCGCCGGACGCGCTTCCTGACATGACCGCCGACGCCGGGCAGCGCGAGGTAGGAGTCGCACAGGGAGATGAGTTTTCCGGCCGAGGGGTGCGGGGGAGGAGTCTCCGGCGCATCCCGGCCGGGAGATTCGCGCGGATCGGTCTGCGGTGCGGCGACAGGATCCGGATTCTCCGCTTCGGGGGCGGGGCGTCTGCATTTCTGGCGGCGGCCGCGCGTTTCGTTTTCGCAGACGATCACCTCCGCGGGGCGGAAGTCCTTGCCGGTGCAGCCGAGCATCTCGCGGCGGATCGGATCGCAGACGAAGATGCACACGGGCGAGACGGCGGCGCGCGCCGAGCCGCTCGTTCTGTCGGCGCGCGACCAGAACACGCCGAGATTCGGGTGCGTGTGTCCCTCGAGAACGAACTCGCTCGGCCCGCACAGCTCGAGGAACGGGTCGACGCAGCGCCCCTGCGCGTCCGTGTTGCACTCGCGCTCGTTCTCGAGGTATTCCTCGCGGTAGTATTCGAGGAGGTTGAGGCTGTCTGACTCGCCGTTCGCGCCGAGATTGTTCGCCGAGATGGTGCTGCGGTTCGTGGTGTGAATCTGGATGAAGTGCGAGACGACGATGCAGTCATCCCCCGCGTCGGTCGTGAGGAAATGACCGAAGCCCGCGAATTTCTGCTCAAGGCGGTTCATCGGCGAGCGTCTGCCGTAGGAGACGATCTGGCAAAGCTCCCTCGCCGCCTCGGGCAGGAAGAAGACCTTGTTTCTGCCCTTTCCGTGATGCTCCGAAACGGAGATCGGGCCGCATTTCGAGTCGATGAGGCCGTAGATGTTCTTTACGCTCATCGTGCGGCGCGGCTTCGCTTCACGCGGCTGCCTCGGGGGCAGCGGCGGCGCGGCGGAACAGCTCTCTCTCATGTGGATTCCTCCCTTCAGCGCCGTCTCGGCGGCAGCGGCTGCGGAGCCGGAACGACGGCGGCCGTGCGCCGCGGCGGCAGAGGCGTAAGATTCACGGCGTACAGAAGCTTCGGCTCCATGGTGGGGAACAGATGCTTTGCCGCGTTCTTTTTGTGCCAGTCCTCAACGCTGCTGTTTGCCATCGAATCGTACCGCGTGACGACGGGATTGTGAATCATGTCCATCACAAGCTTCTCCACGACGGTCAGAAGCGAGCTCTTGAAGGGGATCCAGCGGTCGATGCACGCCTTGCCGGAGCGGAAAACGTTCGGACTCGCGAGGAAGCGATCCTTCGGATACCAGGCCGAGACGCTCTTGAGCGGATAGCCGAGGCACGCGGCCACCTCGACGGACATCGAGCTGCACGGCTGCGGGTTCGTGGTGTTCGAGGAGGTCAGGTAATGAGACGGCGCGTGCACCGTAACGCGGAGGTGCAGCTCCTCTCCCGGAGCGGCCTGCAGGCGCTCAATCGTCACATACTTCGGATTGTACGTCTTCATCAAAGCGTTGTAGTCGTTGCGCAGCGCCTCATGCGAATCCGAGTCGGAGATTGAGACCTCTCTCGATCTGCCGGTTTCATCTACATAGGTGGTCGAAAAACTCATACGGTATCCCTTCCCTTCTCACAGACTGCGGACGGTGTGCATCTTCTCCGCGTCGCCCTCGAAGGCGAACACGGTCGTCCGGATTTTTCCCTCGTCGAGGAAGTCAAGCGCGCCGTTGCGCTCGATGACCTCGAGATGCGCGCCGAGCGGGTAGCCAAGGGAGAACAGCGTTTCGCCGAGGAGCTCGCCGCACGCTCCGGGCGTGAAGGCGCGCAGAACGCGCCCCTCCTCGTGCGCCGTGCGTTCCTGCGGCGGGCGCTTTGCCGCGCGGCATTCCCCGCAGAACAGGTCGCTGTGGAACGCGCGTCCCTCGTGCTTTTTTACCGCCACGGGCTTCCCGCACGACGGGCAGACCGCCTCGGCAATGTAGCCGGAATAGACGATATTCTTATAGCTGAGCCGGTGCACGGCAAGCTCGAACGCCTTGGTTCCGAGCGCCGCGGCGATGGCGCGGAAGGCCTCGCCGAGCGTAACGTCGAGGACGCTGCCGGGAAGGAAGCGGATGTCATGCGGCGGCTCGATGGAGCAGCCGGGGCAGCCGCGCTTTTTCATCGGATGGGCCGCGCTGAGCTCGAGGTGCGGATAGGCGGTGTACGTCAGGCGGCGGTTCATCGCGTCCGGCGCGCCGAGCACCGCCGCGCGCAGCTGCTCCGCCGAGAGGATCGCCGCGAGGGAGCTCGCGAGGTTCGAGGTGCGCACAATCGCGTCCTCGCCGTCGATGCGGCGCACCTGCGGGCCGCTGCACGAGGTGCGCACGGCGGAGGCTTCGAGCCACGATTCGTCGACGAGACAGCGCAGACAGAACTCCTCGCCGTCGAGCATGACGCTCTGGGCCATCTCGTCGTGCGTGCCGTCCATGATGACGATGGGGCGGCGCTCGCGGGGAATCTGCAGCCAGAGCTCGTTGAAGAGCATCTTCGCCGCGAAATTGTCGAGGCACAGGACGGCGAAGTCGTACGCCGCGACGGCCTCGGGGCCGATGAGGCAGAGATCCGCGTCGATGCCGTTCGTCGCGCCGCCTTCGTCGAGCAGCGGCAGGAGCCGGTCGGAGACGCACTGCGCCTTGTTCCTGCCCACATCCTCCGGCGTGCGGACCAGCGCGCTGTGCTTCGCGGCGTTTTCAAGCGTGAAGGTGTCGAAGTCGAGGATGTCGACGCGCCCGAAGCCCATCTTGACGGCGTATTCCGCCTCGTGGGAGCCCACGGCTCCGCCGCCGAGAATCAGCACGCTCTTATCGCGGAACAGGGAGCGGTAGACGGAGAGCTTGAGGGGATTGTACAGATGATCCATGAGAAGCTCCTTTGCAGATTTTCAGCGGACAAACGGAAAAGCGCCTGTCCGCCGAAGAGATGTGTGCTTACATGATGGTGCCGTTGCTTTTGAAGCGGTGGCCGCGGGAGCAGACGTAGCAGCCGGACTTGCTGTCCCAGAAAATGGCCTGCGGCTTGCCGGGCTCGTTTCTCTGCTTGTCGAAGGGGCAGCAGGGAAACTGATCGGGCCTCACGCCGCGCGGCCCCGGGGCCCCCGCCGCGAGCCGCGTTGTTCCGCCGGCTGCTGCCGGCGCCGCGGAACGGCGGGGAGGAAGGGCGGCGGGACTGCTGCCGGCGTACGGCGGACGCAGCGTGACGGGGCGCGGCGTATATGCTGTAACGCCGCGTGCCCTGGGGGGAAGCGACGTCTGCTTCGCGCGTTTGGAGCGCGTCAGTCTGGTAATTCCCCAGACGGCGGCAGCGACAAGCACTGTCAGAACAACCCATTCCATACGCCGCTCTCCTTACTTACGCGACGCGCGCGTTGTCGCTCACGGCGAGAATGTCGTTCTCCGTCAGGCCGAGACCGGAGACGGTTTCGTTCTTGTCGCTCGTGGTCGCGCCGGTGCGCTTGTTCTCGAAGAGAACCATGTCGTTCGGGTTCATGCCGATGTCGGCGGCGTATTCCGCGAGAAGCTGGCCGAGCGTGTTGTTGCCGTAGACGGCGACCTTCGGGAAGGTGACGCCGGTGGCTTTGTTGAGCAGGTCAATCTCGTAGGAGGCCTCCGCCTTAACGATATCGGTGGAAACGGAATTGTTAGTCATAGCTTTTTTCTCCTTCTTTTTTCGGTACGTCCCTGCCTTCCCGAAGCGGTACCCGCGCCTCGGAGGTTTTTTGCTGTCTTTAGCTTAGCAGAAATGGGAAGCCGGTTTTTTTAACGGCGCCCTCCCGCGCTGTTACGCGAAGCCGAGGCGCGCTTCCTCCGCCCTGCGCGCGGAGGAGGGCAGCGCGAAGTCGTCCGCGCCGAGCGTGAAGCAGTCGTCGAGGCTCATGCCCTGGCCCCGCTTGTCGTAGACGGCTGCGGCTCTCGCGAGCTCCGCGCTTTCCACCAGATTGCGCACGAAGCGCCCGTTCCCGAAGTCCTTCGCGCGGCGCGCCTCCTCGAAGAGGGGGCGCAGACGGCCAGGAACGTCGGGGCGCAGGCGGTAGCCGTTCTCCTTCGCGATGCAGCCCGTGATGGCGATCAGCTCGTCGACGGAGTAGTCGGGAAAGTGCACGGTGAAGGGGACGCGCGAGCGCAGGCCGGGATTGTACGCGAACAGGTTCTCCATCTCCTTTGGATAGCCCGCAAGGATGACGACGGTTTCGTCGCGGTGATTTTCCATCTCCGCGACGAGCGCCGCGACGGCCTCCTGGCCGTATCCGCCTTCGACGCCGTCGATCAGGGAATACGCCTCGTCGATGAACAGCAGCCCGCCGCGCGCTTTCTTGAAGAGATTGCGCACCTGAATGGCCGTGTGCCCCTGATACTTTGAGATGAGATCCGCCCGGCCCGCCTCGAGAAAGCAGTCGGAGGTCAGAACGCCCTCCTCGCGCAGAATCTTCGCGAAGATGCGCGCCGCCGTCGTCTTGGCCGTGCCGGGATTGCCCGTGAAGCACATATGGTACGAGACGCTGCGCAGCTTTCTTCCCTGCGAGGCTGCGAAGCGGCGCAGGGCGTGGAAGGCGGCAATCCGGCGGATCTGCTCCTTGCTTTCCGCAAGGCCGACGAGGGCGTTGAGCTGTGCAAAGCCGCTCTTTGCCTTTTTCTGTTCCTCTCCCGCGGGGACGGCGGCCCCCTGAGCCTTCGGGGAGGCGAGGCGCAGAAGCCTGCTGACTTCCTCGTCGGGAAGCTCCAGAATCATTCTCTTTTCTTTGCTGAGCGGTTTCATGCGCCTGTCTCCTTTCTATGGGTTATTCGACCGTGAGCTCGAACAGATCGAGCAGCTTTATGCGGTTGGCGATGGTGCGCCGGTACGGACGCAGAACGGGAAAGACGTCGAGGAGCTTCTTGTATGTTTCCCGGAGCGCGTCGATCTCGTCCTTGTCGGATCCGTCTTTTCTCTGGCGGAGCAGAGCGTCCGCGGCAAGCGTGCGCACAAGATAAAGGTACGGAATGTTGATGGACGGCTGTACCTGCGCCGAGGCAATGATGCCATAGTCCGCTGTGCGGACAGCCTCTTCAAACTCTCCGCGCTCGAGCTGCAGGTCGGCGAGGCGAAGGCTGCACTGGCTCGCGTTTTTCAGCGTGTTTACGGCCTCGAGCAGGATCTCCATGGAACGCTCATGGTTGCCGAGAGCGGTCTCAAGCTCGGAGGCGGCGACGAAGCGCTTCTCCTCGAAGGGAAGCGCCTTTGCATAATCTTCGAGGAGCGAGCGGCATTCCGACTCGTTTTCCTCCGCGTCAAGCATCAGGTAGTCGAGGGAGAAGGTGAACGCGCGCCAGTTAAAGCGCGAGCGCGGAATGATGGCGCAGAGCTTTTCATAGTGCTTCTGCGCGCGGGGCTTGTCGCCGTTTTCGGCGCAGTATTTGACGGCGTCGGCGAGCAAATCGACGTTGTCGGGGTAGGTGAAAAGCCCCTCTTCGCAGATCTGCACCGCTTTCGCGAAGCGGTGCTCCCGGGCATAATCGACCGCGCGGTTATGGTAGTCGTCGGCATCCATCTCACGCTCCGGCTGCTCATCGTCGCCAAAGACGAAGCCGTCGTCATCGTTTTCCTCCTCGTCGTCATCGTCCTCCCCGTCCTCCTCGCCGGAGGCCATGCGGGAAAGAAAATCGAGAAAGCTCTCCATTTCCTGCTTATCGGAGGAATCCTCCGCCTTCTCGCCCGGATCGGAGCTTTCCCCGCCCTGATCCGCGTTTTCGAGTTCGGCGTACATCGTTCTGGTCAGCTCGTTCATGATTTCCTCTCTCTCCTTTTCCGTATCGGGAGTCATGCCGTGTTCCTTCATTTCTGTTTCCTCCTCGTTGTTTGATGTGATTCTACTCTATCAGATTTCGGAACAGCGGTTTTTTTAGGAGAGTGCCTTTCCGGAAACACGGCGGAATAAAAAGGCGGGGGCGCGCAGCGTGGTATGATAGAAGAAGAAACGCCGCGCGAAGCGCGGCGGGAGGAGGAATCACCATGCGGTACCCGATGTTTGTCAACTGGGCTGTCTTCAC